>JAIOPE010000079.1 GCA_021414065.1 Planctomycetota bacterium
CGGTGTCGGCGACGCCGCGCGGAAGTACTCCTCGACGGACCGCCCTGACAGCGAGAGCACCGACGCGGCGGCACCGTCGCGGACGGTCTCGCCGACCCGCGCCGTTCCGTCGTCCGAGGCCGGGAGCAGCTCGACGAGCGCCCCGAGCCCGCGGCCGAGCTTCTTCACCGCCATGTCAACGCCGTGTTCGCAGCCATCTCACCGCCATGGTGAGGCCGAGTATCGCGCCGGGGTCCGACGCCCGTCGCAGGAGCGACGCCCGTCTTAGGAACGACGCCCGTCCGCGCCGACGCCGCGATCAGAGCAACCGGCCGGCGTACGGCGTCTTCAGCCCGGCGACGAGCGTCTCCGGGTCGGTGCCGGGGCGCACGTTCACGGTGACCTTCGCGTGGTCGTAGTCGATCTGGACGTCGAGCACGCCCTCGACCGCAAGCAACTGCTCCTTGACCTCGCGGACGCACTTGAACGGGCAGGTCATGCCGGTGACCTTCACGATGTACGTGAGGTAGTTCTTCGCGTTCTCGCCGGACGCCTGCGGCGGCACGACGGGACGCGGCGGGAGCGGGTCGGGAGTGGACGACGTCGGCTGCGTGTCGGAGGGCGTTGACGGCTCGACGACGACTGGGGCGTTCGCGTGGGGCTTCGGCGCGCGGTAGGGCCCGTCCTGCGCGCAGGCACCGAGGCCGAGGATCGCGGCGAGGCCGACGACCCCGACGCGGGCGCGGCGGGGCCAGTTCGTGTGAGGGGTCTGCATCGAAGTCTCCGTGGGATGTGCGTCGAACGCGCGCCCCAGTTCTACCATCCTCAACGATGCGACGTTCGCGAGACGCGATCCGCGAGGGCCTCGCCGAAGTGTGGAATTCCGGCGGCCGCTCCTTCGTGACCTTCGAGGTCGTCCGCAACGGTCGCCCCGACTCGGACCTGTGGGTCCAGTGGATCGACGGCCAGATCAACCTCCGCTGGCCCCGCGACGACGACCCGCGGACCGCCCTCCCCCGCCTCGGCGCCCCGCTCCCGCCCGGCGCGTTCGTGAGCTTCCACGTCGCGGACAGCAACGTGATCGTCGGCGCCCTCGACGCCCGGATCGACGACGTGGCGGAGTTCATCGAACGCTTCTGCGCCCGCGTGCTCGCCGACGACGGCCGCTGCGAGGTCGCCGCCCGCATCGACCGTTGAATACCGAGGCGGGACAATTTTTTGTCCCGCGCAAATCGTTAACCCGAAGTCGGAATCCGAAGCGTCAGCCAGGGCACGTCGCCCGTGCCGCCGAGAGCTCGTACGAGGCGGTCGGCGAGTGACGTCGAGATCCCCGGGCCGATCCGGCACTCCCACGCGGCTTCCGCGCCATCGACTCGAAGTCCACCGATGACGCCGACGGTCGGGGTCATGCCTTCGAGCCACGCGACGAGCCCCGCGCGCCGCGCCGGGGTGACGACGACCGCGTCGTCCGTCATGTCGAACGACTTCTGCCACGTCCGGATCACACCGCGACGCCACACCGTCACGCGGCGCCCGGTCGCAGTCGGTGCCGCGATGTCGATCGCCTCCTCACCCGCGACGATCGACAACCAGTACGGGATCGCCCACCGGATCGACGCCGCGAGGAGGTACGCCGAGAGGACTCCGACGACGACCGCGCGAACCACTCCGCCCGCGACGGGCTCGGCGGCGGTCGCCAGCGTCCACGCCCCGGCCCCCGTCAGGACCGACGCACCGAGAGCGAACGCGGCCACGAGCGCCGCCCACATCGCCTCGCCGCGCCACCACGCGCGCCGCACCGTGATCCGGAGCCCTTCCGGGCCGCGGGTCAGCGTGATCGTGACGCCGCACGACGAGGCGCGGCGAGCCCCGCCGGCCGGTTCGTCTGCGCCAGGACTTCGTCGTTCGCTCTCCACCGTCGCCTGCGAGGATACGCCTCCATGCGCGATCCCGTCACCGCCACGCGGCTCCGGTCCTTCGGCACGACCATCTTCACCGAGATGACGCGGCTCGCGAACCAGCATCACGCAGTCAACCTGGCGCAGGGGTTCCCCGACTTCGCGGGGCCGCAGTTCGCGAAGGACGCCGCGGTGCGCGCGATCGGCGAGGACCGGAACCAGTACGGCCGGATGCAGGGCGAGGTGCCGCTCGTCGAGGCGATCGCGGCGTCGCTCCACGCGCGCCACGGGCTGACGTACGACCCGATGACGGAGATCGTCGTGACGTCCGGCGCGACCGAGGCGATCGCCGCGACGATCCTCGCGCTCGTCGAGCCGGGGGACGAGGTCGTCGTGCTCGAGCCGTACTACGACAGCTACCGCGCGTGCATCTCGATGGCGGGCGGCGTGCCGCGGTTCGTGACGCTCCGCGCGCCGGACTTCCGCTGGGCGCCCGGCGCCGTGGCCGCCGCGTTCTCGCCGCGGACGCGCATGGTGCTCGTCAACACGCCGCACAACCCGACCGGCCGCGTGCTCACGCGCGCCGAGATGACGGAGATCGCCGCGCAGTGCGTCGCGCACGACGCGATCTGCGTCACCGACGAGGTCTACGACCGGCTCGTCTTCGACGGCGAGCACGTCGCGATGGCGACGCTGCCGGGCATGCGCGAGCGGACGATCTCGATCAACTCGACCGGGAAGACGTTCTCCGTGACGGGCTGGAAGGTCGGCTGGGCGGCGGCGCCCGCAGCGCTCGCGAAGGCCGTGGCGACGGCGCACCAGTTCCTGACGTTCGCCGTCGCGACGCCGTTCCAGCACGCGGCGGCCGAGGCACTGCGGACTGCGACCACGTACTACGACGACTTCCTCCGCGACTACCGCGGGCGCCGCGACTTCCTCGTCGGCGCGTTGCGCGACGCGGGGTTCGCGGTGACCGTGCCCGAGGGGACGTACTTCGTGATGGCCGACATCCGCCCGCTCGGCTGGGACGACGACGTCGCGTTCTGCCGTCATCTCGTCGAGGAGATCGGCGTGGCGGCGATCCCGCCGACGGCCTTCTACGAGAACAAGGCCGAGGGCCGGTTTCTCACGCGCTGGGCCTTCTGCAAGCGCGACGAGACGCTGCGGACGGGCGTGGAGCGTCTTTCGAAGCTACGGCGACGCTGAGCTACTTCCCGGTTGCCGCAGCGTCCGGCACCGGCACCCAGTCGAAGTAGCCGATCATCATCTCTTCGCTCGTCTGCTCGCCGAAGCGGACGGTCGCCGCGGGGTCGGGGTTGGCCGGGTTCTTCGCGCTGTTGTCGAACCAACCGGTCGCGTGGAGACGCGCGCCCTTCGGGACGTCGATCGGCTCGCGGAGGCGGTAGACGATCTGCCAGTTGAAGTCGTAGCGCGGGATATCGAGGATCGTCTTCTTCGTGCCGTCTTCAAGTTCGAGTTCGTAGCGAAACGCCGTGCCGCGGACGTGCATGTGCGGCATGAACTCGAGGATCTTCGCGGCCTGCGGGAACGTCCACACGCCGTGGACCGGGTGCTTCTCCTCGCCGGGCGGGATCTTGAACGCGATGTCGAAGATGCCCCGCGTGCGGACCTCTTCCTTCGGCGCATCCTTCGCGAACACGATCCCGATCGACGGGTGGTCCTTCGCCGGCTTGCCGTTCGGCGTGTAGTGGATCTGCACGAACAGGTCGGTGCCCGCGGGCCACTTCTTCGCCATGCCCTCCGGGTAGACGAAGTAGTCCGCGCCGGGGACCATCGCGGCGAAGTAACCGGTGAGTCCGCCGTCGAAGAAGCCCTTGCCGGCGCCGCGGCGGTCCTTCGTCTGGGTCCGCGTGAACACGAGCACGTGGTGGACGACGCCC
Source organism: Planctomycetota bacterium (assembly GCA_021414065.1). GTDB lineage: Bacteria > Planctomycetota > JAJSAM01 > JAJSAM01 > JAJVHW01 > JAIOPE01. The sequence goes on from JAIOPE010000079.1 coordinate 3,779, forward strand.
GGCGACGACGGCCGCACCTCGAGCGCCTTCACCCAGCGGTCCTCGCTCTTCGACCCCTCGATCCACTGATACTGGTACTGGACGACGCCCGACGCGGGGACGTCGAAGTCCTTCCCCTCGAGCACGAGGTCGGGCTTGCCGATGCGCCATCCCTTCACGCGGACGAGCGGTTTCGCGGCGTCCTTCGCATCGCCGAGCGGGCCGTCGGCCCTCAGCCACGCGAGCAGGTCGGCGCGGTCCCGGTCGGACAGGCTCCGGTCCGTCTCGAACGGGCCGCACTCGGCCGCCGCGAACCACGGCGGCATCGACCGCTTCTCGACGACGAACTTCATCATGTCGGCCTGCGCGAGGACGTCGTCCCGCGTGACGAGCGGGAAGGGGCCGGCCTCGCCGTCGCGGTGGCAGTCCACGCAGTTGCGGTCGATGATGCGAGAGATCCGGTTGTGCCACGTGACGGCGTTCGCGGCCTTCTGCGGCGCGCTCGCCGCGGCAGGCAGTTCAACGACGCACCCCGGGGCGGAAGTCGCCTCGACGAGCGGGAGCCGCCCCGCCGCGACGGCCTCGATCGCCCGCACGACGTACATGTTCCGCGGCGCCTCGAGCACGTAGCCGAGACCGACTTGGTCGTCGAGGGCCCCGCGGTAGCGAAGCGTGCGGGCGGCGTCGAGGACGAAACACTCGGTCGTCGTGCGGACACCGAGGGCCGCCGCCACGGCGCGGTCGGGGTCGAGTGCGTACGGCGACGCGAAGCCGTAGTCCTTCGCGGCCTGCGCCGCGGCCTCGGGTCCGTCCTTCGGGGCGACGTTCAGGAACAGCACGCCGAGGCCCGCGCCCTGCGCGATCTTCTCGATCGCCGCGAGCGACGGCGCTTGCTTGCGCCCGACGGGGCAGCCCTCGCTGCGCGCGACGATCACGAGACCCTTCGTGCCCGCGGCCTTCGACAGCGCGGACGTCGCGCCGTCGGCCAGCGTCACCGCGAGGTCCGGGACGAGTTCGCCGATGCGAAGCGTGCGCGGATCGAGCGGCTTCGGCGCTTCGACGACGGACCCCGGGGTGTCGGCGGGGCCTTCGGCGGGAAGCGCCGCGGTTGCCGCGAGAACCGCGACCGCGGCGGCCGCGAGGGCGGAGAGCGAGATGACGAGGTGTCGCATGGCGGGGACTCTAACGTCCCGGCGGGTGCGGCGATTGCGTCTGCTTGCTGAACGATTTGCGCGGGACAAAAACTTGTCCCGCCTCGGTATTCGCTACTTCCAGCCGCAGGCGGCGAACAGGTACCAAGTCAGCGCCGCGACGCCGGCGGCCGCCGGGATCGTGAGGACCCAGGCCCAGACGACGCGGCCTGCGATGCCCCACTTCACATGCTTCCGCCCGCGCGTCGAGCCCACGCCGACGATCGCGCCGGTGATCGTGTGCGTCGTGCTCACCGGGATGCCGAGCCACGTCGCGCCGTAGAGGCAGAGCGCGCCGGCCGACTCCGCGGAGAAGCCGTGCACCGGCTGGAGGTCGCAGATCTTCTGCCCCATCGTCTTCACGATGCGCCACCCGCCCATCATGGTGCCGAGACCGATCGCCGCGTGGCACGACAGGACGATCCACATGGGGATCTCGTGGACGTCCTTCGACATGTGACCGGACGTGACCAGCACGAGCATGATCACGCCCATCGTCTTCTGCGCGTCGTTGCCGCCGTGGCCGAGCGAGTACGCCGCCGCCGAGAGGAGCTGCAGACGTCGGAAGAGCTTCGACACCTTGTCGTGCCGCGCGTGCCGGAAGATCCAGTACGTCAGGATCATGAACACGGCGCCGATGAGCATGCCCAGCACGGGCGCGACGAAGATGAAGATCGTGATCTTGATGATGCCTTCGGAGACGAGCAGCGACGGCCCGCCGTAGGCGAGCGCCGCGCCGGCGACGCCGCCGACGAGCGCGTGCGACGACGACGTCGGGAGGCCCCACCACCACGTCATCAGGTCCCAGACGATCGCCCCGAAGAGCCCGGCCGCCGCAACGGCGACCGTGATGCCCTCCGGATGGACGACGCCCTTGCCCATCGTGGCGGCGACCTTCGTGTCGAAGATCAGGAACGCGATGAAGTTGAACACCGCGGCCCAGATCACGGCGTGCTGCGGCTTCAGCACGCGCGTCGAGACCACCGTCGCAATGGAGTTCGCGGCGTCGTGGAATCCGTTCACGAAGTCGAACGCGAGGGCTAGCCCGATCACGCTCCAGACGATCCACTCGGGGGTCATCGATGTCTCAGGCGTTCTTCAGCACGATCGAGTCGAGGACGTTCGCGACGTCTTCGCAGCGGTCGGTCGCCGACTCGATCTCCTGGTAGATGTCCTTCCACTTCAGGATCTCGCGGGCGTCCGGTTCATTGTCGAAGAGCGCGCCGAGCGCCAGGGCCAGGAGTTGGTCGGCCTGGTTCTCCTGGTGGTTGATGGCGATGCACTTCTCGCGGATGCGAGGCGCCTCCTTCATGTTCCTGAGGAGCGGCATCGCCTCGACGATCACTCCGGTCGCGTGGCGCAGGCACGCCGCGAGCTGCTTGCACGCGACGGTCGGCTGCTTCACCCGGTAGACGAGCATCCGGTGGGCCGTCGTGTCGATCATGTCCGCGATGTCGTCCAGGCGGCAGATCAGCTCGTGGATGTCCTGACGGTCGATCGGCGTGATGAACGAGGTGTTCAGCTTCTCGATCGTGTCGTGCGTGATCTGGTCCCCGACGTGCTCGAGGTCCTTGATCTTCCGGACGCGCTCCTCGATGTCGTCCCAGCGCTCGACCATGTCCACGAGGGCGCCCGCCGTGGCATGTGCATTCGATGCGGCCCTCTCGAACAGTTCGAAGAAGGCGTCTTCCTTGGGGAGCAGTCCAAACATGACCCCATTCGAGCCCCATCGACCGCCCGTGTTCAAGTTCGGTTTGGAACACGCTAGGAACTTGTGTGGTTCGCGTGAAGCGGGTCACGCCCCGCCGGTCAGGTGCCGGGCCACGTTCTCCGCGCGCCACCGGATGCCTGGGTGCCGCGCGATCCGTTCGCGCACGTCAGGGTCGCAGTCGAGCAGGTGGGCGTGCACTTCGCCGCGGTCGATGACGGCGGCGAGGAAGGCCCGCTCGTCGGGCCGAAGTCGCAGTAGCTCGCGCATCGCCGCGCGGCAGGCCTCCAAGCGCTCCTCGACCCACCCTCGCGCAGCGTCCCCCGGGGGAATCGTGCCCGCCACCACCAACGGCCTGAGGCCGCGCAGAACCTGGCCTGCGACATGGTGCGGGAGCTCGGCGTCCGCCGTGCGCAGGTCCAGATGGTGTGTCGCGGTGCCGAGCGCCACGAGGGCTGTGCGCAGCCGCCCCATGTGCAGATCCGAGCGGTCGAGCAGCGTCGCGGCGTCGAACACGTCCCGGGGCTCCGCGCGCTCCAGCAGAGCGACCAGCTTGCCCGCGGCGAGTTCCTCGAGGCACAGCACCCGCATGCGCCGAACGCTCACGGAGCCGAGTCCGATCGCGTCCCGCCGCGTCGCCGGCCACAGCGGAACCCGCGCGAGCCAGGAGACGTCGATCTCCAGATTGCGCCTGCGACCGGCGTGGTCCACGAACCAACACATCCACTTGCCGCCCGCGTGCTCGGCGGGCACGCTTCGCACGACCACGCCGGCCGCTGCGCAGATGAACCGGAGCGACGGCTCCAGCGTGGCCCTGCGCCGGAGCATCTCGTCGCGCGGGACGTCCTCGACGTAGTTGAGGTCGATGTCGCGGGAGTGGCGCGGCAGGTCGGAGTGGAACAGGTTCAGCGCCGCACCGCCCTTGAGCGCGAACGCCGCTCCCAACTCGGCGTGATCGGCGATCGCCTGCAGCAGGGCCATGAGCGTCATCACGCGCTCGACGTCTTCGACCGCGAGCCCGCGCTCGCCGGCGATCCGCCGCAGTTCGGCCGAGTCGCGCCTCACGCAACGGGCTCCTCTGACGGAGCGATCAGCGCCGCCGGGACGATCACGTTCCACGGTGCGGCGAGCACCCCACCTTCGAGAGGTCCGACATTCACCGGCCGACGAGGCGCCAGTGTCCGCAGCCGGGCGAGGATCTCCGGGCCAACGCCCGCCTCGCGCGGCAGCCGCGACAGGAGCAGACCGACGAGTCCCGCGGTCGAGCGGTGTCCGAGTCGCTCGACGTAGGCGACCACCCGATCCGCCCGAACCGAGCCGAGCGAGTGGAGAGCCTCCCACGTCGCTGACAGTCCGTCGCCCAAGTCGGGCCGGTCGAGGACGTCCACGACGGTGCGCTCCGGCGTCGTGACGCGCAGCAGGAGCCCCGCGCGCGAGACCGTGAGCGGCGCGTCCGGCGGGCGTTCGTCGGAGGCGGAGTCGCGCGGCCCAGCGCGACGCAGCGACCGCGGGGGCCGGACGAACCGGAACTCGCGCCCGCGGAAATCGAACGAGCGCGTCGCCTCCGCCGTCGTCGCGATCACCCGACCGGGGTGCGCGGCGTACGCGAGCCCGTGGAGTTCGAGCGCCGAGTGGTGCGAGATCACGGCGCTCGGCGATGCACGCCCGGCGACGAGGTAGGCGTCCGGATGGAACGTCGCGACGTCTGCGCCCTGCGGCACGACGGTATAGAGGTCCCGCCGCACCCGCAGTATCCGGTGGCGGCCCACGTGGTAGCGAAGCAACGAGTCCACGGTGCGTCGATTCTCGCTGCCCGTCGCGGAGGCGAACTCCGCGCGCGTGAAGACCGGCGTCGAGGCAAAGAACGGCAGGCTGCCCTGCATATGGATACCAAAATACGCAACCGAATTGCGTGTTTCAACACAAAACAAGACAAGCCGCTAAGAACTGTCCCCTGAGTCTGCTCGGATCGGACTCGAGGAATCTGTCGATGTCACTCGGACACGCAATACTATTGCGTGTCCACGCACATGCTCCGCATCCTCCACACCGCTGACTGGCAACTCGGGATGACGCGGCACTTCCTCTCCGGGGAGGCGCAGGCCCGGTACACGGCGGACCGGCTGGAAGCGGTGCGGGCGGTGCTTCGGCTCGCGCACGACGAAGCGTGCGAGGCGGTCGTCGTCGCCGGGGACGTCTTCGAGACGAATCAAGTGGACCGGCGGACGGTCGCGCAGGCGCTCGACGCGCTCGGGGCGTCGAAAGTGCCCGTCTACCTGCTCCCCGGGAACCACGACCCGCTCGACGCTGCGGCGGTGTTCCGGTCGCGAGCGTTCGTCGCCGGGAAGTCGGCGCACGTTCACGTGCTCGACACGTCGGAGCCCCGTCGGCTCCCGTCGGGGGCGGAGATCGTCGGGGCGCCGTGGTCGTCGAAGCGGCCGCTCTCGGACCTCGTGGCCGATGTCGCGCGCGGTCTCGAACCGACCGACACGCCGCGCGTGCTCGTCGGACATGGCGCGGTGGACAGCGTGGTCGCCATCGGACGCGAGAACCCGGCCGTGATCTCCCACGCCGCGGCGTCGCAGGCGATCGCGGAGCGACGCTTCCACTACCTGGCGCTCGGCGACCGCCACTCGGCCACGCGCGTCGGCACCGGCGACCGCATCTGGTACGCGGGCTCGCAGGAGACGACCGACTTCGACGAGACGCGGCCCGGCGAGGCGCTGATCGTCGATGTGGGCCCTGAGTCGTGCACCGTCACCCCGCACCGCGTGGGCAAGTGGACGTTCCACCGCGAGGAGTTCGAGCTGCTCTCGGACGACGACCTCGCCGGCGTCGAGAAGCGTCTCGCCGCGTTCCCGGACAAGCTCCGCACCGTCGCGAAGCTCGGCTTCCGGGGCACGCTCACCCTGCGTCAGCGCGCGCGCCTCGACGCGATCCTCGACGGCGCGCGCGACCTGCTCGCGGCGGTCGTCGAGTGGGAGCGCGTCAGCGAGATCGCGATCCGCCCCGACGCCGACGACCTCGCGGGCCTCGACCTCGACGGCTTCGCGCGCCGGGCCGCCGAGTCGCTCCGCACGCGGGCCGCCGCGGGCGGCGCCGATGCCGAAGACGCCCGCGGCGCGCTGTCGCTCCTCTTCCGCCTCTCGCGGAGGGACGCATGAAGGTCCTCCGCCTCCACCTCCGGAACTGGCGCGGCGTGGCCGACCGCGAGGTGCGATTCGCGCCGACCGGCGTGACCGTCGTCGAGGGCCCGAACGAAGCCGGGAAGTCGAGTCTCGTCGAGGCGCTCGACTTGCTCTTCGACGAGATGGACTCGTCCGGGAAGGCGCGCGTGCGGTCGGTGAAGCCGGTCCACGCCGACGTCGGGGCGTCCGTCGAGGCCGAGATCGAGAGCGGTGCGTACGCGTTCACGTACGCGAAGACCTTCCACAAGAAGGCGGGCACGCAGTTGACGGTCGCCGCGCCGCGGGGCGAGAGCTTGAACGGCCGCGCGGCCCACGAGCGCGCCGATGCGATCCTCCGGGAAACGCTCGACGTTCCGCTCTGGAAGGCGCTGCGCGTCCCGCAGGGCGGCGGCATGGAGCAGGCCGAGGTCACCGCGAGCGGCTGGCTCGGGCGCGCCCTCGACCACGCGGCCGGCGGCACGTCGAAGGGCAGCGACCGCGAGGACGCGCTGTTCGACCGCGTGCGCGCCCAGCGCGACCGCTGGTGGACCGACCGGGGCACGCCGAAGAAGGAACTCGCGGAGGCCGAGCAGCGCTTCGCCGACGCCGCGGCCGAGGCCGAGCGTCTGCAGGGCGAGGTGACGCGTCTCGAGCAGGACGTCGAGCGCGCCGCGCACCTGGCGAAGGACGTCGCCCGGCTCGAGGCGGCGCGCGTCGAGACGGAGCGCCGCGCCGAGGCGCGCGCGAGGGATCTCGCCGGCCTCGCCACGCTGCGGGCCGCGCGCGACGACGCCGAGAAACGCCTCGCGCAGGCCGAGACGGCGCGGGCCCGCGCGCTTGCGGCTCGCGACGAGCGGACGAAGCTCACGCAGGAGGTCGGCGCGGCCGACGACGAGGCCGCCGCCGCGGCCACGGCGCTCGAAGCCGAGGCGCCCGGCCTCGACGCCGCGCGCGTCGCGCTGGCCGAAGCGGAGGCCGCGCTGCAAGCCGCCGAATCCACGGCGTCCGCTGCCTCACGCGCCGCGCAGCAGGCCGCGCGCGACTTCGAGTTCCGCGACGAGGAACTCGCGCTCACGATGCTCGAAGAGCGCTCCGCGCGCCTCGACGCCGCCGACCGGGCCGCGGAGGCCGCCGAGGCGACCGTCGCCCGGGTGCGCGTGGACGATCCGGGCCTCGTGAAGCTCCGCAAGCTGAACGAAGCGATGGTGAAGGCGCAGGTGCGACTCGACGCCGCCAGCGCGTCGCTCCGCGTGGAAGCCCTCGCCGACTGCGCGCCGTCGATCGACGGCGTCGCCGCGCCGATGTCCGCGGGCGAATCCCGCGACGTCCGTGTCTCCGGCGCGGCGCGCATCGAGATCCCCGGACTGCTGCGGATCGACGTCCGTTCCGGCGCGGGCACCGAGGAGCCGCGGGCGGAGTTCGACCGGCACAAGCGCGCATTCGACGACGCCCTCGCCGCCGCGGGCGTCGCGTCACTCGACGAAGCCGCCGCCGCGAACGCCGACCTGCGCGAGGCGAAGCGCGCGCTGGTGGACCGCGACCGCGTGGCGACCGAGGCGCTCCGCGACCTGTCACGGGAAACACTCGTCCGCAAGGTCGAGAACCTGCGACCGCGCGTGGCGGCGTACCGCGCGCAGCGAGCGCAGCAGGCCGACAGTCCGCCGCTCCCCGCCGACTACGACGCTGCGCAGGAGGCACGTCGCCGGACGAAGGACGACGCCGCGTCGGCAGCGATCGCCGTCGAGACGACGCTGAAGCGTCGCGAGACCGTGCGCCGTCGCGCAGAGGACGCCGCCGTGAAGTTGCGCGAGGGCGAGGTGAAGCGCCAGATCCGCGGCGAGCGCGCGGCGGAACTTCGACGTCTGCTCGACCGCGCCGAGGCGGACGTTCCGATGGAAGCGCTCGCTCGCGCACTCGCCGACGCCGACGCCAAGTGGACCGCCGTCGCCGCCGAAGCGACGACCGCCCGCGACGCGCTCGGCGCGGCGCAACCGGACATCGTCGAGGGACTCGCGCGGACCTCGCGCGCCGCGGCGGACCGGGCCCGCGACGAGCGGTACGAACGCGAACGCGAACTCGCCGGGCTCCGCGCGGCACTGGCCGTCCGCGGCGAGGACGGTCTGGCCGAGAAGCGCGGAGCCGCCGACGCTGCGCTCGACGCGGCCCGACGCGACGCCGTCCGCAAGCGCGCCCAGGCCGTCGCCGCGAAGACGCTCTTCGACACGATCGACGCCGAACGCGGCGCCGAGCGCGCCCGCTACGTCGCCCCGTTCCGCGAGAAGGTCGAGTCCCTCGGTCGCATCGTCTTCGGCGACGACTTCGCCGTGGACGTGAGCGACGACCTCCGCATCGTGAGCCGCACCCTCGGCGGCCGCACTGTCGAGTTCGAGAGCCTCTCCGGCGGCGCGAAGGAGCAGATCGGCGTCATCGCGAGGGCCGCGTGCGCGATCCTCGCGGGCGGTGCGGCTGGCGGCAAGACGGACGCCAACGGCACCGTGTCGCCCGCCGACGGCGTCCCCATCCTGCTCGACGACTCGTTCGGCTGGTCCGACCCCGACCGCCTCGAACGCATGGGCGCCCTCCTCGCCGTCGTCGGCCGCTCGTGCCAGGTGATCCTCCTCACCTGCGACCCGGCCCGCGCCCGCGGCATCCCGGGAGCGACCGTCGTCCGCGTGGGGTGAGCGCCATCGCCCTCCGCTGAACGATTCGCGGACTCGATTCCGAAGCCCCGAAGGGGCGACTCAACCGCGCAATTGCGCCGTTGACCGACGCACCTGTGCGGGACCGCGTGCGATCCAGCATTTCTCTGCGACTGAGCCGCCCCTACAGGGCTCGGATCTCATGATCCGGATTTCCCAGGGCGTTGCCCCATAAGCGTTAACCTAAGAGAGAGGCCGGCACGGGGACTTCGCCTTGCATGCGGCGTTCGCGCTCGGCGTTGGCGAGGAGCGGCCCGAGCGCCGGGCCATGCCGCAGGAGTTGCGACGGCAGCAGGTGCCTTGTATCCAGGCCAGCGAGGAGTCTTCGGTCTTCTTGGGCAGGTGGCCGAGCCGCAGGAGCGACTTGAGGCGCTTGAAGCAGAGCTCGATCTGCCAGCGCGCGCGGTAGAGGTCCAGGGCGTCGCGCGCTGCGAGGTCTTTCTGCGCCACGGTGACGAGGATGAAGATGTACTCGGCGGACTCGAGCGTCGCGGCGCGGACGGGGCCGGTCTGTCTCCGGGAGGCCGAGGCGAGGAGCTTCTTCTTGGCCGCTTCGGCAGCGGCGGCGCTCTTGCGTACCGCGCACACGCGCGCGCCCCACAGGCGTCCGGCCGCCTGGAATCGGACCGGCCAGTCGCCGACTGCGCCGGCGCGCAGCGTCCTCAGATGCGGCAGCAGATCGAACGACTCCTCGCTCGTCGCCGCGAGCAACGGGAAGTTCGTGCTGTGCAGTCGCACGACAACATCGCCACCCTTGGCAAGCACGTGCGCTACGCCATCGCGGTGGCAGTAGCCGCGGTCGGCGAGCAGTATGTCCCCGCGCTCGACGGGCACGCGCTCGTAGGTCTCGACGCCGCGGGCGTCGGTGACCGCGAAGAAGTCACAGCGAAGGTCCAGGAGCCCGACGGACCAGTGAACGCGATAGTCGGTGCCCGTCGCGCCGGGCTCCTCGACGGTGGTGGCGTCCACGGCGCGAAGCCGTCGTCCTGCGGGCGGGTGCGCCGGGCGCACGAACCGGCTCGACTTGAACATGAGCCGTCCCAACTCGCGCAGCCAGCGCTCAGAACTGCGCAGTCGCTTGAGCAGCGCGACGCTACTCGCCGTCGCGAGCCCCTGCACCCGCGCGCGGGCCACTGACTGCTTGAGCGACAGTCCGCCGCCGACGTGCAGCAGAAGCAACTGGAGCAGCGTCTCCGGGTCTTTGAGCGGACCCCGAGCCCGCTGAATGGCCTTCGTCTGCCCCGCAAGCGCGCGCCAGTTGGGCGGAAGCAGGCTCTCGAGAATCCGCCACTCTTCGTCGAGGAGATCGGTCATGACGCGAGGATGCCACATCGACCCGCGGAAGTCGACTTCTTAGGTTAACGCTTATGGGGCGTTGCCCTGGGCTTGAGTTGAGCCGCCCCTTCGGGGCTTCGGAATCGAGCCTTCGAACCGTTTACCGGACGGCGATGCGCCTGACCGCGGCCTCCGCACGAACCGCAGTCGTCCGCCCCCAGAAAGTTGAACCTGTTCAAAAAACACGCTTGCCGCTTCGGCAAGCGTGCCGTAGAGTTTTGAACGTGTTCAACAACGACCGCGGGCGGCGACGCCGGGCAGTGCCCCGGAAGGCCGCGCGGAACGAGGAGGTGATGCGATGCAGCCGATGATGTCGATGTACGTGGCTTACGTGGCGCTCAGCGTGGGACTCACTGTGTGGGTGGGGCGAACGCTCCACAGGAACGGGCGCGTGTTCCTCCACGATGTGTTCGCCGGGAACACCGTGCTGGCCGACGCTGTGAACCAACTGCTCGTGGTGGGCTTCTACCTGGTGAACTTCGGGTACGTCAGCCTGATGTTGCGCTCGCGCGAGGCCGTAGGCACCCCGGAGGCGGCGGTCGAGGCGCTCTCGTGGAAGATCGGTCTGGTGCTGCTCGTGCTTGGTGCGATGCACTTCACGAACATGATCGTCCTCGCCAAGTGCCGCCGCAGTGCCGTGGACGAAGGTGGCCGCCGGGGCCCTGCCCCCGCAGGCGCGGGCGACGCCGGCGGCAAGTCGTCGTTCGGTGACGTGTCGTTCGGCCGGCCTGCTCCGTCGCGATGGGGGTTCCCGCAGGCGGAGCCGCCGCTCGCTGTGTCTTCTGCGACGGCCGCGGTCGCCGCATGCGAGCCAACCGTGCCGCCCGCAGTGCCTCGCCTGGAAGGCCTGATCCCGCGCCCGGGTGACGGCCAGTGATCCCGGCCGACGACTTGCCGAGCCGAAGCCGCAAGGGCGAGGAGACGCGCGAGAAGATCCTCGAGACCGCGCTTCGCCTCTTCCACGACAACGGCTACGACCGCACGACGATGCGCGCGGTGGCCGAGGCGGCGGGCGTCTCGCTCGGGAACGCGTACTACTACTACGAGTCGAAGGAACACCTGATCCAGGCGTTCTATCGCCTCACGGTGGACGAGCACGTGAAGCGGGCGCGGAGCGTGCTCGACCGCGAGAAGAAGTTCGAGAAGCGCCTCGCGGGCGTCCTGCACGTGAAGCTCGACATCGACGACCCGTATCACCGGTTCTCCGGTGTTCTCTTCCGCACGGCCGCCGACCCCGAGAGTCCGCTCAATCCGTTCAGTCCCGAGTCTCTCCCCGTGCGCCGCATGGCGACGGACGTGCTGGCCGAGGTGGTCCGGGGGTCGGACTTCAAGCCGGGGAAGGACCTCGGCGCGGAGGTCCCCAACTTGCTCTGGACGTACCAGATGGGCGTGACGCTCTTCTGGATCTTCGACCGCTCGCCGGGCCGCAAACGCAGCAGGGAGCTCGTGGACGCGACAGTGCCACTCGTCGCGCGCATCCTTCGCGTCGGGTCTCTCCCGTTCCTCCGTCCGTTCACGCGGAAGGGGATCGCGTTCGCCAAACGGTTGCGTCTCGATCAAGAGGCGCCGGCCGTCGCGAAGCCGGAGTCTCGACCGTGAGGCGCGACTTGGTCGCGGCGCTGCTGTGCGGATCCCTCGCGGCCACGCTCCTGGTGTGGTTCGCGGCCGGAGTCGCCCTGTTCCAGGGCGACTCCGTAGCACCGCGGCCGCTTCGCACGCCGTCGATGAGCGCGCCGCGTGAATGGCGGCTGGGCGACTGGCCGCCGGCTGGGTGGCGGCCCGGTGACTCGCCGCCGCGATGACCTCGGCTCACTTCTTCCCGCGGAGTCGCTCCAGCGCGGCCTTTGCCGAGTCGCGCACGCCGGGGCCGATGGCGTCCTTCGCCATCGCCTCGAGCGCCGGGATCGACTCCGTCATCTTGAAGTCGGCGCACTTCTCGGCAGACCACTGCTTCATGCGGAAGTAGGGGTCGGTGAGGAGCGCGAGCAGCGCGGCCTTCGTCTCGGGTGACTTCGGATCGAGCGCACACATGGCATCGAGGGCCGACTTCCGAAGCTGGTGCTGGATGCCCTTGCCCCACGCGTACGCGAGGTAGCCGCGAGCGATGGCGGCGCCGCGCGGGTCGCCGAGGTCCCGCAGACCGTCCATCACCTTCTGGCGGATCTGATCGCGGTGGCTCTCGCGGGGGAGCGTCGCGACGAGGCGGTCGAACGCGCCGTCGGCCTTCACCTTCCCGAGCGCCGCCGCCGCGTCGGCGACGACGTACTGGCTCTTGTCGGAGTCGATGCATGCGACGAGCGGCGCCGCTGCGAGCCGCGCCGGAAGCCCTCCCAGCGCGTTCACCGCGGCGCGCCGGACACGACTCTCCGGTTCCACCGATGCCGCCGCGAGCGCTGCCGCCGCCGCGTCGCCGCCGACTTTCCCGAGGGCCGTGCACGCTTCCAGGCGGACCTCGAACCGCGGATCGCCCGACGCCGCGCGGGCGAGGGCCGGCACCGCATCGACACCGAGGCCGGCGAGCGTGCGGATCGCCCGGACGCGACTCGCAAGCGGCGCACTCGCGTCGGTGGCGATGGTGTCCCACGCGGCGCGGTCCTTCGTCTCGCGGATGCGAGCGAGGAGCCAGCCGTCCGGATCGAACAGGAAACGCTTCGGCGCCGACGGGCCGGCGATGCGCCAGTCGTGACTCGCACGGAACAGGTCGATTCGGCGGCGCTCGACCTTCCCGTCGGCCCAAGTCACCTCCACGTCCACCGGCGTGTGGAAGAGAGGCATGGCCTCCGAGACGGGCTGCGTCTGCGCCACCTTCACGTGGAACGCCTTGTCCGCTTCGTTCCACTCGCCCGCCACGTCGAGTTCGGGGAACCCGTAGCCGTAGACCCACTGGTCGAAGAACCACGAGAGATCCTGGCCGGCGGCGGCTTCGAACGAGGCGCGCAGGTCCTCGGTCATCACGGCGCGGTCGTGATTCGCGGCCACGTAGCGGCGGATGCCGTCGCGGAGGACGTCGGCGCCGAGGATCCCGCCGAGCATGTGAAGCACGCTGGAGCCCTTCACGTACTGGTACTGCTCGAGGTCGCCGCAGTCGGTGCGCGAAGCCGGGCGTGTGCGCTGCGCCATGGCCTTCAGGTCGAGGCCGTTCATGTAGCCGTCCTGCTCCCCGAGAACGGCGGCGGCGAAGGCGTCCGGTCCGTCGTGATGTCCGACCCACTGGTCCGTCATGAAGTTGGCGAAGCCCTCGTTCAGCCAGATGTGGTTCCACGTGCGGCACGTCATCAGGTCGCCGAACCACTGGTGCGCGAGTTCGTGGGCGACGAGACCGTCGGCCGTGTAGTCGGGACGCACCCCGGCCTTGTGCAGAGCGCGCATGTTGAGCGTCGTCGCGCCGGTGTTCTCCATGCCGCCCCACATGAAGTCCCACACGGTGACCTGCGAGTAGCGGCCCCAGGCGTACTTCTGACCCGTGTAGTCGTTGAAGAAGCCCATCATGTCGGGCGTACGGCCGAAGATCTCGTCGCAGTCGGCCTTCCACTCGGGCGGCACGAGATCGTGTTGTTCGACTCCCGCGGCGTCCCGCGCCACGTCCGCGAAGGTGCCGACGACGAGCGTGACGAGGTAACTCGGATGCGGGCGGTCAAGGACCCACGTGTGGGCGATGCGGCCGTCTGCGAGCGTCTCCGTGCCCTTCGGGGCACCGTTCGAGAGCGTCTGGAGGCCGGCGGGCACCGTGACGCGCATGGTCGTCGTCATGCGGTCGTCCGGCTCGTCGTAGCACGGGAACCAGTGGCGGTTCTCCGTGCCTTCGCCCTGGGTGTACGCCTGCAGCGGGACTTCGGGGTGCTCCGCGGTCGGATGGAAGAACCAGATGCCCGATGTCGGGCGGCCGCCGTAGCGGATCGCGAGCGTGAGGGGCTCGTCCTTCTTCCGGGGCCGGTCGAGGTCGATCGTCAAGATGCCGCCGTCCTGCGAGGACTTGCACGCTGCGCCGTCGGCGGTGACCGACTCGACCTTCATGTCCTCGAGGTGCATGCGCACGGCCTGGAGGCCGTCTTTCAGCGACGCGATCTGGTGCGTCGCGGTCCCCGTCAGCGTGCCGTGCTCGATGTCGAGCGCGACGTCGAGTTTCATGTCGATCTGGTCGTAGTCGCGGGAGTCCGGTCCGAGCTTCGGCTTCGCGTCGTCGGCGCGGGCGGGGGCCCACGACGCTGCGAGCGCGAGGAGCAGTGCGGCGGCGGAGACGCGGAGCAGAGGACGCGTGCGAAAGACGGGCAAGGGACACCTCCCGGAGAGGCGGGGAGGGTACCAGCGCGGCGCTCGCTGCGCCTCAGACGCGTTTCAGATGGGCGTCAGGCGCGCTGGAGCATGCGGTCGAGGCGCGCCAGGCCCTTGTCCACCGCGTCGCCGTGCGGCAGCTTGCGGGCGGCGTCGGCGTGGACCGCGGCCTTCGCGTGGACGCCCATGAACGCGTACGCCTTCGCCGCGGCGAGGTGGCATCCGGGTGCCTCGGCGGCGATTCCCGGAATGTCGAGCGCCGCCTCCGCCTCGGCCGCGGCCTCGGCCCACTTCTCCTCGTGGAGGAGGCAGAGGCTGCGGACGTGATGGCGGTAGATGCGGGCTTCGCGGCGAAGCCAGCGCCCGCCGAACGGGACTCCGGCGAGAAGGGCCCAGGCGGCGTCGCGCTGCCGTGCGTTGAAGGCCCGCTCCGCGCGGGGGACATCGTGATACCGGAGCCAGGCGAGCAGCATGAGCGCGGCCGGGACCGCGCAGAGACCGGCCCAGACGCGCTGGTCAAGGGCGAAGACCACGATCGCGAGCGACGCGAAGATGGCCGCGATGACGAGGCGGACGGAGGCTGCGATCGGAGGCACACTGAGAGTGTATCGCGAAACGCGCCGCCGGACATCGTCACGGCGTATCCTCTGCGGCCATGAAGCGCGCACTCGCTCTCGTGGCTGTCGCTCTCCTGGTTCTCCCCGCTGCCGCGAAGGACACCGCGGCCGACGAGGCGAAGCTCAAGTCGCAGGTCGCGGCGGAGGTCGTCAAGGCGGCCGCCGCGTGCGCCGCGGCCGGCGCGAAGACGGAAGGCCTGGCGCTGGTCGCTGAGGCGGCGGCACTCGATCCGGCCGCAGCGGGACTGGACGATGCGAAGTCGAAGGCCGAGGGCCTCGACGCCGACGCCGACGGCGCCGCCGCAGCGGCGACGAAGGCCCGCGCCGCCGCGAAGGCCAAGGTCGCGCCGCTCTACGACAAGCTCGGGGATCTCGACCACGCGCCGGCCGACGAGAACCGGTTCCTCGACTACTCGATCCGCGCGTTCCAGTGGGACCCGAAGCCGCGCGCACCTGCGCTCATGAAGAAGGCGAAGGAGTCGCTCGACTCGCCGCAACCGTGGACCGGCGCCCGCATCATGGCGAAGCTCCGCAAGGCCGATCCGGACGGCACGAAGGCGGGGAAGTACGACGCCTTCGAGGTCGATCTGGCGAAGTCGAACAAGCTGATGCTCGGCTGCGCCGACAACCCGATGGTGGCGTGGGTCTCGTTCCCGAAGGACTGGTCGAAGACGAAGAAGATGCCCGTCGCGGTCGGCGTCGAGGGCGCTGGGTGCGGGTTCGCAGGGTACTTCGGCGGGCTCGTCGGATCGCGCGGGTCCCGCGGAGTCATTTGCGTCACGCCTGTCACCGTGACGAACACGAACGCCGACAACCTGAACCCGAAGACGTACCCGATGTACGACCCCGCGTGGCTCGACGTCTGCAAGACCGACCTGATGAAGCGGATCGAGGTCGAGGGGCCCGGGATGGAGACCATCCTCGCCGATCTGACGGAGCGGTTCGGCGCAGACGACCGCGCCTTCCACACGGGCTTCTCCGGCGGAGGAATCTACACGTACTGGCGGCTCTTCCAGCACCCGGACAAGGTCCGTGGCGCGGCGCCCGCGTGCGGGAACTTCGGCGGACTCGGACTCCAGGGCGCCCCCGGCGCGAAGGACGGCGGCCCGGCCGTCTTGCTCATGACCGGCGAGAAGGACCCGCACCGCGACTTCACCTTCGGCGACAAGAACCAGCCCGGGATCGAGCCGCAGACGAACAACGCGCAGGAGAATCTGACGAAGCTCGGCTACACGAACGTGAAGCGGTTCATGTTCCCCGGCGTCGGCCACTCGAGCCTTCACAGCGAGTTCTGGAAGTTCGTGGACGAGGTGCTGGCCGGCAAGTTCGGGAAGTAGTCATCCATCCAACGCCGCAGCGAGCGCGTCGATCTGCGCAGCCGCGTGCAACGCCGTGACCGCGATCTTCAGGTAGCCGCCCGCGGGGAAGCCGAAGTAGCGGATGTGGGGGACGAGGAACCCACGGCGTTGCAGGAGTTTTGCGGCCGCGGCGAGGTCGCGGGCCGGGCGCCCCGCGCCGACCGCGAACCACGGCGCCCCGCGCTGCGGAACTGCGACCCCGAGTCGCACGAGGTGTGCGCGCATCCGCGCGGCGTTGGCGCGGAGGAGTTGCCGCGGGAGGTCGTCGGCCGCCATGCGCAGCGCGCACTCCGCGGCGGCGGCGGCTGACGGCGTGAGAGGCGTCGCACCGGCGATCACGGTGGCCCGCTCACGGACCAGCACGATCAACTCCGCCGTGCCGACGATGAACCCGCCCTGCCCGCCGAACGCCTTGCTCAGTGAGCCGACGAGGTGGACGCGGGGCCCGGCGGCGCGCGTCGCTTCGATCGTCCCGCGACCGAGCTTGCCGAGCACACCGGCCGCATGCGCGTCGTCCACGATCAGGTGTCCGCGGTTCTTCTCGACGAGCGCCGCGAGGCGCCGGAGCGGAGCGGTCGTTCCGAGCGCGACGTCCACGCCGTCGGTCAGCACGAGAACGCGGTTGTTCGCTGCGATGCGACGCGCGGCGGCGGCGTCGAAGTGCTCGTAGCGAAGGATGGGAAGTCCGGTCAGGACCGCGGCGTCTGCCAGCGCGGGGTGCGCAAGGTCGTCGATGAGGACCGCGTCGCACTCCGGAGCGAGTGCGCGAGCGAGTGCCTGCCCCGCAAGCCATCCCGACGGCACGTGGATCGCGGATTCCGTGCCGAAGTACTCCGCGAGCGTGGCTTCGAGCGCGACGTGGGCGTCCATCGTCCCGGTGGTCGTGCGAGAAGCCGAGGCGCTCGCCCCGAGGAAATCGAGCCCCGCGTGCGCGGCAGCGTGGACCTCGTCGTCCTTCGCGAGGCCGAGGTAATCGCAGCCCCCGAACGACGTGAGGCGATGGCCGTTCGCGAGGATCACGTCGGTGCCCTGCACGTGCTCGATGACGACGGCCCCGGCGCGCGGTGTGCGCTTCACTCGAACCACTTGCGCTTCTCCCTCACGAAGTTCGTGATGAATCGGAAGGCCGAGAGGTCCTTCGCTTCCTTGCCGGCTTTGGTGCCGTTGTCCCACGTTGCGTCGCTGATCTTCCGAATCTCGTCGTACGTCATGCCGAGGTGGTCGAGCGCGTAGGCCTTGCGATCGGCGGCGGTCTTGAGACCCTCCGCGCGGTCGAAGCCCTGGAGATCGAAGTGATTCACGGAGTCGAGGATCACGCCGTGACCCGCACTGAACCACGCGGCGAGGTCGCCCGCGCCGTACTTCGCCTCGGTCCACGGGCTGTCGATCAGCACCTCGGACCGCTCCTGGTCGAGCACTTCGATGAGATACGCGCCCTCGAGCACGTACATCGGAGTGCCGCCGTTCGTGAACACGCCTTCGAGGAACGGGCTCGCGTCGCGGCACGCGTGCGCCTCGACCGTGTCGATCACCTGGCCCTTGAGCGGCCAGCGGCGGACGACGCCGGGATAGACCTTCTCCACCGTGTGATGCAGCGCCCAGCAGGACGCGAACATGTACCCGCCGACGCGCACGAACCACTGGAGCGGTTCGACGTCCTTCGGCGTGATCTCGCCCGTGCAGTTCGCGACGAAGATGCCGAATGGGTGGAGTCCCGCGTCGGGGACGGCGCCGGAGTGGGTGATTCGATGCGTGATCGCAAGGCGTTCGAGCAACTGCTCGATGTGGTCGCCGCGGCTCTGCAGCACGATCACGTCGAGGCCCTCGTAGACACCCTCGAACGTCGGCGAGTAGCCGTACTTCTTCGCCTTCTCCGCTTCCTCGGCGAAGTCGCGGAAGCCGAACGACGGCTCGGCCTTCTTCCACCACGCCTTCCAGAGATCCTGGCGCGCGACGATGCTCTCGGACGTGAACCGCCGCAGGAACTCGAACGCAACGGCGCGCAGGTTCGGGTCCTTGTTCGCGAGCGCGTCGATCAGCACGGGGATCGCCGCCTTCTGCCGCACGTGACCGAGCCCGACGAGCGCCGCGCCGCGGAGGCGCCAGTCCTTCGCCTTGTCGAGGACCTTCAGCAGCGTCGGGATCGCGCCGGGATCGCCGGTCTTGCCGAGTGACACGAGGGCGCAGGTGCCCGCGGCCCACTCGCTGCCGTCCTTGTCGGCCATCGCGCGGTCCGCGGCCTTCGCGAGCGCGAGCGACGCGTCGGTGAGCCCGGGCCGGCCGAGCGCGACGGCGGCCTCTTCACGGACCAGCGGGTCGGCGTCGTACTCGAGCGCGTCGAGGAGCATGCCGAGCGTCGGCTGCTTCGAAGGATCGCCGGTCTTCACGGCCGACCGCTGCGCGATGAGCCGCACGCGCGCATCGGAGTCCTGTCGAGCGAGAGTGCGGGACTTCGCGGCCGTCTCGTCGGAACGCATCCGGCCGAGCGAGTGTACGGCTGCCGCGCGCACCTTCGGGTCGGCGTGGTCCAACGCGGGGCCGAGGATCTCCACCGACCGGGCGGCGGCGACGACCGGTTCCGGGCCTTCGATCAGGTCGCCGACGAACCTTGCGAGTCGCGCCGCGGCCGACGTCGTGAGCGGCGGGCTGGACGGCGGATCGGCCTTCAGCGTCTTTGCGACGGCGTCCGCGATCACGGTGTCTTTCGCGACGCGTGCGATCGTCACGAGAGCGCGTCGGACTCTGCGTTCGACGACGGCCGACGTCTTCTCGCCGCTCAGATACGCGATGAGCGGCGGCGCGAGCAGCGCCGAACCTCGGACGCGGGCGGCATCGGCCGCGGCGCAGCCGACCTCGGCGTCCTTGTCGCTGAGCAACTTCGGGAGCCGCGCGGCCATCGCTTCGGACTTGAGGCCCGAGACGAGTCCAGCGGCCGCGCCGCGGACTCCCGTCTCGGGCTTCGCGTCGAGTCCCTTCTCGAGCCCCTTTTCGAACGGGTCCATCTCGAACGTCCGGGCCATCTCCGCGAGCGCCTCGAAGGCGTCGTGAGCGAGTTCGCCGCCGGTGCGTGAGAGCAGCGCGTCCACGGCGACGTCGTGCTGGACGTTTCGTGCGAGAGCCCGGGCGGCGGCCTTGCGGATTCGGTGCGCCGGCGCCTCCAGCGCGATCTGCACGAGCGGCTTCACGCACGCGGCTCCGCCCTTGTCGCCGAGGGCGACGACTGCCTTCTCGACGACCTCCCAGTCGCGGTCCTTCGTGGCAATGAGGAGGAGCGCCTCCGCGTCCGGAGCGTCGCCCGTGCGGAGCGATTCGACCGCCGCCACGCGTACCTGCACGTCGTCGCTCTTCAGGTCGAGGGCGGGGTCGCCCGCCGACGCGGGGCCGGTCGCGAACAGCAGCAGGGACGCGACCAGGAGGAGCACGGCGCGTCGCATTCAGTGCTCCGATCGGAGGGGGCGTCCCATCAGTTCTGCGAGCGCCGTGCGCGGCTGTTGTCCGTCGAACAGCATCCGCCGCACCTGCTCCGAGATCGGCATCTCCACGCCGAGCTTCCGCGCGAGCGCGACGACGCTGTCGGCCGTGCGCACGCCTTCCGCCACCTGCACCATCGACGCGAGGATGTCTTGGATCGTCTCCCCGCGGCCGAGGCGCTCGCCGACCGCGCGGTTGCGGCCGTGGCGGCTCGTGCACGTCGTGATCAGGTCTCCGATCCCCGCGAGCCCGGCGAACGTCTCGGGCTTCGCCCCGAACGCGCGCCCGAGCCGCGTCATCTCCGCGTTGCCGCGGGTGATGAGCGCCGCCTTTGCGTTGTCGCCGAGTCCGAGGCCGTCACACACGCCTGCCGCGATCGCGATGACGTTCTTCACGGCGGCCGCGAGTTCCACGCCCACGACGTCGTCACTCGCGTAGAGGCGTAGGCAGTCGCACGAGAAGACGCGCTGGACGCGGGCCGCGAGCGCCGTGTCGGAGGCCGCCACGACCGCCGTCGAGGGCAGCCCGCGGGCGACCTCCTCCGCGTGCGTCGGCCCGGAGAGCGTGGCGACGGAGCGTCCGGGCAGCATCTCGGAGAGGATCTGCGTGGGGCGCTCAAGCGTTCCGTTCTCCAGTCCCTTGCTGACGGAGACGATCGGCACGCCCGCCGGCATCGACGGCGCGAGCCTCGCGAACGTCGCGCGGAGGAACTGGGTGGGGACCGCCGAGACGAGCAGCGTCGCGTCCCGCGCGGCGTCGGCGGGGTCGGCCGTGAGGAGCACGTCGGCCGGGATCTCGACGCCCGGCAGGTAGCGCGGGTTCCGCCGCGTGCGCGCCGTCTCCGCGACGTAGTCCGCCTCGATGCCCCAGATGCGCACCGCGGCGCCGTTCCGCCGCGCGATGAGCGCGAGCGCCGTGCCCCAGCCCCCGTTCCCGAGGACTGCGACCGTCTCGTCGCGCCCGCCGCCGCCCGCGCCGTCAGGCATGTGTTGCATCCTTCTTCTGGAACACCTTCGGCTCCGTGCCCGCCGCGATCCGCGCGAGGTTCTTCTTGTGCAGGAGGATCACGAGTGCGCCGACGCAGGTGCAGAACACGACGATCTCGCCCGGCGTTCCGTACGCCCACGCGATCGGGCCCAGCACGCCGCACGCCACGACCGACGCGAGACTGACCCAGCGCGAGAGGAAGAGCGTCACTCCGAACGCGCCGAACGCGCACAGCGCCGGCACCGGCGCCAGCGCCGTCAGCACGCCCGCGCCCGTCGCGACGCCCTTGCCGCCGCGGAAGCCGAGGAACACCGGGAACACGTGACCGACGATCGACGTGAACCCGCACGCCATGCGCATCCGCGTCAGGTCGTCGTCCGCGAACCCGGGCAGCAGCGCGAAGAGCAGCACCGCCGCCGCTCCCTTCGCGAAGTCGAGCGTGAACACGACCATGAACCACTTCCGACCGAGCACCCGCGACGCGTTCGTCGCCCCGACGTTCCCGCTCCCGACCGTCCGCACGTCCACGCCCTTCACCGCCTTCGTGACGATGAACGCGAACGGCACCGCGCCCACGAGGTAGGACGCGGCGAGGGCGAGCGCGGCAAGGACCCAGGGTGGCACGCGGTCAAGATAGCCGCTGCGCTCCGCCGCCGCGCGGATCGGGGAGGCAGTCGCGGGCTGGCGGTTCGATGGTCGGCGCGTCTCGCGACGCGCCTCCGCGGAGCAGAGTGCCCGGCCCGGTCCGAGGAGTCGGCGACGCGGCACTCGTGGCTGCGGCCACTACGGGGCAGGAACGAGGCTCGTGACGGGACAGGGAGGCGGCGGCGGCACGCGTGGGCCTGCGGGCGCCGACGTGCGGATCACGCGTGCGCTGCAAACCCGAAGAAAAATCAAACTTCGCGCTTGACGCCGGTCGTTTTTCGACCGTAATCTCCAACCTAAGTCACGTAGCGCCGCTGGGAGTGGTCCCGGAGCGCGCGACGGGGAACCAAGTCCCGGGAAACCAAGTCCCGGGAAACAGAGTCCCGGGAAACAGAGTCCCGGGAAACAGAGTCCCGGGAAACAGAGTCCCGGGAAACAGAGTCCCGGGAAACAGAGTCGTCGCGGCTCTCCGGGAGGGTGTGATGTTCGCCGGGAAATCACCAGGGCGCACCTGGTC
>JAIOPE010000080.1 GCA_021414065.1 Planctomycetota bacterium
CTGCTGGATGCACCGTTCGGACCCGAGCGCCAGGCCCTGCGTCGTGAGGTAGTAGCGGAACCGCTCCTTCGACTGGGCTCGCAACTCGTCGATCACTTCGCACGACCGCATGTCGGTGACGTCGAGCGTGAACCGCAGGTCGTCGAGGTCCGGCACGTCGTACGTGAACACGTGGACGTCCTTCAACTGACGCTTGAACTCGTCGATGATCTCCTTGGTCGTCGCGTCCTTCAGGTGGATCGAGATCCGGGTGTCGAAGGCGGGTCCGCGGTGCATGTCCGCTTCCCAGACCGGGTCGATGTCGGTCCGCGCCGCGGGGTGTCGCAGCTCGGAGATCTCGCGTTCGAACTCCCTGTACGGCCAGGGGTCGTGGTCCAGCATGCGAATCCGCACGGGGTCCATCTGCTCGGCCACCGGGGTGGTGGCGACTCCGATCTCGGGCGGCCCCTCGGGCTCCTCGCGGAACGTGAGCCAGAGTGCGACGCCGAGTGCGGCGGCGACAACTACTGAGACGGCGATGAACTGAGATCGACGCATGGTGCGGGATACTACCCGCCCGTGCTCACTCGGGGACGCCGAACGACCGCGACGCCGCCCGGTGCGCGTCGGCCAAGGCCACGGCGACGGCGTCGGTCGCGTCGGCCGGTTCGGGAACGGCGGCGAGTCCGAGGATCAGCGTGACCATCTTCGCGACCTGTTCCTTCGACGCGTTCCCGTTGCCGACGACGGCGCTCTTCACCGTGGCGGGAGGATATTCGCGCACCTCGATGCCGGCCTCGGCCGCGACGACGAACGCGACGCCGCGGGCCATCCCGACCGCGAGCGCCGACGACGCGTTCTTCCCGAAGAACGGTCGCTCGACGACCAGAACGTTCGGCGCGTGGGCGGCCACGACGGCGCGGAGTCCGTCGCGCACCTGGAGCAGACGGGCGGGCATGTCGGTGCCCTTCGTCTTCACCACGCCGCACGCGACGAGTCGCGACCGGTTCCCCGTGACTTCGACGACGCCCCACCCGGCGACGCGCGTCCCGGGATCGACCCCGAGGATGCGGCGCGACGGGACGGCAGGGGCTGGAGTCACGCCCGCAACCTACCACCAATGCCGCGACCCGGCTCTTACCACGCGGCGTCTCGTGCCGGACTGTATCCTCGAATCAGTGAGCGTCGCCGAGCGGACTGTCGATTTCGTGGCCGTCCTGGTCATGGCCGGGAGCGGCGAGCGTCTCGGCGCCGGCGTGCCGAAGGCGTTCGTGATGCTCGGCGGACTGCCGCTCTGGCGGCACTCGGCGAACACGCTCGCGTCGCTCCCCGGGTGCCGGCAGGTGGTCCTCGTCGTCCCCGCGGACCGCGTGGCTCGCACGGTCGGCGAGACGCAGGACTTCCCCGTGCCCGTGCGGGTCGTCCCGGGCGGGGCGCGGCGTCAGGACTCCGTGGGGATGGGGCTCGGCGCGGCGACTGCGCGGGCGACGGTCGTCGCCATCCACGACGCCGCGCGGCCCATGCTCTCGCGAGAGACGGCGCTCGCCGTGATCCGCGAGGCGTCCCGCAGCGGTGCGGCGCTCGCGGCGGTGCCGGTCCGCGACACGCTCAAGCGCGTGCGCGCCGACGGCACGGTGGAATCGACGCTCGACCGCGCGTCGCTCTGGCAGGCGCAGACTCCGCAGGCGTTCCGAGTGGAGGTCGCCCGGGCGGCCCACGCGGAGGCCGCGCGGCAGGGTCTCGAGGCGACCGACGACGCCGCTCTGGTGGAGGCGCTGGGCCTCTCGCCGGTGCACGTCGTGCGGGGCGACCCCTGGAACTTCAAGGTCACGGAGAAGCCGGACCTCGAAGTCGCCGAGATGCTGCTCGCACGTGCCGGAGGAACACCATGACCGTCGGGACCAGAGTGGGTATGGGCTTCGACGTGCACCGACTGGTGCGCGGGCGGCTTCTCATCCTCGGCGGCCTCGAGATCGAGTCCACCGTGGGGCTCGAGGGCCACAGCGACGGCGACGTCCTCCTGCACGCCGTGACCGACGCCATCCTCGGCGCATGCTCGTTGGGCGACATCGGCGACTACTTCCCGAGCAACGACCCGCGGTGGAAGGACGCCGACTCGAACACCTTCCTGCAGGAGGCGCTCACGCACGTCGAGGACCTCGGCTACGAGATCGTCAACGTGGACACTGTGATCGTGGCCGAGCGACCGCACCTCGGGGCTTGGAAGGAAGGCATCCGATCGAGCCTCGCGGGGATGCTGGACGTGCCCGCCGATCGCGTGTGCGTCAAGGCCAAGACCATGGAAGGCCTCGGCGCCGTCGGCGAGGGCCGGGCGATCGAAGCTCACGCGGTGGTGCTGCTGCAGAGCTTCCGGGACGAGGCGCCGAAGCCCGCGAAGGCTGCGAAGTCCGTCAAGCCCGCGAAGTCGTCGGCGAAGTCATCGGCGAAACCGACGGCGAAGAAGGCGGTCAAGGCGCCGGCCAAGTCTCCGAAGTCGGTGAAGTCCCGCCGATGAGCTTCCGTTTCCACGACTCCCTTACGCGGGAGGTTCGGACGTTCGAGCCGGCGGAGCCGGGCGTGGTCCGCATGTACAACTGCGGGCCCACCGTCTACTCGCACGTTCACGTCGGCAATCTGCGATCCAACGTCTGCTGGGACGTGCTGCGCCGCGCGCTCGAACTCGGCGGCTATCGCGTCCGGCAGATCATGAACATCACCGACGTCGGCCACCTCACGGTGGACGACGTCGCCGACGCCGCGGGCGAGGACAAGATGGAGTTCGCGGCCCGCCGCGAGCAACTCGACGCGTGGGGCATCGCCGCGAAGTACACGGCCTACTTCCACGATGTGCGGCGCAAGCTGAACGTCCGCGACGCCGAGCAGTACCCGCACGCGACGGCGCACATCCCCGAGATGATCGCGCACATCGAGGAACTGATCCGCAGCGGCCATGCGTACGTCACGCCGGTCGGAAACGTCTACTTCGCCGTCTCGACGTTCCCCGCGTACGGGCGCCTCTCCGGGAACACGGTGGAGGAACTCGACGCGGGCGCGCGCATCGAAGTGCTCGAGGAGAAGCGCGACCCCGCGGACTTCGCGCTGTGGAAGCGGGACGACAAGCATCAGATGCAGTGGGACTCGCCGTGGGGCCGCGGGTTCCCCGGATGGCACATCGAGTGCTCGGCGATGGCGCGGAAGTACCTGGGCGACACGCTCGACATCCACACCGGCGGCGAGGACAACGCATTCCCGCACCACGAGTGCGAGATCGCGCAGAGCGAGGCGCTCACGGGCCGGACGTTCGCCCGCTTCTGGCTCCACACGAGGTTCCTGCTCGTGGACGGCCAGAAGATGTCGAAGTCGAAGGGCACGATGTACGTGGTCGAGGACGTGGAGGCGCGCGGCTTCGCGCCGCGCGTGCTCCGGTACTACCTGCTCTCCGCCCACTACCGCGCGCCGATGAACTTCACCTGGGACGCGCTCACGGCAGCGACGGAATCCGTGCGCGGCTTCGACGCGATGGTCCGCCGCGTCACGCCCGACGCCGTCGCTCCGAACGACCCCGCGGTCGCGGTGGCCTGTGCGAAGGCTGACAAAGACTTCCTCGCGGCGCTCGAGGACGACCTGAACATTTCCGCGGCGCTCGCTGCGGTGCACGAACTCCGGGGCGCGATGAACAAGGTGAGCGCATTCTCCCCGGCCGACGCTGCACGCGCGTGGGGGACGATCGATCGGATCGACTCGGTGCTCGGTCTCGGACTGCGCGACGCCGCGAAGCCGCAGGACCTCGGCGACGCCGACGTGCAGCGTCTCATCGACGAACGCAACGCAGCCCGCAAGGCCCGCGACTTCGCCCGCGCGGACCAGATCCGCAAGGACCTGCTCGCGAAGGGCATCGTTCTCGAGGACACGCCCCAGGGCGTGAAGTGGCGCCGGGTCTGACTACTGCGGCAGGACGAGCAGGCGGATGCGGACGTCGTTCGCCAGCGTGCTTCCGAAGTCGAGGAACGTCAGGGCCGACGCCACGCCGAGAAGCGCGCGGGGGTCGGTCACGCGTGACGACGCCGTGGCTGCGCCGTCGGGCGTGAAGCCCGGAACGCTGACGGTTCCGTAGACCACCGTGACGTTGCCCGTCGCGACGTCGATCGCCGAGATCACGTCACACGCTTCCGACGACACGTAGACGCGATTCCGAATCGGATCGAACGCGATGCCGGAGAGTTGGTTGAACCGCGCCGCGGTGCCCGACGCGCCCGGAACGGGGCAGCCGGTCGCGCCGTTCGGGTCGCCGGCGAGCGTCGCGACGGTGTTGGTGTCGGAGTGCCAGATCCTCACGCGCCCGAGTTCGCAGATGAAGTAGTCGGAGGTGCCGAGACCTTCCGTGATGGCGACCGGGGTTTGCAGCTTCGTGGCGTTCGCAGGATTCCCGTCGCCGTTCGAGCCGGTGACGCCGGTGCCGACGACGGTGACGAAGTTGCCCGTCGCATCGATCTTGCGGACGCGCCCGGCCACCGAGTCCACGAGGAACAGCTCGCTGTTGCTGTCTTCGAAGACGTCCACGCAACTGAAGAACGGCGTGGACGTCGCGGGGCTCCCGTCCGCTCCATCGGCGACCGCGCCCGTCCCCGCGTGCGTCGTCACGAGTCCCGTCGTGCCGTCGATTCGGTAGAGCTTGTTCGCGGCGGCGGCGTACACGGCGTCTGTGGTGCTGTAGACGGCGCTGATCGCGGCGCCGAAGCTGAACTGGGCCTTCGGCGTGCCCTCCGCGGTGATGGTCCCGCCGCCGGCGTACGACTGCACGGACGCCCCCGGCCCGATGCCGGACGCCACGACCTCCTTCACTTGGCTCGACCCGTCGGCGAGGAAGTAGAGCCGCGACGCGTCGTCCCCCAGCAGCGAGTAGGCGATGTCGAAGCCTCCGTTCAACCCGCCGACCAGCGTGGTCACCGAGTTCGTGGGCGGCGTGACCTCTTCGGTCGTGACCACCTGCATGATCGAGAAGTGCGGCGCGGGGAAGGTGACGAACCCAGGCTTCGCATCGAAATCGAGCGAAGCGAAGGGGATCTCTTCGACCTTGCCGTTCGACGACTTCAGGAACACGCGGACCTTCGACTTGTCCCCGCCGACCGCCGTCAGATCGAGCGGGATCGAGACTCCGGCCATCTCCGGGGCCTGCTTCGTGCCGAACTTGAGACCATCCGGACCGAACGAGACGGGCGGTCCGAGCGGCGTGTCGTTCAGCTTCGGCACGTCGAACCCGGGTGAGGTGCCCACGAAGATCGCGGTGCCCGCCGGCAGGGCGCCCGGCGGCACGTTGATCGACGTCCCAGCGATGGTGCCGAGCCCGGCCACGTCGTCCGGCACTTCGAACGCACCGCCGCTCCCGTCGATGACGCGCGCGTACGCGCCGGTGTCGCTCGTGCCGAGCTTCTTCGCCGTGATGTCGATCTTCCGCTTGATCGACTTGGGCGGCGAGACCGTGATCTTCACGGTGACGCTGCCGCCGACGCCCGCCTGGTCGTCGAGGTGCAGCACGTAGTCGCCCGTTGCGGAAAGGACCGTCGGCCCGGCGCGTTCCGTGGTCGCGCCCAGCGCATCGACCCCGAGCGCGACAGCGCCGCCCGGCCCGACGAGCGAGACGATGCGAGGCAGCGTTCCGCCGCCGGCGGCCTTCACTTCGATCTTCACCCGGGCGCCGCCGTCCACGGAGAACGCGGGCACGAGCGTCTCGCCGGCCGCCGCGAGCACGACCGTGCGCGCCGCGGGCTTCGGCGTCGTCCACTTCGCGGAGAACGAGTAGTCGCCGGTGGCGACACCGTCCACCGACCGCACGAGCACCCGGTACAGCCCCGACGACTGGATCGGCAGCTTCGTGACGAACGACGCCGGCGGCGTCGGCCCGAAGATCGGAACGTCGGTCGGCGCGAGGATCTCGATCCGCGGAGACTTCGCCTTCTTCAGGCCCTTCGCCTTCACCGACAGCGCGGCGCCGTTCGGGATCGTGACGCGGAACGTCTCGGTCTCCGAGGCGGGGGAGATGGTCCCGGTGACGGCGTCACCGGAGCGGATCTCTGCATCGACGTCTGCCAGCGCCGGGCGGAATCCAGTCCAGGCGGCGAGCGACAGAGCGGGCACGACGAGAACGCGAATCGGGCGACGGCGCATGCGGTGGACCTCCGGGAGGCGGGAGCATACCCGTCGCGGCGGAATCCGCGTCACGGCGACGGGACCTGACTACGGAACGAAGCGGCGGACGCGCCTGTCGCCTTCGAGGAAGAGGATGTCGGTGGTCGTCGCGAGCACGCCGAGCGGCGCCGTGATCGCGAACGGCGCGGCGGCGCCGTCGGCGGCGGTCCCCAGGGAGTCCGGGGTTCCGATGACGACGGTCACGAGGCCGGTGCCCGGGTCGTACTTGGAGATCGTGTGGCCGATCTCGTCCGCCACGTAGATCACGCCGCCCGGTGTGACGGACACGCCGGAGAGGCTGCGGAACTGCGTCGCCAGCGGCCCGAGCCCGGAGATCGTCGTGCCGGTTCCGCCGCCTGAGTCGCCGAGGACGGTCGTGTTGGTCGAGTCGGCGGTGTTGATCGCGCGGAGGCGCCCGGCGTCGCAGACGAGGAACCCACCCGTGGGGCGGAAGGTCATCGCCGTCGGCGCGAGGAACGTCGTCGCCACGGGGGCGACGCCGTCGGTGCCGAACGCGAGCGTGCCGGTGCCCAGGATCGAACTCACGCCGCCCGACGCGACGCGGCGCACGCGCCCGGCGCCGCCGTCGAGGATGAACACGTCGCCGTTGAGCGGCGCGAGGATGTCTGTGATCGCCGTGAACTGCGCCGACGTTGCGGGGCCGCCGTCGCCCGAGTCGCCCACGACGCCGGTGCCCGCGATCCTCGTGACTGCCCCGGTGGCGCCGACGACGCGGAAGACGCGCGTCGCCGTCGCGACGTAGACGTCGCCGTTGGCACCCGTCGTCACGCTCGTGAGGTCGCCCTGGAAGTTGAACAGCGTGCGGTCGGTGCCGTCGGCGATGTCGGCGCCGCCGCCCGCGTAGATCGAGACGCTCGGCGCGGACCCCGACCCCGGCGCGGGGTTCGCGACGAGGCGGACGACTCTCGTGAAGCCGCCCGCCACGAGGAACCCGCCGTTCGGCGCGCCTGCGACGCCATTCGCCGGCTCGATGTCCACGCCGCCGGTGACCGTCGCCAGCGTGATCGGATTGAGCGCCGCCGGTGGCGCGACCGTCACCGCGCGGTAGGCGCTGAAGTGCGGCGTCGGGAACGACACGTACCCGGGGCGGGAGAAGTCGAGCGCCGCCGTGACCTTCGAGACGTTCCCCTTCGCGTCGCGGACCCACACCTGTACGAGCGACGAGTCTCCCGCGATCGTGGAGAGATCGACCGGGATCGTGATCGTCGCGTTGACGGGCGACGTCTTCGTGCCGAACGTCGTACCCTCCGGTCCGAAGAGCACGGCCGCGCCGAGCGACCGTTCGTCGAGGCCGGCAATGTCGAACGCGGTCGATGTGCCGATGACGAGCGTCACGCCTGTGGGGAGCGCGCCCGTGGGCACGCTGATCGAGGAACCGGCGATTCCGGCGAGTCCTTCGAGGTCGCTCGGCACCTCGACCGTGCCGCCCTCGGGGCCGACGACGCGCGCGTAGGCTCCGTCGTCCGTGCCGCCCGTGCCGATCGATGCCGCTCGGATGTCCACCTTCCGTTTCGACGGCTTCGGCGGCGTGAGCTGGACGGTCAGGTTCACGTCTCCGCCGACGTCGCCCGAGTCGATGAGGAACACGCTGTAGGTCCCGGTGGCGGGCAGGACGAACGCGCCGGATCGGTCGGTGGAACCTCCGACGCCATCGAAGAACGACGTGTCGATGTCGCCCAGCGGTCCGGTCACGCCCCGCAGGCGCGGCCTGGCGGCCGATCCCTTTGCTGCCGCAACGGTCACGCGGACCTTTGCGCCCGCCTCCCCCGAGAACTCCACGGAACCGTTGAACTCGGAGTGGATCGAGACCAGGGTGGGGCCGAACTTCCGCACCGGCGTCCAGACGATCGTGCCTGTGTAGTCGCCGGTGGTCGCACCGTCGAGCGATCGCACGCGGGCGGTGTACGTCCCGCCCGGAGTGGCGACGAACTTCGAGATCTTCGCAGCCTTCGACTTCGCCGAGGGCGGGACTGCCTCGGCCTTCTTCATGCCCCCGCCGTCGTAGAGTTCGAGCCCGATCGCCGGTCCGGACTTCGTCCCTGCCGCGCGCACCGTGACCTTCGCTCCGGCCGGAATGACGGCGCTGATGCTCTCCACTTCGGTCGCGGGATCGAGCGTGCCGCTCACGCGGTCGCCGGCCCGCACTTCGACGTCCACGTCGGCGAAGGCAACGCTGAGCGTGATGGCGAGCGCAACAGACGCGCCGAGTGCAAGCTGGGTCGCGCCGGCGAGCGCGCGGTTGCGGCGGGGAGCTTGCCGGGCGGCGGGAACCGTGTGCATGGAGACCTCCGTCTCACGCAGACTGTACCCAAACGGGGACGCTCCTGTCGTGAGGCGCCTGTGAGAGGAGCGTGCGCGATCGGGTACGCTCTTCGCTGCGCCCCTCCCGGAGGAAGTCCATGCGCCCGACGCCACTGCACCGTTCTTCGCGACGTTCCGTCGCCTCGATCCTGACGCTCGCGATCCTCGCGAGCCTCGGGGCCGGCTCGGCGTCCGTGCCCGCCAGGGCCGACGTCTTCGAGATGGCCGACGGGTCGAAGGTCGAGGGGAAGGTCATCCAGGAGAAGGACGGCTTCGTCTGGATTCGGACGCTCGTGGAGACGAAGAAAGTCGCCGCGGCCGACATCAAGACGAAGACCGCCGGCCCGGCCCCGGCCGACGTCATGGCCGATTTGGACGCCAAGATCGCGAAGGACCCCCGCGACGTGAAGTCGCTGTGGGCGCTCTACGAGTTGCTCACCGCCCATGCCGCCGAGTCGAAGGAGATCGCGCTCAAGGCGAAGCCGATCCCCGCCCGCATCATCAAGATCGACCCCGACCACGAGGAGGCGCACGACGCCCTCGGCGAGACGCGGTTCGACGGCAAGTGGGTGAAGAAGGAAGACGTCCCACGCCTTGAGGCAGAGCTCGAGCGCCGCAAGAAGAAGGAGGCGTTCCAGAAGCAGTACCAGGCCACGTTCGACCTCTACGACGGCGACCACTGGCAGCTCGTGGACAACACCGGCTGCAAGGACCTCGCCCGCAAGGCGAAGGAGCTCGACGACGCCTATCGCATCCTCGGCGAGGCGCTCGGCGCCGACCGGTTCTGGGACGGCCAGGCCACCGTCGTCACGCTGAAGAAGTTCGGCGACTACGCGCGCATCCTCGACGAGTCGTGGAAGAGCTGGGGCATCTCGCAGTGGCGCTACGACGCCGCGCGCCTGCCGACGAACTGCGGCATCTGGCTCCACCGTCCGACGCCCTTCCAGATGCGCTGCCCGCCCGACCAGAAGGCCGACGGCGAGGACGGCATGTGGGCGGCCGTCATCCACAATTCCGTTCACGTGCAGATCTGGTCCATGCGCCGCGCGAGCGAGCCGCCTGCGTGGTTCGAGGAGGGGCTCGCGTCGGTCATCGAGCTCGAGGTGCGCGGCGTCCAGAAGGCGTACTGCGTCGGCGTGGCCGGCGTGGACAAGGGTGGCACGACCGACAAGCCCGCGGGCAAGCGTGGCAACGGCAACAAGGACCTCGCCGGCGAGTCCCAGGTCTTCAAGGAGCACGCGAAGAAGGCCGTCGAGGACGACCAGTTCCCGGAGATGCGGAAGTTCCTCCGTATGAAGACCGGCGACTTCGGCCCGGCCGAGGTCGGCGGCGCCATCGGCCTCGTCACCTGGCTGCGCGGCAAGGACCCGGAGAAGTTCAAGGCCCTCTGGGCCGAGATCCGCCAGGGCCCGAAGAAGGACGACGACCCGTGGAAGAAGGTCTACGGCTACAACGTCATCGAGGACATGGAGAAGGAGTGGAAGATCTGGGTGCGCACGGAGTGGTAGCGGGGGAGTCCGTGGGGGAGGCTCGACGCACGTTCGCCCTCCGCGTCGAGCATCCGCGCCCATCGTGGCGGGGCCGGACGCCGTGCCTCGGCAAGTTCGTGACTCCACCGCGTCCTTGGGTGCGCCGTCGTCCGCGGACGTGTATGGCAATCCACCGTACACTGTCGTGCGTCCTCAGCGGACCACGGAGGCGCTGATGGCGACCCGGACCGAACGACTCGACGTGCGCGTCACGGCGCAGCACAAGAAGCTCATCGAGCGTGCAGCCCTCGCCATGGGCCAGCCGGTCACGAGCTTCGTCCTCGCCTCCGTCCTCGATCGTGCCCGGGAAGCCCTGCAAAGCGAGTCGCGGACCGTGCTGAGCGACCGGGACCGGACCGCGTTCCTCGCGATCCTCGACAGCGCGGCGCGGCCCACACGTGCGCTCGCCCGGGCCGTCGCACGATCCCGGAAGCACAACGCTGACGACAGCGTCTGACGGCAACGTCTGACGACGATGTCTGACGACGATGTCTGACGACGCGCACTGGTCGATCGAGCCCTTGTCCCGATCCCACGATCGCACGGCGTTCGATTGCGGCGACTCCGCGCTCGACGACTTCATCCGGCGCTACGCCAGGCAGAGCCATGACAAGGGAATGTCCCGGACGTTCGTCGCGACGCGCACCGGGGAGACCCGCGTCGTCGGGTTCTTCACCCTGTCAGCCGGAGCCGTCGAATTCGAGCACCTCCCTGAGCAGCACCGTCGCCGTCTGCCCGCGTACCCGGTTCCCGTCGTCCACCTGGGGCGGTTGGCTGTGGACCGGACCGAGCGCGGCAGGGGACTCGGCGAGCGACTGCTCGTCGAGGCACTCGGCATCGCGCTCCGGGTGTCGGAGAGTGTGGGAGCGGCGGCGGTCGAGGTCGTCGCGAAGGGCGAGGAGGCACGGCGGTTCTACGCGCGGTACGGTTTCCGGTCTCTGGAGGACGACCGGCTTCACATGTTCCTGCCGATGACGACGGTGCGACGCGTGCTGGCGTAGGCTGGCGCGACTGACGGCGCCGACAAGCGAACGCGAACGCGAACGTGAGAAAGTCAGCCCCGTCCCTGGGGCAATGCGGAATCACTGGTCCTGACGATCCTCAAGTGCCGCGAGGGTCTCGCCGACGTCGCGCGCGCACGGGCGCTGAAGACGTTTCAGTCAAGTGCCTGCGGAGTTTCTGAATTCGCTCCGCCGGCACCGACGGTGTCCGGTGTACAATTCGCGCCACAGGCACGGTATTGTGCCCGCGATGAATGGGATACACCGCAACTCCCTGTCGGGCGGGCTTCCGAGTCCGCGTCTCCCAAGGTGCAACGAACCTCGCATCGGTCGCCGCGCCCCGCGATGCCCCGCATCGCGAACTCAAATCCGTGACTCGCGTCTGCAATTCGAAACTGCACTTCGAATCTGCAATCCAAGTCTGTGAATTGAGTTTGCGGCCCGAGTCGTATTCACCCCGGGCGAACCGTGGGGTCGGTGCACACGACACGATGGCCGTCCGGTGCCGTCTTGCCGTCTTGAGGGAGAGCGCGGGCCCCGGGGGACTCCTTCCGGACGATCCCGCTCAGAGAACGTCGGCACCCGGGCCGAGTGACGATCCCGGAAGCACGGGCCACATGCAGATCAGTCCGTGCGGCAGCGGCAGGCGCCGCCGCCGCACATGTAGGAGGTGAATCGTGAACAAGGCATGCTTCAGTCTGATCGTCGTCGGCCTGCTCGCAGGCATGGCGTACGGGGGGCAGTTGCACGACGCGGCTGCGAGTGGCGACGCGACGAAGGTCCAGAAGCTGCTCAAGGACGGGGCCGACGTCAACGCCAGGGACAATGTCAACGGCCCCACTCCCCTGCACTTCGCGGCCGAGAACGGCCATCTCGACGTGCTCAAGCTCCTCATGGACAAGGGCGCCGACATCAACGCCAAGGACATGGCCGGCGCCACCCCCGTCCTGCGGGCCGCCCAGGCGGGGCGCCTGGACGTGGTCAGGGCCCTCCTGGACAAGCGCGCCGACGCTGGCGCCAGTGACAACGCGGGCAACACCCCGCTGGAAATGGCCGTACTCGGGGGCAACCTCGAGATCGTCAAACTCCTGCTGAGCAAGGGCGCCGCCGTCGCCCCCGCGGCCCTCGTCCGGGCCGTGTGGATGAACAAGCCCGACCACGTCGCGGTCCTCGTCGCAGCCGGTGCGGATACGAACGCCCGTGACAGCGTCGGCCGTTCCTGCCTAGTCCTCGCCGCAACGGCCGGCAACCTGGACCTGGTGAAGCTGTTCCTGGACAAGGGCGCCGACGCCGCCTCGCTGAGCAGGGCGCTGCTCGAGGCGCTCGATGCTCCGATCGAACTGCTCAAGCTCCTTCTGGACAAGGGCGCCGACATCAACGTCACGGACTCGACGCAGTTGCGCACGCCCCTGCACAACTTTGCGTCGCACGGACGGACCGACGTGGTCCGGCTTCTCCTGGACAAGGGTGCCGACGTCAACGTTCGGTGCCTCAACAAGCGCACGGCGCTGCACGGCGCGTCCCCCGTCGAACTGGTCCGGCTCCTCCTGGACAAGGGCGCCGACCCCAACGTCAAGGACAACAACGGACGTACGCCGCTGCACTGGGCGGCCGAGCGCAACCGGGGCGATGTCGCCGCAGCGCTGCTCGACAAGGGTGCCGACCCGAAGATCGGGGAGCGGAACGGGCTCACGCCCATGGACCTGGCCCTCGGAGGCTATGGGGACGTAGCTCTCGACGTGGCGAAGGTGCTCATCGACAAGGGCGCCGACGCCGGTGCGAAGCTCGAGAATGGCGACCCGGTCCTGTTCCTCTTCGTAGACGCTGGCCACGCCGACGGCGTGAAGTGCGTGCTGGGGAAGGGCGTCCCGGTGGACACCCGGAACCCGGACGGCGTGACTGCTCTCGGCAAGGCCGCAGGCTCCGGCAGGACGGACATGGTCCGGCTCCTGCTGGAGAAGGGCGCCGACGTCAACGGCAAGGACAACGGCGGAGACACGCCGCTGCACCGCGCCGTCCGTGCGAACTCTGTCGACGTGACCGGCGTGCTCCTGGGCAAGGGCGCCGGGATCGACGCCAAAGACAGCAAGGGCGTCACCCCGCTGGCGTCCGCGATCTCCGCAGGCAGCCCCGAAGCGGCGCAACTGCTCATGGACAAGGGCGCGGATGTGAGCGCCACCGGCATGCCGCTCATCCACATCCACGCGGCGCTCGGCCTCTCGGACAAGGTCAAGTCCCTGCTCGACAAGGGGACCGACGTCAACGCCCGGGACGACCGGGGGCTGACTCTCCTGCACTGGGCCGCGACGGCGAAGAGCGCCGACCTGACCCGGCTGCTCCTGGACAAGGGCGCGGACGTCAAGGCCACGGCCAAGGATGGGGCGAGCCCGCTGCACATGGCCGCCCGGGCGAGCCGGATCGACGCGATGAAGCTGATGCTGGACAAGGGCGCCGACCCCAAGGCCAAGGACTCCGAGGGGAGAACCCCCCTTCACATGGCCGCCATGGCGAAGAGCGTCGACGCAGCCAGACTGCTCCTCGAGAAGGGAGCCGACGCCGACATCAAGGACAACCGCGGCCAGGACGCATTCAGGATCGCCGCGGAGTCCGGCGCCGATGAAGTGGCCGGGCTGCTGCGGGAGTTCCGCATGTCCGGCGGGCGCCGCCGCCGGTAGACCCGTCTCGCGCGCGCGCCGGCCGCGGTGGCGGCGGCGTTGATCGTCCGCGGGTACGGCGCTGGACGGGAGCACGTGGACAACGACGCGCGGGGGGCGCTTTCGCGGCGCCCCCCGCGCCTGGCCCGCCAGCGTCGACTCGGGCTCCCGGCGCCCTCGCTGCCGGGACGCGCGGAGCAGATCCCCTCCGGGACGGGGCGAACTTTCACCCCTTTTCCGACGGCCCCCCTCACCGCAACGTCGCCCGCGGGTACCGGTAGTACACCTCCAGGCTCATCGCGCACAGCGCGGTCGTCACGACGCGGCCGCCGTGGCGGCCGGTGGCGCCCATGGGGGGCCAGGAACCGCGGGCGTCGGTGGCGTCGTGAACCTGGGTCGAGAGGACGGACTCGCGGAGGCGCTCGTTCCAGACGCGCCACGTGCCGCCGCCGCGCTGGAACGTGGCGAGCGCGCCGTAGTACCAGTGGATCGGGTCGGCGACGCCGTACTCGGCGGCGTTGTCGTTCTCGTCGCGTGCGGGGCGGGGGAGGCGGCGCTCCAGGCGGTCGATGGTGGGCGCGAGGCGGGGTGACGCGGGATCGGCGCCGAGGAGGATGTCGGTGAATGCGCCGACGCCGAGGAGCGACGCGCTGCCGCCGCCGCGGGCGACGTAGCCGAACTCGCCCTCGTCGCTGCGGACGCCGGCGAACCAAGCGCGGCAGGCGTCGAGCGTCTCGGGCGGCACGTCCAGCCCGGACTTGCGCGCCACGCAGAGCGCCGTCGTCGCCCATCCGGTCACCGACGAGTCGTTCGCGCCGTCGCCGGGGAAGTAGCGCCACCCGCCGTTCCGAGACTGCGTGCGGACGAGGTGGTCCACGGCTCGCTGCGCCGGGCCGCGGAGCGACGGCGCCGCAGTGAGTCCGTACGCGTCGGCGAGGGCGAGCGCGGCGATCGCGGTGGAGTAGCCGCGCTTCTCGTCGCCGCCGAACGAGCCGTCGGCTCGTTGCTTCGCGACGAGCGCGACGAGTCCGCGACGCACCGTGTCCTTCCACGGGCCGTCGCGATGTGAGTGTCCTGCGCCGAGCAACGGCAGGAGCGCCAGCGCGGTCGCGGCTTCGGCGTAGTCGGCCTCGCCCACGCCGTCGCAAACTGGCCCGGTACATCGCCGGCCGAACGCGACGGCGGACCACGTGCCGTCGTCGTTCTGGTGTCGTGCAAGCCAGGCGAGGGCCATGCGCAGGGCGCCTTCGCTTGCCGCGTCGCCGCCGCCGGCTTCGAGGAGGCGCTCCTTGCCGCCGGTGCGACCGAGGAACACGGACCCGGCCGGGGCCGCGCCGGCGCCGACGGTCGTCGCGTCGAGCGATTCGTCGAGGAGGAGTCCCGGGGTGTCGCCCTTCGCAGCCTGGTCGCCGTCCTGCGGCGCCTCGGCCGTCGGGGACGTCCCGCCCGCCTCGGCTTCCGGGTCGGCCGCTTCGACGAACTGCGTCAACGAGATCCGGTAGGTGACCTCACGTTCGACCATCGGCGACGGGCGGAGCAGCCAGATCGCCCACAGCAGGCCGAAGAGCGCCGCGTGGGCCAGGATCGAGGCGAGCACGCTCCGCGCGACGGACGCTGCCGACCCCGGCCGGAACGACACCCGGTAGCCGAAGAACGCCCGGCGGGCCTGGATGCGCGCCGTGCCGCGCAACTGGGATCCGCGGAGCGGCGGGCGCGCGGCCCCGTCGAGGGGAGGCGGCTCCGGCGGCAGCGGTTCGAACTCGAGGCCCACGCGGGACATCGTACCGGTGCTGCGTCGCGCCGTGGGTGAGGCCGTTTCGAGGCCGCCGCCGGAGACGCGGAGTCTCCGCCGCCCGGGATGTTACGTTGGCCTGTGACCGCCGTCCTCCTCGGACAGGAGATCCCCGCGCAATGGCTACGACGATTCTGACCAAAGGACAGCGGCGCTTGCACGTGGTCGTGCTGGTGCTCGGTCTCTACCTCGTCGCGAACGCGGGCTACCTGTACGCGTTCCCGCCGCCGAAGGGCACGCTGCCCGGCTTCTACCAGTCGATGCTGGTCTCCCACGTCGTGCTCGGGATCGCTCTCCTCGCGCCGATGACGTGGTTCGTCGTGTGGCACCTGAAGCGTGCGCTCGCCATGCGGAACCGGACCGCGTTCTGGACCGGCATCTTGATCACGGCGTGCTCCTACGCTCTCTTCGTGACGGGGCTCTTCCTCTTCACGCAGGCGAACAGCGTCGAGAACCGCTGGGCGTTCATCTCGCACCAACTCCTCGCGCTGGCCGTTCCGGCGGGGTACGTCTACCACCGGTTTGTTTCGCACCACAAGCCGCTCGCCTGGGCCGTGAAGGCGGGCATCGTCTCGCCGATCGCGACCTTCCTCGTGATGACGGGGCTCCACTTCGCAACGCTCCCCGACCCGCGCCCGGCGCCGCAGCCGTTCGTCGCGAAGCCCGCCGAGGGCGTGGACCAGTTCAAGTCGAGCTTCCCGGACTACGGCGTCTCCGGCGTGCCGTCGTCGAGCACGTTCTTCCCGGCGGCCACGCGGTCGATCACCGGCGGCTTCCTCGCGAAGGGGCTCCTCACGAACGACGACGTCTCGACGTCGTCGGTGTTGCAGCAAGAGGTGAAGGAACACGGCTTCGCGGTGAAGGCGAAGATCGGCTCGGAGACGTGCGAGCGCTGCCACCAGGACACGGTCGAGCAGTGGTCGCGGTCGGCGCACCGCTATGCATCCTTCAACAACCCGTTCTACCGCGCGTCGATCGAGGCGATCCGCAAGGAGGACGACGGGAAGCGCCGTTCGCACTGGTGCGGCGGCTGCCACGATCCGGCGATCATGATGGCCGGAAACATGGGGAAGGACATCGACCCCGTGAATCCCGAGTCGCAGGCGGGGCT
Source organism: Planctomycetota bacterium (assembly GCA_021414065.1). Classification (GTDB taxonomy): domain Bacteria; phylum Planctomycetota; class JAJSAM01; order JAJSAM01; family JAJVHW01; genus JAIOPE01. Next base: position 16,575 of record JAIOPE010000080.1, read on the forward strand.
CACGTGTCTCGCGTGCCACCTGATGGACGAAGTCCACGGCGTCGGCGGGAACGGCAACTACCGGATCAACGACGGCCTGCCGTCGCCGTATCTGTTCGACCAGGCGAAGGGCGGCGTGCTCGCAGAAGCGCGCGATCTGCTCATCAAGAGCAAGCCCGACGTCCACAAGCTCGACATGCTGAAGCCCGTGTTCCGCACGTCGGAGTACTGCGGCACGTGCCACAAGGTGTCGCTCGACAAGCCGGTGAACCGGTACCGCTGGATACGCGGTCAGAACGAGTACGACGGTCACCAGGACTCGGGCGTGTCCCACAACAACGCGCGCACGTTCTACCTGCCGCCGTCGCCGAAGACCTGCCAGGACTGCCACATGCCGCTCGTGGACGCGCCGCTCGGCGACGTCTCCGCGAAGAACGGGAAGATCCGCTCGCACCAGTTCCCCGGGCCGAACACGGCGCTGCCGCACGTGCGCGGCGACACCGCGACGGTGAAGGAGATCGAGGCGTTCCTGCGTGACGCGAAGTTGCGCGTGGACGTGTTCGCGGTGAAGCAAGGCGACCGCGTTGCGGAGGCCCCCGACGTGCGGCCCGTCCCGGTCGTCGCGGGCGAGGAGGTGGAGTTCCAGGTGGTCGTCCGGAACCTCGGCGTGGGGCACACGTTCCCGGGCGGAACGCTCGACAGCAACGAGTCGTGGATCGACTTCAGCGTGGCCGACGCGGGCGATCCGTCGAAGCCGCTCTGGCAGAGCGGGGCGATCGACCCGAAGACGAAGAAGGTGGACACCGACGCGCACTTCTACCGCGTGGTGTTCGTGGACGAGAAGGGCGGCGAGTGCGACCGACGCAACCCGCAGGACTTCCGCGCGGTCGTTCACGCGAAAGTGATCGGCCCCGGCACGGCCGACGTGATCCGCTACGCGGTGACCGTCCCGAAGGAGTGGACCGGCCGCAAGCTCGCCGTGACGGCGACCCTGAAGTGGCGCAAGTTCATGCAGCACTACCTCGAGTTCGCGTGGACGAACGTGATGAGCGGCCGACCGCTGCCCGTGTTGCCCGTGACGGACATCGCCACGGGCAAGGCAGTGCTCGACGTCGTGTCTGCGGCGCCGGCGCAGATCGCCGACGTCCCCGCGGAGCGCATTGCGAAGGACGGCGACGGCAAGGCGTGGATGCGTTGGAACGACTGGGGCATCGGCCTGCTGATCCAGGGCGACACGACCGGTGCGCTCCGGGCGTTCGGCAAGTTGCGCGACGCGATGCCGACGAAGGTGGACGGTTGGCGGAACCTCGCCCGCACGAAGCTCGCCGACGGCAGCCCGCGCGAGGCGCTGGAACTGCTCCAGAAGGCCGACGCGTGTGACCCGGGGAACCCGCAGACCGCGTACTTCCTCGGCGCCGCGCTCGAGGACCTGGGGCAACTCCCGGCGGCGACGGCGCAGTTCGAGAAGGCGCGCGCGCGGTTCCCCGGGGACCGCACGATCCACCAGCGGATGGGCCGGATCGCGTGGCGCGAGGGCCGCACGGACGACGCCCTGGCGGCGTACCTCCGAGTGCTTGCGATCGACCCGGAGGACCGCGAGTCCCACTACCAGCGGATGCTCATCTACCAAGCGAAGGTGGACGACGCCAAGACGGACGGCGAGAAGGCGGAGATGAAACTCGCCGCCGCGGAGGCCGAGAAGGCCTTCAAGAAGTACTCGATCGACGAGAGCGCGCAGAAGTGGACGAACGACTTCCGCCGCGCGCGCCCGGACGTCAACCTCGAGAGCGATCCGGTGCACGTACACCACTTGGGGATGAAGAAGTGAGCCGCCGCTCGGTCGTCGCCATGGCTCTGGCTGCGCTCGCCGCGCTCGGCGCGTGCAAGAAAGACGAAGCGCCCGTGGCACCGCCGCCGAAGGTGGCGTTCGTTGCGCCCGCCGGGATCGCGAAGCCCGTTCCCGTCGATGGCGACTTCCTCGTCCGCTGGACCGACGTGACCCGGGCGTCCGGCGTCACGTTCGTCCACGAGACGGGCGCCGACGGCCGCAAGCTCCTGCCGGAGACGATCGGGTCGGGCTGCGCCTTCACCGACTTCGATGGCGACGGGGACCCGGACCTCGTGCTGCTCACGGGGCGTTCCTGGGGCAACGCGGGGGGCGGCGCGGCGGCGACGCCTCCGTCGACGATCCGCCTCTGGCGGAACGACGGGGCGTGGAAGTTCACAGACGTCACCGACGCGTCGGCGTTCGGCGTCGGCGGGGCCCCGTACGCGCTCGGCGTCGCGTGTGCCGACTCCGACGGCGACGGCGATGAGGATCTGCTCGTCACGGGCGTTGGCGGCTACACGTTCCTCCGCAACGACGGTGGCCGGTTCACGGTCGTCGCGAAGACCGAGACCGGCCTCGACCCCGGCACCTGGAAGGACTCGACGGGCGCGGAGCACGGCCCGCTCGCGACGTCGGCCGCATGGCTCGACTACGACCTCGACGGCCGCCCCGACCTGTTCGTCTGCCACTACGTGCACTGGTCGGTCGAGACCGACGTCTTCTCGACGATCAACGGGAAGGACAAGAGCTACGCGATCCCCACGCGCTACCAGGGCGAGTCGTGCCGTCTCTGGCGGAACCTCGGCGGCAACAAGTTCGAAGACGTGACCGACCGCGCGAAGGTCCGGAACGAGGAAGGCAAGAGCCTCGGCGTCTGCGTCGTGGACCTGAACGACGACCGATTCCCCGACGTCGTCGTCGCGAACGACACGCAGCCGAACTACGTCTACATGAACAAAGGCGACGGCACGTTCGAGGAGTGCGGCGTGCGCTGCGGCATCGCGTACGGGCCGGACGGCCGCGCGCGCGCCGGCATGGGCATCGACGCCGCGTCGATCGGCGACAAGGCGAAGCTCACCGTCGCGGTCGGCAACTTCAGCGGGGAACCTGTCGGCGTGTGGGAGCACCGCGGGTCGGTGTTCGTCAACCGATCCGACGTCACGCGCATCGCCGAGGCGACGCTGCCCTCGCTCACGTTCGGCGTGAAGTGGGGCGACGTGGACCTCGACGGTCGCGCGGACCTGGTCCTCGCGAACGGGCACATCGAGCCGACGATCCAGGAGGTCCACAAGGACATCCCGTACCGCCAGCCGATCCAGGTGCTGCGGCAGATGGCCGACGGGAAGTTCGCGGACGTCGGCTCGACGCTGGGCGACGTGGTGACCACGCCGCGCGTCCACCGTGGCGTCGCGTCCGCCGACGTGGACGGAGACGGCGATCTCGACTGGTGCATCACGGTGAACGGCGGCCCGCCGGTGCTCATCCGGGCCGACCTCGCGGACGCCGCCAAGCGCTCGCTGCGCGTCCAGGTGATCGGCAAGACCCCTGCCACCGACGCCCTCGGTGCGAAGGTCACCGTCGAGATCCCGGGGCTTCCCCCGCAGGTGCAGTGGGTGACGAGCGGTGGCGGGTACCTGTCGGAGAGCGGTCGCGTCCCGACGTTCGGATTGGGACTCGCGGGCGCCGCGACGAAGGTCACAGTCCGCTGGCCCGACGGTCGCGAACGCTCGTTCGAGAACGTGTCCGCCGGACTCCTCCGAGCCGAGTGACTCCGACCCGGCCTCGATTTCGTGTATCTGGCAAGCGCTTTGCGGACCCTGTCTTGAGCGAACTCGCCGGAGCGAACATGCGGTAGGTTCCGCAGGCTCTGCGCGGCGAATTCGGCGCGGCACGTGCAAAAACGACACGGAGGCCGGGACAGCCTGGAGGACAGACATGCGACTCTTCACGAGGACAGCTTGGGCGCTGGTGGCGGGCTCGGTGGTGCTCTCGGCGCTCGGCACGGCCGCAGTGCTCGCCGGCGACGACGATGACGACGGCGAGGAGGACGCGGCCGCCCAGGCGGCGGCGAAGAAGGTCGCCACCGACGCGCTCGTCAAGGCCGTCGCCCGCGGCAAGGAGATCTGGAACGACAAGACCAACGTGAAGAAGACGTGCGCCACGTGCCACGAAGCCGCGGACAAGCCGCAACTGAACCTCGCCACGCGCGACTGGTCGTATCCGGCCTACAGCCGCCGCAAGCGCGCGGTCGTCACGCTGCAGCAGAAGCTCCAGGAGATGATCCAGTTCCAGTGCCGCGGCACGGTGCTCGACGACAAGGGCCCGGACATCGCGGCGCTCGCCGCGTACGTGGCCTCGCTGAAGAAGAAGTAGCGGCTCGGCCTACTGCGGCGTGATCGGCTGCGTCGCGTCACCCTTGCGCTGGCGACGTATCTGCCGAAGCACCTGCGCGGCGTCGTCGAAGGCGATCCGCGCGCCCAGCGCGGCGCCGCGCACGAGACACCGCTCCGCGTCGGCACAGTCGGCGCGGAGCGGCTTCGTCGAGTGCGCGCGCACCTGCTCGATCGCCAATCCGATCGCGTCGGCGACGTCGTCGCCGGCGTCCTCGCGCGCTCGGCGGACGAACCCCTCGAGCGACTTCGCGTCTTGCCAACTCCAGGTGAACTCGCGGAGTTGCTCGGCGCGTTCTGCGAACAGGTCGGACCGCCGTCCCAGCGCCTCGGCGACGCGGAGGCGGGCGGACTCGCAGAGGTCGCCGTCGCGCGTGGCGATCAACGGAGGGCCGCCGCGGCCCGAGGGTTCGCCGCAGGTCGTGCGAGCTTGCGAGCCGCATGCGGAAAGCGTGACGGCGACTGTGACGGCGACCGAGACGGCGAAGCACACCGCCGAAGCGGTGCGTGAAACTCCGTGGAACCAGCGCGCGCTCTGCATCGTCGGACCTCCGTGGGCTCGCATGGTAGCGTGGCCCAGTGCGCCGCGCGTGTTGGCGGCGAGCGAGGAACCATGAAGATCGTGCACGTAGCGTTCCTGATGGCGGCGGCGGCTCTGGCCTGGTCCGCCGTGCCGGCGACGTCCGGCGAGTCGGCGTGGCAGCCGAGCGTCGAGAAGGGGATCGACGCCGCGAAGAAGAGCGGGCGCCCCGTCTTTCTCGTGACGATCTGGAAGACCGGCGTTTGCGGGTCGTGTGACACCTGGCGTGACCAGGTCCAGAAGAACGCCGACGTCGCGAAGATCGTCGCCCGGTTCGAGCCGGTGGAAGCCCTCTACGACGGTCTGAACGGGAAGATCATTCCCTGGACGCTCGCGAACGGCGGGACGAGCACCGACCCGTCGGCCCAGTTGTTCGTCGTCGGACTCGACGGCAAGGTGATCTCCCGGCTCGACGACGCGAAGGCGCACACGCCGTCGTCCGTCGTCGAGTGGCTCACGGACCTCGCAGACCGCTGGGAGAAGGACCATCCCGCCACGGCGCTCGCGTTCTCGCGGGCGGCGGTGACCGTCGTGGTGGACAAGCCCGAGGGGGCGACCGCGGAAGTCCGCACGCCGACGTGCGCGGCCGCCGACGAAGCGCGCGAGGCGAAGCGTCCGGTCCTGCTCTACTTCGGGCGCGACTCGGCCGCAGCCGACGACAAGGCGCACGCCGCCGAGGCTGCGTCGAGCCGGAAGCTCGAAAGGGGCGCTCTCGACTCGAAGGCCGCCGCGGACGTCTCGAGTGGCTGGGCGCTGCTGCGCTTCGATGTCTCCGACGCCGACCACGCCGCCTACGCGAAGGCGCTCGGCGTGGACAAGTTCCCCGCGTTGCTCGTCTGGGAACCCGGCGCAGAGAAACCGTCGAGGCTCGCTCCGACGATCACGGGCCCGGATCTCGCGTTCAGATTGAAGAAGTTCGCCGCGCCGAAGTAGCGGCGAGCCGCGCCGTCAGCCGTGACGTCAACCGTGACGTCAACCGTGACGTCAGATGTTGGCCCAGCGCAGCACGAACGCGGCGACTCCGTCCACGTCGTCGCGCCGGAACGCGGGCGTTCGGCCGGACGTGCACGCTTCGTCGTTGCCCGACCAAACAGTGGCGATGACCAGCTCGGGGTCTGAAACGGCGCTGCCGCCGGGCGCCACGACCTCGATCCGCGCGTGACGCGGCAGATCCCGACCGCCTTCCACGAGCACGAGGTCGAGCGGCCCGAAGGCCGACAGCGCCGCCACGAGCGAGTGGATGTCGTCGCCAGTGACGCCGCCGCCGACGCCGCCGGCGCTACCGCTACCAACGCCAACGCTCTGCGCGATGACCGTCGTCGTCGTCGGCCCGCGCAGGATCACCGGCGAAGCTCCGGCGCGGCGCAGGCGGTTGGAGTCCTTTCCCGGCACGTCGAGCTCGACATCGTGATGCGTGCGCTTCACGGCCGCGACGCGCAATCCACCGGCGATCAGCCGGGGGATGAGCGACTCGAGGAGCGTCGTCTTTCCCGCGCCGCTCGCCGCCGCGACGACGAGCAGGACCTTCGGTTGCTCGGCCCCGCGAGTGCCCGTCACGGTGCCGCGATCGCCGTTCGCCACTTCGTGAGATCCTCACCCTCGGCGAGCACGATCAGCTCGTCGCCCTCGATCAGCTTCATGTGTGCCTCGGGGAGGATCCGCTGCTCGCCGCCCTCGTCGTCCGGGCGGATGATGAAGAGAACGGTCAGCTTCCAGTGCGTGCGGATGCCGGCCTCGCCGAGCGTGATCCCGAGATGCGCCTTGAGCGGCGGTACGCGGGCGATCTCGACGCCCTTCGGCAGCGCGACGTAGTCCGTGTGGGCCGTGCCCTGGTCGTCGCGGCGGACGAACTTCGCACGCAGATTGTGGCGCTGGAGGACTTCGACGTGGAGCGCCGACATCACGTCGCGCCGGGCGACGGTCGCGAGCAGGCGCTTCGTCGCCGGGTCCACGACCGGAAGCTCCTCGATGTCGCTCGACTCGAGCGCGTCGAAGACCTGCGTCAGCGTCTGGTCCACGGTCACCGGCTCGATGAAAGTGGCGAGGTCGAGCGCGATGATGCCCGGCCCAAGGTCGCCGAGCGATGCGAGCTGGATCACGTCGTGGATCCGGATCGTACCCAGGTACTTCATGTTGTCGCCGCAGACGTACACCGCGCTCACGCGGCTCGCCGTGATGAGCGGGACGACGTCTCCGTACGTCGCCGTGCGGGCGACCCAGGTAGGCGACGTCCGCATGACATCTTCGACGCGCGTCGTCGCGAGCACCGTCTCCTCGATGCCGAGCGGAGCCGTTCGGCCGCGCGCCGCGAGACCCTCGTCGTAGACGCTGTACTTGTAGAGCGAGCGCGCCACGAGGCTCGCCGTGATGCAGCCGAGCATGAGCGGCAGCACGATGTCGTAGTTCAGCGTCATCTCGAAGAGGACCATCACGGCCATGATCGGCGCGCGGGTGGTGCCCGCGACGAGGCAGCCCATCCCGACGAGCGCGTACCCGCCGTAGTTGCCGACCGCGTGCGGCGCGAACGCGTTCACCACCGCGCCGACCGCCGCGCCGAGCGCGGCTCCGACGAACAGGCTCGGCGTGAACACGCCGCCGGACGCGCCCGCGCCGACCACGAGCGATGTCGCGAGCGTCTTCACGGCGCCGAGCGCGAGGAACACGGCGACGAGTTCGTACCACTCGGCGCCGGCGAGGCGCGGGCTCGTGCCGTTCAAGATCTCGCTCACCGCCGCATACCCGTTGCCGCAGGCCTCCGGGAACTGGATCGCCACGGCGCCCATGAGCAGGCCGGCGACCGTCATGCACGCCCAGCGGGGCAGTCGGACGCGCGAGAAGATGTCCTCCGCGCGGCGCACCGCGTCCTGGAAGCCGGCGGCCGCGAATCCGCAGAGCACGCCGAGGAGGATGTAGGGGACGAGTTCCGCCAGCGAGTGCAGCTTGAAGTCCACGGGCACTCGGTACACCGGTTCGTCGCCCGCGATCCACCGCGTGACGAGCGTGGACGCGACCGACGCGACGACGACCGGCGCGAACAACTCCATCGCGAAGTTCCCGAGGACCACCTCGAGGGCGAAGATCGCCCCGGCGATCGGTGCGTTGTAGGCGCCGGCGAATCCGGCTGCGACGCCGCACCCGAGGAGCAACGCGCGGTCCTTCATCGGGACGCGGAAGATCTTCCCGAACAGCGACCCCGCCGCGGCTGCGAGGCTGATGATCGGACCCTCGCGTCCGATGGACCCTCCGGTCACGATCACGCACATGGAACCGAGCGACCGCGTGACGGCCGAGCGCATCGACACGCCGCCTCGTTTGACCGACACGGCCTCCATGATGTCGCCGAAACCGGCTCCCGGGCCGTGCGGCACCAGCCATTTCGCAACGAGGGCCGCGAGGAGCATCCCGACGGCCGGGATCGTCAGGAGGAGGGGCCAGGACATCGCCCGAGCGCCCTCGACGACGTTCGAACCGAACCCGGCAAGATTCTGGAATCGTTCAGCAGCCGCCTTGAACACAAGGCAGGCGACGCCGCCGGCGAAGCCGACGATCGCGGCTCGTCCGAACCCAGTCAGGAGCTCTTGAGTGCGCTGTCCCGCCCGCATGTTTGAGGCGGGATGCTACTTCGTCTCCAATGCGGATGGCCGAAACGAACTTCGCTCCTGGGCCTTTCGACTACGATGCCGCCCTTCTCACCTCCTGGAGGCTTTCTGTGCCCGACGGGCTTCTCCCCACCTTGCAGCGGCGCTTTGCCGCGGCGGCCGCTGCGCTGCCGAGAGCGCTGCCTGCGATCGAGTCTGACGATCCGACCGCGTTTCTCGCGCGCTACCGCCGAGATGCGCTGGCCGGACTCCAAGAGGGCGCCTTCCGCAAACTGCGGACTGCCACCCGAGAGGAGAAGGAGATCGAGCGACGCCGCAACGCGGCCAAGCGCGCACTCGACAAGGCAGGGCGTCTCGACGCTTCCTTGGCGGGGCGGATCTCCGGGTCGCGCGACACGATCTGGCTGGAAGACCTCCTGCGCCCGGTGCGCAAGTCTTCGGACGCCGCTCCGCACGATCCGATGATCGAAGTCGCCAGGACGATCGTTGCGGCGGGCCCGGTGGCCGTCGAAGCGACGATCCACGACATCGACGACACGCCGGAGACGGACGAGGCCGCCGGAGCCGACGACGACGCGCCGCAGGGCGACGGATCGGCGTCGGACGAGGCAACCGCCGACGCATCCGCCGATTCGGCGGGCGAGGCTCCGGCTGCGGACGCTCCCACCGATGCTCCCAAGGACGGGCCCGCGGATGCGCCCGCCGAGGCTGCCGCCACGCCGGCGGAATCGATCGTCACACCAACTGCCGTCACGCCAACTGCCGTCACGCAGACGACTGAGGCGCCAGCGACCGAGGCAGCGACGCCGGATGCGGCGGTTGCCGATGCGAGCTCCGGTCCGGCCGTCGCGCCGACCGTCGCGCCGACCGGCGCACAGTCCATCGAAGAGTTGCTGAAGCCGTTCTGTGGCGCCGACGGTGCGCACCCCACTGCGGCGGACCAGCGGCAGCGGCTCGTGGGACTCGTCGCGTCGCTCCTCGGCGACGACCCGGACCTGCGCGCCGTCGTCCGTGCGGTCGTGAAGCGTCGCGGCACGATCGCGACCGACGTATCGCGCGACCACGCGTCGTCGGAGCCGTGGAAGGCGTTCGTCGGCTCGCGCCGTCCCCTCGGTGAAATCCGCGCCCGCGATCTTCTCCTGCTGCGCCGCGGACAGAAGCTCGGTGCGGTCCGCGTCAAGACGGAGATCCCGGAGGAAGAGCGCGCGAAGCTCCTCGCCGGGCCGCTCGCGCCGGCCGCCGGGCACCCGTACGCGGAGATCCTCGCCGAAGCGGCGAAGGACTCCCTCGACCGCGTCCTGATCCCGGCCGCGGGCTCGACGATCCTCGCCGAGCGCCGCCGCAACGGCACCCGTTCGCTCCTGCCGCGGATCATGCAGACGCTCCAGGAGCGCCTGATGACGCCGCCCGCGGGCGGTGTCCCCGTGGTCGCCGTCGCTCCGGGCACACCCGGCTCCTGCCGCATCTTGCTGATCGACGCCACGGGCCGTCCCGGTACGTCGGTCGCCGTGCATCCCTTCCCGCCCCAGAACGAGAAGGAGGCCGCCGCGAAGGCGCTGGCCGACGTGCTTCGCGATTCCGGAGCGAAACTCGTCGCGGTCGCCGCCAGCCGCAAGGCGCGGGCGACTCGCGCGTTCGCCGAGGACGCGCTCGCGCTCTGCCGCGACCTCGGTGCGTCGCCGGTGCTCGTCAACGAGGCGGCCGCTGCGCGATGGGCGGAAACCGACGATGCGAAGGCCGACGCGCCCGAACTCACCGCCTCGGCGAGGACGGCGCTGTCTCTCGGTCGGTCGGTCCAAGACCCTCTTCGCGAAGCTGCGCGCTGGGATCTGACGGAGCTTCCGCTCGATCCGGCCCAGCGCGACCTCGATCAGGGTGAGCTCCGCCTCGCTCTCGACGAGGTGCTCGAAGCGTGCGTGGCCGACGTCGGCGTTGACGTCAACACCGCGCCCGTCTCGCTCCTCGCCCGGGTTCCGGGCCTCGGGATGAACGGCGCGAAGGCGATCGTCACCGCGCGCGCCGTCGGCACGTTCGGGAGTCGCGCCAAGATCAAGGAAGTCCCTGGGCTCTCAGGCGATCAGTGGCAGCGCGCCGGCGGGTTCCTGCGCGTCAAGGACGGCGTCGATCCGATCGATGCAACGGGCGTGCACCCGACCGGCGTGGACATCGTCGTGGCGATCGCTGCGGCGAAGTCCGTCGAGCCGTCTGCGCTGGTGGGTGCAGAGGCGCTCCTCGCCGACCTGGACCCGGCGCAGTTCGCCGGTGCCGTGCACACGGTGAGCGACGTCGAGAGCGTGATCGCTGAACTGCGCGCCGGTTCGGCCGACCCGCGCACGAAGTTCGTCGCGCCGGCGTTCAACCCCGGCGTCCAGAACATGAAGGACCTCCAGCCCGGCATGGAGATGGACGGCGTCGTCGCGAGCGTGTCCACGTTCGGAGCGTTCGTGGACGTCGGCGTCCGCCAGCAGGGCCTCGTGCACGTCTCCGAGATGTCGCACGAGTTCATCCGCGAGCCGTCGCAGGTCGTCAAGCCCGGGCAGAAGGTCCGGGTGAAGGTGCTTTCGATCGATCCGGCCAAGCGCCGAATCTCCCTCAGCATGAAGGCGCTCATCCCGGCGCCCGAGCGTCCGGCGGAGACGGAGCGTCCGGCGCGTCGCAACTTCGGCGCACCGGCGGGAGCCGCGCCCTCGGGCGGCGGATTCGGTGGAAGTGGCGGTGGCGGTGGCGGCTTCGGCGGTGCGCCGAGGGCCCCGCGTCGCGATGGCGGCGGCGGGTTCGGCGGCGGTCCCGGTGGTCCCGGCGGCGGGTTCCCCCGCGGCGGGCGCGACGATCGTCGTGGCGGGCCTCCCGGCCCGTTCCAGCCGGAGCGTCCCGGCACGGCGCCGCGCCGCGCGGCGAAGGGGCGTCGTCCCGGAGAAGACAACAAGCGCGACGACGCGCTCGGCCTGTCGCGCAACCGCGAGGACCGCAAGGGCAAGAAGGGCGCCGCGCTCCTGGTGGCCGACGAGGCCGCCGAGCAGGCGCCGCGTTCGAAGCCCATCGTGAAGGGCCCCGATCCGTTCCAGGCGCAGCTCGACGCACTCGCGGCGAAGCTCGGCTTGGCTGCGGGGCGTCGCGCTCCGGCTCCGGCACCCGTTGCCGTGGTCCCCGCTTCGGAAGAACCGAAGAATCGCAAGGAACGCCGCGCGATGCTGCTGGCGCAACGGGCGGCTTCGGGTGCGACGACTCCTGCGGAGACGGCTCCGGCGTCAGACAACTCCGCGGGCTCCGCCGAGACACCGGCTGCCGAGTCTCCCGCAGCCGATGCGACCTCGTCCGACTCGTAGTCGTTCAACGTCAGGCGTTCGCGAAAACTGCGTTCGAGAGAACGTCGTTCGAGAGAACGGCGGATGGCGCCGATGCGTGCGGAACCGGCACGCGTCGGCGTTCGTCCCACTGCGTGGCCGCTTCGCGTCTCGTTTGCCTGCGACCCGAGTTGCGGCGACCGTGGAGACCCACCGATGAAGACGATCGTCCTGCGCGTCGCGCTCGCGGCGCTGGTGCTCATCGCAGCCGCGCCGGTTCCGGCGCACTCGGCGGAGTCGTTCGCCGCCGCATCGGTGGGGCAGCGCGCGCCGGAGATCCGGGTGAAGGACTGGATCGGCGGCGACGGGCGCACGACTCTCGCCGACTTCGGCGGCGAGGTGGTGTTCCTCGAGTTCTGGGCGACCCATTGCCCCGCGTCACGCGCTCAGGTTCCACATCTGACGAAGCTCCAGGAGCGGTGGGGCGCGAAGGGCCTCTCGATTCTCGCGATCACCGGCGAGGACCGATCGACGGTGCTTCGCTACATGGCCCACGAAGACGCAGGCTTCGGCTACGCGGTCGCGCTGGGTGACGCGCCCGAGTACCCGTGCCCCGGCCTCCCGTACGCGGCGCTCATCGGCCCCGACGGGAACGTCGAGTACCTTGGCGAACCGGGCGGCGTTCCGTCGAAGACGATCGAAGCGCTGCTCAAGAAGGTCGTGAAGCCCACCGCCGACGAGCAGGCGGCGCGCGCTGCGAAGATGCTTGAATCCGCCGAGGCGCTCGTCGCGTCGAAGGACCTCCTCCGCGCTGCCGCGCTCTTCGCGAAGGTGGAGGCGCGCTTCCCTGCGTCGGACGCAGCTCGCAAGGCCGGTGCCCGCGCGAAGGACATCCAGTCGGGTGACTTCGCCGCCGAGTTCGCCGCGCAGACCGAACTCCAGAAACTCGTGGGCGGCGCCGAGCGCCCGTCCGAGGCCGACACGAAGCGCATGTCGAAGCTCGTGAAGCCGCTCGAGAAGAAGGCCGCCGACTGGAAGACGTCGGCCCCTCGCGCTGCTGAACTCGCCACGCTCTGGCGCGACATCGCCGCCGAAACGTGGGCCGAGGCAAACGCCAAGCGCAAGTAGCGGAAGCGATGCCTTCTCAGCCTTTCAGCGGCGGAGCTTCGGGTCCATCGCGTCGCGGAGGCCCTGGCCGAACAGGTTGAAGGCGGTCAGGGTCACGAAGATGGCGATGCCGGGCGGCAGGATCAGGTGGGTGGCACCCTCCTGGACGTACTGACGGCCCTGGCTCACGATCTCGCCCCACGACGCGACGGACGTGTCGCCGAAGCCGAGGAACGAGAGGCCCGACTCGGTGAGCACCGCGCCCGCGACGCCGAACGCCGCGCTGACGAACACCGGCGCGAGCGAGTTCGGGAGGATCTGCCGGAACATGATGCGCGTCTCGGAGAACCCGAGCGCACGGGCCGCCATCACGTAGTCGAGCCCCTTGTTCTTCATCACTTCGCCGCGCACGAGGCGGAAGATCCCGGTCCACCCGATGAACCCGATCACGAGCATGATGTTCAGGTTCGACGGCGGGAGGAACGCGATCACGGTGATGATCAGGAAGAAGGTCGGGAAGCACATGACCACTTCCACGATGCGCGAGAGCAGCAGGTCCACCTTCCCACCGTAGTAGCCCGCCAGCAGCCCCAGCGTGACGCCGAGCAGCACGGCGATGGCCTCCGCCACGACGCCGACCGTCACCGCCACGACCGATCCGTGGACGATGCGCGCGGCGACGTCGCGCCCCTGGTCGTCCGTGCCGAGGAACCGCTGCGTCTCGTACGAAGGAGTCTTCTTCAACTGCGTGCCGTCGGGACGCGTCGGGTGCCACGGGATCGGCGGCATGACGCTGAACCCGAGGTCCGGTCCGCCCTCGGCGATCACCTGCTTCCACGTCTTGCCCTCGAGTTCCGGGTAGACGTCGCCGAACGGGAACGAGTCGCCGACCTTCCAGCTCTTCATGTCGTAGCGCAGGCCGCGCCACGGGACCCAGGTGTCCACGTACGTCGTGAACGCCGGGAAGCTGAGCGAGCCCTTGTATCTCGCGACGATCGGCTGGTCGTTCGCGAGGATCGGCGAGAGCGCCGCCACGACGATCAGCACGAGGACGATCCAGAGCCCGGCCATTCCGGCGCGGTTCTTCTTCAACTGCGTCCACACGATCCGCGTGTACGTCTGCCCCTCGCGCTCGTGCCGCTTCTCGAGGTCGGCGACGGAGGTCGTCGCGGATCCGTCGGACGCCGGCTTCTGCGGTGCAGGGGCGCTCATTCGTGTCGGATCCTGGGATCGACGACGCTGTAGAGCACGTCCGACAGGAGCACGCCGAGGAGCGTCAGGAACGCAGTGAACGTAGAGATCGCCATGATGATCGGGTAGTCGCGCGCGAGCACGGCCGTGTAGCTCAGCTTGCCCATGCCTTCGATGCTGAAGATGATCTCGACGAACAGCGACCCGCCGATCATGCCGGGCAGCAGTCCCGCGAGCAACGTGACCATCGTGATGAGCGAATTGCGCAGCGCGTGCTTGAACACGACGAGCCGTTCGGGCAGTCCCTTCGCCCGCGCCGTGCGGACGAAGTCCTGCGAGATCGTCTCGAGCATCGACGTGCGCATGTACTGCGTGAGTCCCGTGAAGCTCCCGTAGGTCATCACGATCAGAGGCAGGACGAGGTGCGCCGCGCGGTCCTTCAGCCAAGGCAGATAGGCGAGGGCCGCCGCGCTGGTTGACTCGAGCCCGACCGACGGGAACAGATCGAGGCTCCGCTTCGAGCTGAACGTCATGATGAGCATCGTCGCGACCCAGAAGCTCGGCATCGACCAGAGCATGAACAGGATGACCGACGACACGCGGTCGAACGTCTTCCCGCGTTTCACGGCGGCCAGGATGCCCCACGGGATCGCGATGAGGTACGTGATGAACAACGCGAGTGCGTTCATCCCGAGCGTGACCGGGAGCGACTCGGCGATCTTGTCGATCACCTTCTCGTTGGTGACGAACGAGCGGTCGAAGTCGAACGTGACGATGCGCCCGAGCCACTTCACGTAGCGCCGCCAGATGGCCGTCTTGCGCGTGCTCTCGGAAGCCGTCCACACGCTGGTTCCGTCCGGTGCGAGCACGATCGCAGTGACCACGCCCTGGTCGTCGGCCGTCGCCGCCGTCGCACGGCCGGCTTCGATGTCCCACGCCAGCACACGGCCGTCGCGGCCGCCGCTCCAGAGCGTTGCGCCGGGCGCGTCGAACGTCACGGCCGTGACGCCCTTGAAATGGCCTTCGAACACGCGCTGCGGCTTCGCTGCGTCGCGCAGGTCGATGAGCCGGATCGAGCGGTCTTCGCTCGCTGCGGCGAGCGTCGATCCACTCGGCGAGAGCGCCAGCGCCATCACGGCCTGTCCCGCCTCGGCGACGACGCGCGCTGGGCCGCCGGCGACGTCCCACTCGCGGACCCTTCGATCGTATCCGCCGCTCCAGAACCGTTTCCCGTCGGCCGACACCGCGAGCGCGGCGACGTACGAGGAGTGCGCGCGGTACTCGCGCACCACTTCGCCCGACGGGATCGCGTGGAGACGGATCACGCCGTCGTCGCACGCGGAGAGGAACGCCGGCGCGTCGCCGTCCTTCACTGCGACCGCGCGACGGAAAGGCCGGTCCGTCTGGACGACTTTTCCGAGGGGCGCGCCGTCCGCGGTCGCGACCGTCCGGAACGTGCCGCCGGTGTCGCCGATCCCGAGCACGCGCCCCGCGTCATCGACCGCCGTGCACCAGATGTCGCCTGCGCCCGTCGCGAGCGTGGACTGCGCGGCGCCGCCCGACGGATCGACGACGTGGACCGCGCCCGCCTCGGAGCCGACGAACAGCCGCGCCGTCGCCTGGTTCCACGTCAGCGTCCGTGCGAACTTCGGGAACCCGCCCTGACTCGCGGCCGCCGTGAGATCGACGGGGCGCCCCGCGTCCTTCGCCCGCGCGAGCGCCGCCGGGCCGATGAGGTTCGCGGTCTCCCAGGCACGGACCACCGGATCGTCCTCGACCATGCCGAGGAGCTTCTTCTTCGCCTTCACCGCATCGACTTGCTTGTCCTGCCCGCCGCCGCCGCCGTCGGCCCCGCCGCTCTCGCCGCCGCTCTTGCCCATCGACGCCGCCACCGGATCGCCCGGTGCGAAGTTGATGATCGAGAACGTGACGAACGTGATCCCGAGGAGCGTCGGGATCATCCAGAGGATGCGGCGGAGGAGGAACTGGATCACTTGTGGAGCACGTTCTCGGGCTTCACCCAGAGCTCGAAGAGCTGCATGCCGGTGGGCCGCACCTTCGCCATCTCGAACCGCTTGTTCTGGAGGACGTCCACCATGCCGTGGACCAGGAGCGTGGCGGGTTGCGCGTCGTAGTAGAGCCTGTTGAACTCGTGGAACATCTCGGTGCGCTTCGCGTCGTCGAACTCCTCGCGCATCGACTGGAGCAACGTGTCCACGCGCGGGTCGCGCCATCCGGTCGTGTTGCCGCCGTTCGGGACGTCGCCCGAGCTGTGGTACGACTCGAAGTTGTCGATCCAGGGGTCCTGCCACGAGTTGTAGAGCATCACGCCGTCGAACTGCCGCTTGTCGAGGTCTTCGACGAACGTGGCCCACTCCAGCGGGCGGATCGACAGACGGATGCCGGCCTTGCGGCAGGCCTCCTGGATCTGTCCGCCCACCCGCTGGAAGAACGTGCGCCCCGACGGCACCTTCAGCTCGATCTCGAACCGCTTCCCGTCGCGGTCGAGCACACCGTCGCCGTCGGTGTCCCGCCAACCGGCCTCGGCGAGCAGCGCCTTCGCCTTCTCGACGTCGAACGGGTGGGGCACGAGGTCGTTCGAGTAGCTCGCGTAGTTGCGCTTCGACTTGCAGACGGCGATCGACCCGCGGCCCCGCTGGATCTCCTTCAGGAGCCACTCGCGGTCGGTCAGGTGCGTCATCGCCGTGCGGACGCGGGCGTCGTCGAACGGCGGCCGGCGGCAGTTCCACGCGACGTACGAGCAGTCGAGCGCGACGTGGTCGTAGAGGAAGTAGTTCGCGATGGACGCGATCGTCGGATCGTTCTTGAGCTGGTCCTCCCAGCGATCCGCGTCCACGACCGTGATGTCGAACTCGCCCTTCCGGAACGCCTCGAACGCTGCCACCTCGTCGGAGATGTAGAGCCAGCGGAGTTGCTTCAGGTTGTACCAGGCCGGGTGCACCTGGATGCCCCAGTGGAACGGGTTCTGGACGAGCGCGAGCGAGTCGGTCTTGTAGTCGTCGTCCGACGCGAGGTAGTACGCCTCCGTCCCGGGGCACGGCACGCGGATCGAGTTGAACGCCTCGCCGAAGCCGGGCTGCCCCGGCTGGGTCGCGAACTTCGCAATGCCCGCCTTCGCGGCGTACTTCGGGATCATCTCCTCGTACCAGCCCTTGTTCAGCACGCGCAGCGACGTGCCGACGGCGTAGATCCCGGCCCAGTACTTCCTGCGGTACTTCACGACGACCGTCCACGGGTCCGGCGCGGTGAGCGAGTCCACGTCCTCGAACGACGATCGCAGGTGGTCCGCGCGGACCTCGGGGTCGCGCATCACGTCGAAGCTGAACTTCACGTCGGCCGCGGAGAAGGGGCGCCCGTCGGCGAACTGCACGCCGCGCCGCAGGTGGAAGGTGTACGTCAGCTTGTCGGAGCTGACCTCCCAGCTCGTCGCGAGCTGCGGTTGCGCGGTCTCCGGTGCGTCCGGATCGGGGCGGAAGAGGCGCCCGAGGACCTACTGCGTGACGGTCGAGGTCTCGCCCTCGCTCGTGATGTAGTAGTTCAGATTGCGCGGCGGCGAACCGCGGCGCGTGACGTACCAGTCGCCCTGCGGGCGCGGCTTGTCCTCGAGGCGGAGCGGAGCGTTCTCCACGGCGCCCTCGACGAACGTCACCTCGGCCACCTTGCCGTTCCAGCCCGCGAGACGCACACCGCTTCCCTGGCCCGGCACGCGCACCGCGGCGACCGGTGACGCTGCGTCGCCGCCGCCCCCCGAACCTCCGATGGAACCGCCGCCGCCGGGCCGCGCCTCGATCGCCTTCTGCAGCGCGATCACGCGGCCTTCGAGTCGCGAGTTCGAGCAGGTCACAGTCACCGCCGCCAGCAGCACGCCGGCGAGCAGCACCGTGTGGACGATCGGCCAGAGACTGCTGTTGCGGTCGGACATCGGACGCTCCCGGGGCTCGGAAGCGTGCGAGTGTAGGTCCCCGCCCGCGCGCGACGAAGGCTCGATCGGCGCTGCGTCGGGAGGTCCGGGACCGCGCGTGACCGATCCGCCGCGTCCGCGTTCCGCGCTTCGTTCCCGGCGGGCGGCCGCGGGAAGTGCTGCGGGGGATCTCCCTGCCGAGGCCGGCCTCGTGGCGGCTTGCGCCGCCGGATCTTCCGTTCCGCCTTGCGGCGGACCGCGATGACCGGCCCCGGTTGCCTCAGACGACCGTCGCCTGAGGGGGAGTTGCCTGTCCGTCCCCGAGCGGGACTGACGGATCTCCCTAACGCAAGGGCGGTGCCACGTTTTCGCCCGGTCCGGACGGGTGCCCCGAGCCTGGGCGGGCCTCGCGGCGACGGGCTGCGACGGGCATCCGTAAGAGCGACTTTACGCTCGCAGCGGGGGCGTTACTTCATAGCCCGGATCATGCACGAAGCTCCGCGCCTGGACGAGCCCGCGGGCCGACCGCTGCGTTGGGACCCTTGCGTGGCTTGACAAAGCCGACGCTGCGGCGCGTCGGCGAGACCGTCCCCCGGACGGTCTCGTACGGCCCCGACGCGAAT
Source organism: Planctomycetota bacterium (assembly GCA_021414065.1). GTDB lineage: Bacteria > Planctomycetota > JAJSAM01 > JAJSAM01 > JAJVHW01 > JAIOPE01. The sequence goes on from JAIOPE010000080.1 coordinate 35,078, forward strand.
GCCTTGCGGTCGGCTCCGCGGATCTCGCCGAGGACGGAGGGTCGTGGCTCGAACGCGCCCCGGATCGGCGTCAGATGCAGGAAGCGCCTGCGATGCACGCCGTTCTCCCGCGGACCCTCGCGCATGATCCGGGCTGGCCCGATCCGCGCGTCTCACTTCGAGGTGCCGTGGACCTCGAGGCGCTCGGCGAGTCGGATGAGGCGGTCGCGGTCGGCCGGGTCCATCAGCGGCGCGGCCGCTCGGAGCGCCTGAGCCGCACCCTTCGGATCGCCGGCGTCCGCGCGCACGATGGCGCGGCGCTCGATGTCGTCGGCAGGCGAGGTGCGCAAGAGCGACGAAACCGAGTAGCCGAACACGGCAGCGAGGACGCAGACCGCAAAGGCGAGCACCCACTTTGCGTTGTCGCGCAGGCGCTTCGGCGCGAGCGGCGATGGGGCATGTGCCGGGATCTCGGGCGACGGGCCGAGCTCGGGCGGCGGCGCCGGCGAGTCGGCGGCCGGCGGGCTGGACGCCTCCTGCGACGCCTCGCCGACGGCCGAGCCGGGCTCCAGCGCCTCGGCGAGATGTGCAGAGAAAGGCGGGTTGCCGTTCTCGACGAGCATCAAGTCGAGGATGCACTCGTCCCACTTGCGGTAGCGGCGGTCGCGCTGGAAACGGCCCATCCGGCGGATGACCTGGGCGAGGCGCGGCGAGATGTCCGCCCCCTCGAAGCGGGGGTCGGAGACGTCCTGCGTCCGCTGGATCTCGAACACCTGCTTCGGCGTGCCCTGGAACGGCCGCCTTCCGACCACCAGGTGCCAGATGGTCGAACCGAGCGCGTAGATGTCCACGCGCTCGTCGATCGAGGTCGGGTTGCTGATCTGCTCGGGGGCGGCGTACCCCGGAGAGCCGTAGGGGCGCGCCGGGTCCGCGCCGTAGGAGAGGGCGGCGAGGCCGAAGTCGCAGAGTCGGACGCGTCCGCTCGAGTCCATCAGCAGGTTCGACGGCTTCACGTCGCGGTGGGTCAGCCCGAGCCGGGCGCAGTACGCCAACGCCCGCGCAATCTGGAGCGCGACGCGGATCGCCTCCTTCTCCGGGAGCGGCCCGCAGCGCCGCACGAGCGCGGCCAGGCTCTCGCCGCGGACGAGTTCCATGACGAGGAACCGCCCGTGCGGGCAGTCGCCGGCGTCGATCGCGCGGACGAGTCCCGGGTGGGAGAGCTGGAGCATGACCGCCGCCTCGCGGAGGAACAACTCCATGCGGCCGGCCGACGCATCGAGCCCCTCGTGGAGGAGCTTGATCGCGACCTCTTTGCCGTCGCGTTCGCACACCGCGTGGTAGACGCTCGCCATCCCGCCCTGGCCGACGACCGAGATCAGGCGGTAGCCGGGGACGGTCGGCATCTCACCGTCGTCGAGATCGCGGTGCTCCTTCGCGGCCGACTGCAGGCGGGACTGCACGAACGCCTCGGGCGCGGCGCCTGGGCTCTGTCCTGCGCAGTCGTCGGCGCGCCGTGCCTCCGCGAGGCGTTCACTCAGATCCAGGGTCTCGCGGGCCCGTCGCTCGCGCTCCTCGACCGCCGACGCGACCGCGCGGTCGCGCTCGTCGCGGAGCATGGCGAGGTCGCTCGACATCCGCTCGTAGATCGACTGGAGATGGAGGAGTTCCTCCTCGATGGAGCCGTCCTGCTGCTTCCGGTCCTCTCGCACGAGGAGCAGAGCGTCCTCCAGCTCCTCGAGACGCGCTCTGGTCTTCGAGGAGGCAGGGGCTGTGGTGGGACGCGTCCCGGGGCCGGGATTCACGATTCTCTCATCGGGCGGCGGGTGCCGGCTTCTCAAGTCGATCGCCCGGACGGAGCTCCACCGACTCACCGGGGCCACTCGCCGAACGCGCCGCCGTGGCACGGGTCTTTGAGATTCCGGGCCCGTCCCTGAGCCTCAGCGCTTTCCGGAGGGCCGCCCCAGGTGAACTACGCAGACGCCGTCGCCACCGTCGGGTGGGTACTCCTCGTCATCGGGTGGTGGTTCCGCCGCAACCGGAGGCTGCACCTCGGATTCGTGCTGCCGGGGATGGTCGTGGACTTGGGCCTCGTCATCTTCCTCGAATTGACGCGGTCGGTCATCGAGCGGACCGCCGGCATGGACCACTCGATGACGAACGCGGCGCTTCCGAATCTCCGCACCTACGGCACGGTCGAGTCGATCCACATCGCGACGTCCACCCTCGCGGTCGTCCTCTACATCCCGACGATCTGGCTCGGGTCGAAGCTCGCGTGGGGCACGGCGGGTCCGGGCGTGCGAGCGTGGCACAAGCGCTGCGCGATCGGCGCGCTCGCCCTCCGGACGATCGGATTCGCGTTCATGTGGGGCGTGTAGGACGTGACCGGCGTCGGCTTCGAGTCCGCAACCGCCTGCATGCGGGGCGCCGGACACGGCAGCACCGGGCGGCCGTAGGTCGAACTCCTCTCGGTCGTCTACAAGGGCCGCGTGAGCAACCGGACGTTCCTCGTGACCGGCGGAGCCGGGTTCATCGGTTCCCATCTCGTCGAGCGACTGCTTGCGAGGGGGGACGCGGTCGTCGTGCTGGACGACTTCTCGACGGGGCGGCGCGGGAACCTGGTCGGCGTCGAACGGAACGCGCGGTTCGAGTTCGTCGAGGGAAGCGTGACGGACGCAGCGCTCGTGGAGCGACTCGTCGCGCGCTGTGACGAGATTCTGCACCTGGCGGCGGTCGTGGGCGTGCGTCTGGTGGTCGAACAGCCGATTCGCACGATGGAGACGAACGTCCGGGGCACGGAAACGGTGGTGACCGCCGCCGCACGGCACCGGCGTCCGCTTCTCGTGACGTCGTCGTCGGAGGTCTACGGGCGCGGCACGCGCATTCCGTTCCGGGAGGACGATCCGGTCGTCCACGGCGCACCGACTCGCACGCGGTGGGTCTATGCCGCGAGCAAGCTTGCGGCGGAGCATCTCGCGCTCGCCCACCATCGCGAGGACGGCATCGCTGTCCGCATCGTCCGGTTCTTCAACACGTGCGGTCCGCGTCAGGTCGGTGACTTCGGGATGGTCCTCCCGCGGTTCGTGGACCAGGCGCTCGCGGGCGGTCCGGTGACCATCCACGGCGACGGGCGCCAGACACGGTCGTTCTGCCATGTTGCCGACGCCGTCGAGGCGGTGCTCCGCGTGATGGCTGCGCCGGACGCGATCGGGCGGCCCGTGAACATCGGCGGGACGGTCGAGACGAGCGTGAACGAGCTTGCGCAGCGCGTGGTGGCGGCGGTCACCGGCACCGATCCCCGCGCCGAACGCCGCGTTGAGATCGTGCGCATCCCTCACGTCGTGGCCTACGGCGACGGATTCGACGACCCCGTCCGCCGCGTTCCCGACGTCTCGCTGCTGCGCGAACTCACCGCGTTCGTCCCGTCGCGTCCGCTCGGAGAACTCATCGCCGACGCCGTGCGATGGGCGCGCGAGGTGCAGGCGTGCGTCGCCGCCGGGCCGCCCTGCCGGGAGCCGCGCGGGCTGACCGCGTGATGGCCGCGCACGCCTTCGCCGAGCGGCTTCGCGCGCGCGCGCTGATCCGCCTGATCCCCACGCTCGGGCCGCAGTGGGTGCTCGTCACGGACTCCGGCACGCCGGCGCTGCCGCCTGACGAGCCGGGACCGCGAGCTGTCGTTGCGACCTCGACGTCCACGGCGCCTCGCGGGTCCGTGCGCGGCGCGGCGGATCGTCTGCCGATCCAGAGCGAATCGGCCACCGGAGTGCTGGTGTTCGCGCTCCACGGGATCGAATTGCTCGCGACGTCGGCCACGGAAGCGAGGCGTCTCCTGCAACCCGGGGGCGTCGTGGTGTTCCTGTCGGCGTGGCGCGCCGATCAGGTCGAGGCGCTCGACTCGGTCCTGCAACGCGCCGGACTCACGCCCTGGCGACGCGTCGCGATCCGACGTACGGGCGTCGCGCCGTCGGCGCTCACTCGCGCGCTCCCGTGGATCGAGGAGCGCCGCGCGGCGGCGGCGACGGGTGCCGAGCGCGTAGAGTGCGCGATCGTGGCCAGACGCGCCGGCGGCGTGGAGGCCGACCTTCCGACGTCGGCGTCGGTACTCTCGTCGATGTTCGTGCCGCGGTTCGCGCGGCGCCCTCGTTGATCACAGGGGATCGACCGCGGCGGCGACGTGGCGCAGCGGTGGACGCCCTCGCGCGCAGAGAAAATCTAGCAGCCTGTCGGTTGACGCCCTCGACCTCGCAACCGACGACTCCGACAGGCTGCTAGCAGCCCGTCGGAGTAGTGGGTTGCCTCGGCCGACCCCGTGGCCGACGGGCTGCTAGCTTGTACTACCGCGCGAGGGCGTTTCCTGGCTTCGCGCGGGCCTTCGCCGCGGTCGAGACCCGATTCGCGACGGAATCGCGACGACTTGAGTGCGAGCGAGGCGATTCGGACGCGCGCAGGGGCTGCCGGTCGCGCGAATCCGCCCCGTTCGACCTATCCGACCGCGGCTTGTGCGGCGCGAGGCGTAGCGGCGGCCACACGAGCGAAGAGCTTGAGCAGGTTGTGGGCCGTGCAGTGGAGTCGCCACTCGGCCCGGGCCTTGGTCAGACCTCGATGCAGGAAACGCCGGAAGCCCCGGGCCTCCTTGATCTGTCCGAAGACCGGCTCGACCGTCTGCTTGCGCAGTCGGTAAGGACTGTCCCAGCCGCCCGCGCGAAGCTTCTCGCGCATCGCCGTTGCGAGCGGCCCCTTCTTCTTCTCTTCGCCGCCCGTCGCGCTCGCGTCTCCGTGCTTCTGACGGCCCGTCGCCACGTAGCCGTCGATCTTCCGCGCGTCGAGCGCAGCCAGGTTCTCCTCCGAGCAGTAGCCCGCGTCCGCGGACACCTGCACGGGCTTCGATCCCGTGTTCGCCTCGATCTGATCGAGCATCGGCGCGAGCTGCGCCGCGTCGTTCTGCTCCGCGCACAGGCCTGCCGCCACGATCACCTGGTCATCTGCGTCCACCGCGCCCTGCGCGTTGTACGCCTGCGTGTAGCCGTCCTTCGTCTTCATGATGTGGCTCTCCGGATCGGTGAAGTTGCTCTGTGCCTTGTCGTCCGGCAAGCCGTCGAGCGCCTTGGGCACGCGGCCACGCGGCTTCTCTCCCGTCTCCGCTTCCTTCGCCGCCCGCTCCGCTGCGATCTGCTCCGCCTTCTCCTTCGCCTCGCCCTCAAGGCGGTCCTTGGCCGCTCGCACCTTCGCCAGCTTGCGCACCGCGTTCGTCACGTACTCGGGGACTTCGTCACCGCGCTTGTCCTTGCCGTGCTTCTGGTCCTCCTCTGCGTCCGCCTGGTCGGCCTGCGCCTTCCACGCCTCCACCTTCTTCGCGAGTTCCGGCTCCGCCTCCTTCATCCGCTTGTAGCTCATCGCCGCGTGCTTGCTCGCGTTGGCCGCGACCTTCGTCCCGTCGAGCGACACGTGCCCGAGCTTCGCCATCCCCGCGTCCCGGCAGAGCTGGAGTACCTGCACGAAGAGCTCCGAGATCACGTCCCAGTGCTTCGTCCGGAAGGCGCAGATCGTGTCGTGGTCCGGGCGCTCGGAGCCCACGAGCGCTCGGAAGTCCAGCCGCTCCTCACACGCGATCTCGATCTTGCGCGACGAGACGATCCCTCGGCAGCACGCGTAGAGCAGGAGTGCGACCATCAGGCGCGGGTCGTACGGCGGCTGCCCCTTCGCATTGTCGTACCTCGCGTAGATCGTCGAGAGGTTCAGGTCCTCCGTCGCGACCTTGCGGACGAAGTGCACCAGATGGCCGGACGGAACCAGGTCTCGGAACGCCGGCGGGAAGAACTCGCACTGGTCCGGACTCCACGCGCGGAACACGGTCTTCGACATGCCCAGATCA
>JAIOPE010000078.1 GCA_021414065.1 Planctomycetota bacterium
GTCGGGGACGTCCCTGCGAGCGCCGGGTCTCTGGTCTCCTCGGTCCGGCCGTATCGTCCGCGACTCGGGCCTACCTCGTCGGGGACGTCGCTGCGAGCGCCAGGCTCTGGTCTCCTCGGTCCGGCCCGGCCGCTCTGCTCCGCGAAGGCGCATCGCGGAAGGCGGTGCGGGTTGACGCCTCCGCCGTGGCGCCCGCAACTCGGGCCTACCTCGTCGGGGACGTCGCTGCGAGCGCCAGGCTCTGGTCTCCTCGGTCCGGCCCGGCCGCTCTGCTCCGCGAAGGCGCGTCGCCGAAGGCGGTGTGCGTCAGTCTCCCGCCCGCCGTGCCGAGCTCACCGACGCACTCCATCCCCAGTCGCCGAGCCCGCTCAGCGTTTGCGGCGCTTCTTCGTCCGACGCGGGGCGCCCGGCAGCACGAGGGCGAGTTGCAGGACCTCGTCCACGTGGCGCACGAAGTGGATCTTCAGCGCGTCGAGCACGCTCTTCCGGACCCAGTGCAGGTCGCCCTCGTTGGCCCTCGGCACGATGACCTCACGCATGCCGAGTCGCGCGGCGGCGGCGAGCTTCTCGCGGAGGCCGCCGATCGGCAGCACTTCGCCTCGCAGCGTGACCTCGCCCGTCATCGCGATGTCGGCCCGCACGGGGAGACCGGAGAAGAGCGACGCCAGCGCGGTCGTCACGGCCGTGCCCGCAGACGGCCCGTCCTTCGGCACGGCGCCCTCCGGGAAGTGCAGATGGATGTCCCACTTCTTGAACTCGGAGGGGTCGAGACCCAGCGCCTCGAACCGGCTCTTCACGAACGAGTACGCGGCTTGCACTGACTCCTTCATGACGTCGCCGATCGAGCCGGTCACCTGCACGCCGCCGTCGCCGGGCATCCGAATTCCCTCGATGAGGAGGACGTCGCCGCCGAGACCCGTCCAGGCGAGCCCGTTCACCACGCCGATCTCGTTCTTCCGGCGCCGGCGCTCGCCGACGTAGGGTTCCGGCCCGAGCAGATTGCGCACGACCGTCGCCCCGATGGAACGGGGCACGCGCCTGCCCTCGGCGCGACGGAGCGCGAGCTTGCGGTAGACGGCCTCGATCTGGCGTCGCAGTTCGCGAACTCCCGCCTCCATCGTGTACCCGCGAATGAGGAGTCGCAGAGCGTCGTCCGAGATGTGGATGCCGCGCGGGATGCCCGCCGCCTCCGCGCACCGGCGGATGAGGTGGCGCCGGGCGATCTCGACCTTCTCCTGCTCCACGTAGCTCGAGAGTTCGATCACCTCCATGCGGTCGCGCAGGGGGCCGGGGATGTCCCACAGACTGTTCGCCGTGCAGACGAAGAACACGTGCGACAGATCGATCGGCAGGTCGAGGTAGTGGTCCACGAACGACGAATTCTGCTCGGGGTCGAGCACCTCCAGCATCGCGGCGCTGGGGTCGCCCTGCGGGCCCTCGCCCATCTTGTCGATCTCGTCGATGACCATCAGCGGGTTGCTGCACCCGGCCTTCTTCATGGCGGCGGCGATGCGGCCCGGCATCGCACCGACGTAGGTCCGCCGGTGGCCGCGGATCTCGGATTCGTCGCGCACGCCTCCGACGGCGATCGAGACGAGGACTCGCCCCATGGCCTTCGCAATCGACTGGGCGAGCGACGTCTTGCCCGTGCCCGGAGGGCCGACGAGGCAGAGGATCGGGCCACGCGCGGTGGGCGCGAGCTTGCGCACCGCGAGGTACTCCAGAATGCGCTCCTTCGGCTGCTCCAGGCCGAAGTGGTCCGCTTCGAGGCGTCGGCGAACGGCGGGCAGGTCGATCGTGTCGGGGCACATCTTCGACCACGGCATCGACAGCAGCGAGTCGAGGTAGTTCTCGATGACGGCGAACTCCGCGCTCTGCGAACTCGTGTTCCGGAGCCGGTCGATTTCCTTCTTCGCGACGGCGACCACGGGCGGCGGCGCGTCGATCGCCGCGAGCCGCTTCTCCGCGGCGCGGGCGGCTTCCTCCTCCCGCGTCGTCTCGCCGAGTTGCTCCTTCAGGACCTTCATCTGGCGGCGCAGGTAGTAGTCGCGCTGCGACTTCTCGATGTCCTCGCGGACCTTCAGGTCGGTCTCCCGGACGACGCGGGCGAACTCCAACTGCTCGCGGACCAGCGCCCCAACGTGTACGAGTCGCGCTCCGACGTCCGCGCTCTCCAGAATGCGCACCTGCGCCGACGGCTCGAGACTGATGACGTTGGCTACCAGGTCGGCAAAGTGCCCCGGGTCGCCGAGGTTCGCGCGGAGGAGCGCGAGGTGCTCCGGCTGCAGGGCCGGCTCGAGCTTCGACAGCTCCTCGAGCATCTCCAGAATGTGGAGGATCTCCGCGTCGTTCTTCGCGGGCTCGCCCGGCGACTCGACGAGCGGCGTGACGCGCGCCGTGAAGTACGGCGTCTCCGACAGGATCAGCTCAATCCGCAGTCGCTGCAGACCTTGGACGGTCACCTGCTCTGTGCCGTCCGGGAGCTTGAGCCGCGCGATCACGCGGGCGGCCACGGCGATCCGTCCGAGGTCGGCCTTCGTGACCTTCTCCGGCGCGACGCTCGGCGCGAAGGCGATGGCGAAGACGGAATCTCGCTGCGGAAGGTCATCGAGGAGCGCCAGATTCCGGTCCATCCGGATGCGAACCGGCGTCGCGCCGAACGGGAACACGACCTGCGAGACGAGGTACGCGAGCGGCAGCTCCCGCGGGAGCGTGAGCGGCTCTGGCGCGACGGTCACGATCGGGGCGATCATCTTTGTGGCCATCTTGGGCTCCCTAAAGTTCTCGGGTGGACGCCTCGGACAGGCGAGGTTACGCGCCGTGATCGCCGACACCTTGAACCCTTCCCTCAGCCGGGCGGCACCGGACCCCGTCGTGGACGCCGACAACGTGGTGAGACGCTACGGCGCATTCACCGCGGTGGACGGCGTCACTCTGCGAGTCGAGCGGGGTGAGTGCGTGGCGCTGCTCGGACCGAACGGCGCGGGCAAGACCACGCTGTCGCGGATGATCGGCGCCGTTGCGCCGCGGGACGGCGGGGGTCTCCGCGTCTTCGGACTGGATCCGTGGGCCGATCAGACCCGCGTGAAGAGTCGCATCGGCTGGGTCATGCAGCAGGACGCCTTGGACGAGGACCTCGACGCCGCGGAGAACCTGCTCGTCTGGGCCGATCTGCACGGACTGACCGTGGAACGTGCGCGGGCCCGCTCGGCGGAGGTCGTGAAGCTCCTCGGGTTGGACGGGCGCGAAGGATCGCGTCCGGCGGCGCTCTCCGGCGGGTACCGGCGCCGCCTCGCGATCGCACGCGCTCTCCTCGCGGAGCCGGAGTTCCTCATCCTCGACGAGCCGACCACCGGCCTCGACTCGCAGGTGCGCCACGCGCTGTGGGACGTCCTGCGGCGCCTGCGCGACGGCGGACTGACGATCCTCGTCACGACGCACTACATGGAGGAAGCGGCCCGGATCGCAGACCGCGTCGTGATCCTGCACCAAGGCAAACTCGTCGCCGAGGGCGCGCCGGGCGAACTCGTGCGGCGGCACCTCAGGCGGTACGTGCTCGAAGTGCGCGCCGACGAAGCGCCGGACCCTGCCCGAATCGGTTGCCCCGCGAGCGACGTCCGCCGCCACGGCGACCGAGCGCTCGTCTTCCACGACGACGAAAGCGTGCTGCGCGCAGCCGTGTCGCAGTGCGCGTTCGGCACGGCGATCGTCCGGCCTTCGTCGCTCGAGGACGTGTTCCTCGATCTGACGGGGAGCTCGCTCGGTGGGTGACGCTTTCGGAGCCGTGCGAGAGCCGCCGTCGGCTTCGCGGCGCGTCGCCGCGATCTGGCGTCGCCACGCCAAGGTCTACGGCCGCTCGTTCTGGACCAACGCGACGCCAGCGGTGCTGGAACCGTTGTTCATGCTGGCGTCCGTTGGGATCGGAGTCGGCGCCCACGTCGCGCAGACGTTCAACGGACTCTCGTACGCGGCGTTCATGGCGCCGGGCATTCTCGCGACGGCGTCGATGTTCACGGCGGCGTTCGAGGCCACCTACGGGACGTACTTCCGCATGAAGTACCAGTCCACGTACGAGGGCATCCTCGCGTCGCCGGCGACCGTGCGCGACGTCGTCATCGCAGAACTGCTGTGGTGCGCCAGCAAGGGCGTGCTCTACGCGACGATCGTCGGCATCGTGCTCGCCCTCATGGGATACGTGACGACTCCGTGGGCGCTGCTGATCCCGGTGTTCGGATTCTTCAACGCGCTGGCGACCGCAGGCTTGGGCCTGCTGATGACCAGCCGATTGAAGAACATCGATTCGTTGCAGGTGTTCTTCACGCTCGTCGTGAACCCGATGGTGCTGCTCTCCGGGTTCCTCTTCCCGGTAGCGCAACTTCCCGGGCCCGTCCCAGCGTTCGCCATGTCGCTCCCGATGTTCCACGCGGTCGAGACGTTTCGCCTGCTGTCCGTCGGTCCGGATCACGTCTCCGAGACGTGGTTCTGGGCGTGCCCGGTCGCGCTGGTCGCATGGGCCTTCGTGCTCGCGTTCGTCGGTGGCCGGGCGTTCGAGCGCCGCGTGCTCTCCGAGCGCTGATGTTGGGAGATCCGCGTCAGTCGCCGCGGTAGGCGCAGCCCGAGGTGCACGTCTCGTTCACGACCACCTGCGAGAGGATCGGGAGCGTCGGCTTCATCCGACTCCAGATCCACACGGCGAGTTGTTCGCACGTCGGGTTGTCGAGTCCGTCGATCTCGTTCAGGTATCGGTGGTCCAGCGCGTCGTAGATCGGTGCGAACGCCGCCGAGATCTCCGCGAAGTCCATCACCCACTGACTGTGCTCACCGACGGGACCGGTCACGTGGATGGTCACGACGTAGCTGTGCCCGTGCAGTCGGCCGCACTTGTGACCCTCGGGCACGTTCGGCAGGTGGTGCGCCGATTCGAAGCGGAAGGTCTTGAAGATCTCCATGGTCAGATCGGCGCGCGGACGACGGGCCGCACGATCACTTCTTCGAAGTGCCTTCGAGTTCGTCGAGGCGCCGCTCGAGCGCGGCGACGTCGTTCGCGACCGATGCGGCGCGGTTGTGCGTCACCACCAGGTACACGATGATCGCGGCGAACGCGACCGAGCACGACGTGAAGATCGCCCAGCGGTAGTCGGCCGGGTTCGAGACCGGGGCCGGATCCGCGTCCTGCGCGAGTGCGGTGGCGGCGAGTACCAGCAGGGCTGAGGCGCTGACGAGGTTGCGACGTTTCACGAGCGGGAATCCTCCAGACGGCGGACGCGGGCGAGCGCGGCGTCGGAGCGCTCGCGCAACGTGTCGAGGTCGTACTTCCAGCGGTAGAGCAGCGAGTAGAGGAAGAAGAAGGCCAGCAGGCCCGCGTTGAGCGTGTCGCGGATCTGCGCCCCGTCCATGGCGACCTTCGGCGGGTGGCTGCCCTGGCCGAACCACTCGACGGCGTACTTCACCGGCATGTACGCGAGCAGGGCGAGGATGCCGTAGATGGCGCAGATGCGGGCGCGCTTCGCTTCGTCTTCGATGCCGCGCGAGAGGACGAAGTACGCGAGGTAGATCAGGAAGATGACTGCCGACGTCGTGAGCCGCGGGTCCTGGAAGTTCCACCACAGGTTCCACGCGGCCTTGCCCCAGACCGAGCCGGTCACGAGCACGATGCCGTTTGCGAGGAGACCCGCGGCCGCGGCCGCGCGCGCGCGGCGGTCCCACTCCACCGACTTCGTCAAGAGGACCATGATCCCTGCGGCGAACACCAGCGTGTAGGCCACGCCCATCAGGATCGCCGAGGGCACGTGGTAGAAGGCGATCAGGTACGAAGCGCCGATCTGCTTCACGCCGAACGGCGCGTGCTCGATGATCAGCCAGTTCATGAACGCGAGCGCCGCCACTGTGATCAGGGCGTGCGGCAGGAACAGTCGGCCCGGAGAACCGCCGGTGAGCGGCAGCGCGCCGGGCACCGAGCCGTCCGCGAGGTCGGCGCCGTTCGTTGGTGTGGGGGAGGCGGTGCTGTTGTTCATCCTTGGGGTCCCAGGTCCTTGACGCCATGGTCGAAGAGAAGATGTCCAGCGCCCAGGAACGTTAGGTCGAAGGCGAGGATCAGTCCGGCGTGGCGGGCGTCGGGGGCCCCGCCGTCGAACGCGCGGGACGTGGCGTCCACGGCGGTCGCGAAGATCGGGACGAGCAGCGGGAAGAGTACCACGCGCAACAGCACGTCGCCGCCGCGCACGGAGAACGTGAGCGACGAGAGCAGCACGCCGAGGGTGACGAACCCGAAGAGCGTGGCGAGTGCCGTGAGCGCGATCCAGCCGAGTGCGGCGGCCGACACCGACTGGTTGAAGAACAGCATGAAGAGGCCGAACGACGGAACGGCGATCGTCAGGACGAACAGCAGCGTGGACGCCACGCGGGCGTGGTAGATCGTCGGGCGCGAGACGGGCGAGAGCAGCAGACCCTCGAGGAGTCGGCCCTCGCCGTCGGCCCGGAAGGCGCGGTCGATGCCGACCGTCGCGGCGAGCAGCAGCGTCGTCCAGAGAATGCCCGCGCGGGACTGATCCAGCTCCACGCTTGACGTCGGGATCGCGAACGCGAACACGAACAGCGTGACGAGGGCCATCATGCCCATCGCGACGAGCGTGTTCTTCCGCCGCATCTCGCGGGTGAAGTCCCACGCGACGAGCACCCGCCAGGCCCGGAAGGACGTCATGCGGCGACGCTCCCCTCGGACTCCGCCTGCGCGCAGACTCCTGCGGCGGCGCCTTCGGCGACGACCTTGCCCTTGCGCAGGAGCAGCGCCCGGTCGGCGGCGGCGGCGGCGAGCGGAAGGTCGTGCGTCACGAGCAGGACGCTTCGTCCGCGCGCGGCGTGCTCACGGATCGTCTGCACGAGAAGTCGGCAGCCGTCGGCGTCGAGGGCCGTGCTGGGCTCGTCGAGGAGGAGCACGGGCGGATCGTGCATCAGCGCGCGGCAGAGCGAAGCACGCTGGGCCATTCCTCGCGACAGCGTGCGGACGGGGTCGGTGAGGCGCGTGCCGAGTCCGAACTTCGCAGCGAGCACCCGGGCTCGCTCGAGCGGCGACGGCACGCCGTAGAGCTCACCGTAGAAGCGCAGGCCCTCTTCGAGACGCAGGTCGCGCGGGAGGAACGAATGGTCGAGCACCACGCCGATCTTCCCGCGCACCGCCGTCTCCTCGCGCGGGAGCGAGAGCCCGGCGACGTCGATCTCGCCCTCGCTCGCCGTGTCCAACGTGGCGAGGATGCGAACGAGGGTCGTCTTCCCGGAGCCGTTGCGTCCAAGGAGCGCCACGCACTCGCCGGGTGCGACGGAGAGGGACACCCCGGCGAGGGCGTCGCGCGAGCCGAAGCGTTTCCACACGCGGTGGACCCTGACGGTCGGCTGCACGCCGACCGCGCGACCAGCGTTCGCGTGAACGTCGGCCGTCATCGCCTGCTATCGCCCCTTGCCGCGGAGCATGGCGAGGAGCGTGCGGACGTCGCGGCGGAGTGTCGTCACGTCGGCGGTGTCCACGCGCGCCGAGATGTCGTCGAGCGTGTTTCCGGCGTGCCCGGTAACAGGCGCGTGCGCTGCGGCGCGGGGGGCGACCGGTCCGACCGTGAGCGCTCGCTTGCGGGCTTCGTACTCGAACGAAGTGATCTCGCCCTTGCGGTGCCGCTGGTCGAGTTCGCGCAGCTTGGCATCGACGTCCACGACCGGTGGCTGTTCCGCAGCGGCAGACGTCTTCTTGCGTGCCGCGGCGGCGATCGCCTCGGGATCGCGGCGCCTCGCCTGGGCGCGCGCGAGGAGGAACGCGCCGGCGATGCCGAGCGCGAGAGACCCGAGCGTCAGCCACACCTTCGGGTGGATGCGCGTGCCTCCGACGAACCGAATGTTGATCTTCCCGCCGTCGTGAATGTGCCCGACGCGCCAGCCGCGGGTTTCGCGGCCGGACATCGGCGGGTTCATGCCTCCGTCTTCGAGATCGGTGCCGTCGCCGCCGGACTCGTACTCGAGGATGCCCTGCTCCAGATTGAGACGGAGCTCCTCGAGGGGGATCTCCGAGTCGAACGAGAAGTCGTACGGCGTCGTCTCCTGGTAGGGACCGGTCAGGACGAGACGTACGGTTTGGGGCTGCTCGGAGAACACGGTCGGCCAGAACCTGTCGTGCAGAACCACGTCGTTCGCGCCGTCGGCGCGGGGGACGACGTCTCCCTTCGAGTCCTGCCCGGCGACCTGCACCGCAACGAGCGTGAACTCCTTCGGGATGCGGAACCGGAGCGTCCCGCGCGAGACGTCCGACTTGGGGCCGATCCAGAGGTGCTGCGCGCGGTTCTCGACCTGCGCGATGATGTTCACGCGAAGCGACGGGGTGCCTTCCTCGCGGTCGGGGACCGTGGCCGTCATGAAGTACTGCGCGAAGGCGAGCGGGCTCTCCCCGCCGTGTACGCGGACGAAGCCGAGTTCGCCGGGGGGCACTTGGCCGATCACGAATGGAAGCGACGCGTAGAGCGGCCACCGCGTGGCGGAGTCCGGATCCGGCACGATCAGCTCGACGCTGGTGCCCCTGGCGAGACTCGCGGTCGGGATCGTCAGGTTTCCCGCGGCGTCCGTCTTGAACTCGAGGGATGACGCGGTGCCGCCCGACTGGATCAGCGCACGCACGGCTCGGTTCGCGAGTGGGATCTCTGAGGGCTGCTTCGATCCGCCCTCCGACGCGTCGTACATGGCGGAGAGGTCGAGCGCGTGGATCTCGATCTTCTCCGGAACCGTCGCGGCGGCCCCGTGGGCCGATGCGCTGTGCGGCGAAGGTGCGGGAGGCGCCGGTGGCGGCGTCTCCTGCGCCGTCGCGATGGGCGTATGCGAGACCGTGGCGAACGCCGCCAGGACTGCGATCGAGAACGCTGCCACGATCGCTCGGCGATTCATCGCGCGGCTCCGTCGGCGACCACACTCCCTGCGGCGGCGCGCGCATCCTGCTCCGCGGCGGCGGTGTCGAGGCCGGTGCGCGACGCGATTTCGCGATTCAGGCGTACCGCCTCCGCCACCTGCTCGGCGCGGGCCTCGGTCCAGTCGGCTTCGCTGAGGAGCCCGGCCTCGTGCTCGTGGTCCAGGTCCTTGATGGCGCGGAGCACGCGGGACTTCGCGTCGAAGAGCGCGTCGAGTTCGCTCACGTCCTCGACGTCCCAGACCGTTCGCGGGCCGAAGAACGGAGCGAACGCCGCCACGACGCCGATGCCGACGACGACGGCGAGCACGACCATCCAGATCGTCACTTAGTCAATCTCCCGCAGTTCGCGCTCGATGGCGTCCGCTTCGGCGGACGCGACCGGGCGGGTGCGACGTTCTTCTCCGGCCGCCGAGCGCTTCGACTCGGCGCCGCGCTTCCAGCGCGCGAGGACGAACCCCGCGCTGCCGGCCGCGATCAGAAACCCAGCGACCACGAGCAGCGATCCGTTGGACGCCGTGCCGGGGTCCGCTGCCGCGCGAGGCCCGAACGCCTGCACCTGCTCGGCGACGATGTCCTTCAGCGATCTCCCCGCGAGCACGCCGCGGACGACCATCTGCTTCTGCTCCATCGCGCACCCGTCGGGACAGTTCGACAGCGTCCGCGACCAGTTCTCGCGATCGCACCGGCAGTAGACGTGCGCCCAGCCGTCGAGGGCGGCGGCCTTCTGCTCGGCCGTCAGATCGGAGAGCGGGATCTCCTTCTCGACTCCGTGATCGTCCTGGGCGAACGCCGCGGACGGCGCCGGCAGATACGTCGCAGCGGAGGCCGCTACGAATGCGAGCAGGAGTGCGGCGGTTGCGTTACGCAAGGCCGACCTTCTTTCCGCCGAGCGGCAGCGCGGCGAACCCGCCGCCCACGATCATCGTGATCCAGCCGATCCAGACGAGCCACATGCAGGGGTTCCGGAACACGGTGAACACGAGGCGCGAGTTGTCGGCCTGGTGGTCGAAGTAGACGTAGACGTCTTCGCCGCGGAGACGGGCGATCTCGACCTCCGTGGTGTCCATTCGCTCCTGACGGTGACCGGTGGCCGCGTAGTTCCGCTTCTCGGGCATCAGGCTTGCCACCTCGACGCCGTCGCGGGTGACCGACACCGGAGCGCGGGTCGCGTTGTAGACCTGACCCGCGCGCGCGGGCTCCTTCACGATGGCGCCGACCTTCAAGTCGTAGGGGCCGACTCGTGCCGTCTCCAGTTGTCCGATCTGAACCTCGGTGGTGATGCGGTAGGTGGACGAGATGACGACGCCCATGGCGAGCACCGCGATGCCGACGTGGACCAGGTATCCGCCGTAGCGACGGTTCTGGAACGTGATCAGTCGCACGAACGCGCCGACGAGTCCGCGCCCGGAGCCCTTGGCCGCGTTCCACACGGTGCGGACGACTTCCCACGTGAGCGACGTGAGGATGAGCCAGGAGAGGAAGATCACGGTGAACGTGGGGTAGATCTGCTGCGCCCACGTGAAGTGGTCGCCCTGCGCGCCGCCGCGGATGTACGTCCAGACGAACCACTGGGTGATCGGCGCGAGCACCAGCGACGCCGCCGTCGGGCCGAGCAGGTTCGCGATGATCCGGTCCTTGGACGTCTTCACCCACGCGAGCGCAGGTCCGACGGCCGTGAAGAAGAAGAGCAGGACGAACAGCGGCACGCAGACCCGGTTGAACACGGGCACGCCGACCGAGATCGAGCGGTTCATGAACTCGAACGTGATCTTCGGCCAGAGCGTGAGCACGGAGATCGCGATTGCGAGCGCGATCAGCACGAAGTTGTTCAGGACGAAGACCGCCTCGCGCGAGAGCAGGTTGTCGATCGTGTTCGAGACCTGGAGGCTCTTGCCGCGGAGCACGATCAGGAAGACCGTGAAGAAGATGATCCCGAAGAGGAACCACTTGAACCAGTCGCCGACCTCGCCCGACCCGAATGCGTGGACCGAGCTGACGACGCCCGACCGCGTGAGGTACGTGCCGAAGATCGACAGGATGAAGGTGCCGCAGACCAGGATCGCGTTCCAGACGCGGAGCATGTCGCGCCGCTCCTGGACCATCACGGAGTGCAGGAAGGCGGTGCCGGTGAACCAAGGCAGGAACGACGCGTTCTCGACCGGGTCCCAGGCCCAGTAACCGCCCCAGCCGAGCACCTCGTACGCCCAGAGTCCGCCGAGGATGATCCCGTTCGTGTTGAACAGCCACGCGAGCATCGTCCAGCCGCGCGTCGCCTTGATCCAGGCGGTCGAGAACTCGCCGGCGAGCAGGGCCGCCGCGCCGTACGCGAAGGGGACGGTGTAGAGGATGAAGCCGAGGTAGACGCTCGGCGGATGGATCATCATCCAGTAGGTGTCGAGGAGCGGGTTCAGCCCGCGTCCGTCGGAGGGCATGCCGCGGTCGGCGAGGCCGGCCTGCGTGAGTCCTTCGATCACGTCCTTCGCCACGGGCGCGAACGGCGACGCGACGATGCAGTTCACGTAGAGGAAGAAGAGCTGAACCGTGCCGAAGACGGCATAGACGTACGGTTCGAGCCGCCGACGCGCCGGGTCGATGTTCTTCTTCCGGAACCCGAGCGCCAGCACCGTGCCGATCACGCCGAGGATCGACGCCCAGAACAGGATCGAACCGTCGAGTCCAGCCCACAGACCGGCGAACTTCTTCGCGGCGGACAGCTTCCGCTCGGAGTAGTGGTAGATGTACTCGATGTCGTACGCGCCGCGGAAGAAGCCGGCCACGAGGCAGGCCGCCGCGCCGGCGACGGCGAGGCCGCCCACGGTCATCGCGTTGCGGGCGCCGTCGACGCACCGGCGGTCGCGGCGGACGATGCCCACGACGGAGAGGATCACCGTCAGGGCGGCGAGTCCCAGGGCGACCGCTACTAGGTTGCTGCCGAAACCGAGATAGGTCACTTCATCTGCTCCGTGGGGACGGCGTCTTTGACCGGGGTGTCCTTGACCGGGCCCTTCCGCTTCTCGTACTCCGCCTTGCTGCCGATCCCGTCCTTCGACTCGGCCTCGTACTTCGACGGGCACTTCGTCAGGATGCGATCGGCCTCGAAGCGGTTGTTGGCGGAGTCCCAGTGACCCTCGACGGCGACGTCGTAGGTCTCCTGGAACGTGTCAGGGCGCGTCTTGTCGGCAATGACCGCGAACTGGATTTCGGGGTGGATCTTGTCCTTCACCCAGAACCGGAGGGGCCGTTCGGCCGACTCGATCTTTCCGAGCACCCCGTGCACCTTGACCGTGCCGGAGTGGTACTTCTGGTCCTTCATCTCAGCCGCCTGGATCTCGGGGATGCCGCCGTCGAGGATGCCCAGGACGAGCAGCGAGACAAGCCCGAGGAAGATCAGGACGAGCGGGACGGCGAGCTTGCGCAAGGTTCACCTCTGGCCACTTGGCCGAGTTCCGATCCTAGTCTCCCTCCCTGGTCGGTGCGGGGAGACCCAAGTCACTCATTCGACGGCGTTCGCGATCCTGGGAGGCGTCCGACCCGTCGCGGCCACGCGACGACCGCGTGGGCGATGCGTCCGCTCCGAGTCTTCACGGAAGCCTACGGGGTCGCGCACGAAATGGAGCCCCGGCGCGGGGGCTGAGAGGGTGTCGCGAGATCAACAGGGGCCCGGTCACGCGGGTTGCTGAGGGCTCGGCGACTTCACGCCAAGGCCAAGGTCCGGCTTGGGTCGCCGTCCAACGCGCCGCAGGAGTCGGCAACCCGAGCGCCGGCTTCGCCGTTTCGTCCTGCCGGCCGTCTCCCGCCTTGGAGCCGGCTCCGCACGACGAAACCGGGCTCCGGCTGGATGTCGCGACACCCTCGCAGGCCACCAACGGAAAGCCCCCGCGGCGTCGGCCGGAGGCCGCGCAGCGGGGGCTGGGGTTCGAAGCGGTCCCGTCTTGCTCCCGGAGGGTAAGCGGGTCGAGGTGACCTCGGCCGGCAGGGTCGAAAGGCAACGCGCCGGAACGACTCCCTTACGGGTTCATGCCGGTCGCGATCCAGTTGGAGATGAGTTGGATGTCCGCGTTCGGAAGTCGCGCAGCACCCTGCGGCATGTTGCCGGACTGCATGCGGGGGACGGCCGGCTTGGCGTGCGACTTGAACGCCGCGGCGCTCGCGGTCCAGACGTGGCAACCGGCGCAGTGCTTCACGATGAGCGCTTTCACGCCGTCGTTGGCGAACGAGATGACAGTGAGTCCGTTCGACACGTTCGCCGCGGTCGGCTTGACCTTCGGGACGCTCAGGACGAGCGCGGCCCTGAACTGACCTCCGGGCGTGCCGCCCGAGACGTTCATCGTGCAGGGCCCGTCAACGCCGGCCGTGAGCTTCGGCAGCTTGGCGATGCCCTTGGTTCCGGCGATCGGCGCTGTGAGCAGGTTGCCGCCCATTCCCATGACGGACTCGAGGACCGGGTCCCACGACCGCGCGGGGAAGGCTGCGACCTTTCCGGAGACGCTCGCGCCCTTCGGCATGCTCCAAGAGACGGACCCGCCGGTCGCTCCGGAGAGGGTCACCTTCTTCGGCCACGACGCGAGTGCCGTGAGCGAGTAGGTCCCCTGGGCTCCCGCCGCGGAGCGGATGCGGAACTGGAACCGGCCGGTCTTCGTGATCGGGAACGCCTTCACGGCGCGCTTGTTGCCCGTACCCCAGCCGAGATCGATCACCGCGCCGTCCGGCGCCGTGAACTCGACCGTGGCTGCGAAGCCCGACGCGAACTTGGCCGAGAGCGCCGAGCCTTCGACGAGGTCGATCGTCGCGAGGTCCTCGTCGCCTGCGGTGAGCGAGATGTCGCCCCGCGCGGTGCCGCCGGCGCCCAACGCGGCCGTCGGGAGCGGTGCGGCGGTCGCCGTCGCCGTGAAGTCGTGCGCCGGCGCGAAACCAATGGTCGCCGTCGCCGCGGCGACAAGCGCCACTGCTGTGAAAGTGCGGATGTTCACGAGGGATCGGCTTCGCATTTGGGTCTCTCCTTGGTGTGTCTGCATCGGTTGCACGATGGGAGGGGGCCACGAGCACATGATTTGATACGCGGCATCTCCGACCGCGGCGTAACGGGCATCACGCGGAGGGCGGTGTGTGTGACGTGGACCTCGGGCGGAACGTCTGTCCGGAACCAGGACGTCGCTAGGATCGCGACTGGATTCACACCCGGAGGAAACCCGCCATGACGAAGCCGTCCACGTTCCCGATGCCCGAGCAGAAGCGTCCCGTGCCGAGCGATCTCGACATCGCCCAGGCCGCAGTCCTCGAGCCGATCGTCTCCGTTGCGGAGCGGATCGGTCTCTCGGCCGACGATCTGGAGCCGTACGGCCGCTACAAGGCGAAGGTCCACCTCGACGTGCGCGAGAAGCTCGCCCACCGCCCGCTCGGTCGGTACATCGACGTCACGGCGATCACGCCCACGCCTCTCGGCGAAGGCAAGACGACCACCACGATCGGTCTCTCGCAGGGTCTCGGACGCCTCGGCCGCAACGTGTTCACGTGCATCCGCCAGCCCAGCATGGGCCCGACGTTCGGCATCAAGGGCGGCGCCGCGGGCGGCGGATACAGCCAGGTCATCCCGATGGAGGACTTCAACCTCCACCTCACGGGCGACCTGCACGCAGTGACCGCCGCGCACAACCTGATGTCGGCTGCGATCGACAATCACCTGCACCACGGGAACTCGCTCAAGATCGACATCTTCTCGATCACGTGGCCACGCGTGGTGGACCTGAACGACCGCGCGCTCCGCAAGGTGAACGTGGGCCTCGGCGGCAAGCTGAACGGCTACCCGCGTGAGACCAGCTTCGACATCTCCGTTGCCTCGGAAGTGATGGCGATCCTGGCCCTCGCGACCGATCTGCGAGATCTGCGCACGCGCCTTGGACGCATCGTGATCGGCACGACGACCGACGGCCGCGCGGTGACCGCCGAGGACCTGAAGGTCGCCGGCGCGATGACGGTCCTGCTGAAGGACGCCCTCATGCCGACGCTCCTGCAGACGCTCGAGCACACACCGGCCCTCGTCCATGCCGGACCGTTCGCGAACATCGCGCACGGCAATTCCAGCGTCGTGGCGGATCAGATCGCGCTGCGCGTCGGCGACTACGTCGTGACCGAGTCGGGCTTCGCCTCCGACATGGGCATGGAGAAGTTCATGGACATCAAGTGCCGCGCCAGCGGGCTCGAGCCCGACTGCGTGGTGCTCGTCGCCACGATCCGCGCGCTCAAGATGCACGGCGGCCTCGGCAAGGTCGTCGCCGGCAAGCCGCTGCCGAAGGAGCTGACCGAGGAGAACCTCGCGGCGCTCGAGAAGGGCGCGGCAAACATGGCGGCGCACATCCGCATCGCGAAGCAGTTCGGCGTGCCGGTCGTGGTCGCTGTGAACCAGTTCAGCACCGACACCGACGCCGAGGTTCGCCTGCTCGAGAAGATCGCCGTGGACTCGGGCGCCGAGGGCGCTGCGATGTCGGACCACTGGGCGCGCGGCGGCGCCGGCGCCGAGGAGCTCGCGCGGAAGGTCGAGTCGGCCTGCGAGAAGGGGAAGAAGTTCCGGTTCCTCTATGACGCGAGCTCGCCCATCAAGGAGAAGATCGAGGCGATCGCGATGAAGGTCTACGGCGCGGACGGCGTGGACTACCTGCCCGCGGCGGAAGAGAAGGTGAAGGTCTACACGCAGCTCGGCTACGACAAGATGCCGATCTGCATGGCGAAGACGCACCTCTCGATCTCGCACGACCCGAAGATGAAGAACGTCCCGAAGGGCTTCCGCGTGCCGATCCGCGACATCCGCGCGGCGGTCGGCGCGGGCTTCCTGGTCCCGATCTGCGGCGAGATGCAGACCATGCCCGGACTCTCGTCGAGCCCGGCCTTCGAGCGCGTGGACTTCGACTTCGAGACCAAGAAGGTCGTCGGCCTCTTCTAGGGCGTCGTCTCACCGAACGGAGCAACGACCATGACAGCCAGGATCATTGACGGAACAGCCATCGCGGCGCAGATCCGCGCCGAGGTGAAGGTGGGCGTCGCCGCGCTCGTCGCCGAGAAGGGCGTCACGCCCGGACTCGCGACGGTGCTCGTCGGCGACAACACCGGCTCGCACAAGTACGTGTCGATGAAGCGAAAGGCCTGCGCCGAGGCAGGTATTCGCAGCTTCCACACCGAGCTTCCGGCCACGGCCACGCAGGCAGAGGTGCTGGCGCTCGTCCAGTCACTCGGCGCCAACCCTGACGTACACGGCATCCTCGTGCAGCTCCCGCTGCCGTCGCAGATCGACGAAGCGGTCATTCTGAACGCGGTGCCGCTCGAGAAAGACGTGGACGGCTTCCACCCGCTCAACATCGGCGCCATCGCGATGAAGGGCCGGAATCCGATGTTCGCCCCGTGCACTCCGGCGGGGGTGATCGAGTTGCTCGATCGCAGCGGCACGAAGATCGACGGCGCCGACGCCGTCGTGCTCGGCCGGTCGAACATCGTCGGCATGCCGGCGTCCCTGCTGCTCATCCAGCGGAACGCGACCGTCACGATCTGCCACAGCCGCACGAAGGACATCAAGGGCACCTGCCGCCGCGCCGACATCCTGGTCGCCGCGATCGGCCGGGCGCGCTACGTGACGGCCGACATGATCAAGCCGGGCGCGACGGTGATCGACGTCGGCACCAACGGCGTGGACGACCCCACGAAGCCGGGGGGCAAGCGCCTCGTCGGCGACGTGGACTTCGAGGCGGCGAAGGAGGTCGCCGGCGCCATCACGCCGGTGCCGGGCGGCGTCGGCCCGATGACCATCGCCATGCTGATCGTCAACACGCTCAAGGCTGCGCGACGCTCTGCCGGGCTCCCTGCCAAGGCGATCTGAATTCGTCGGCCCCGGGACGGCGCGTCCCGGGCTAGACTCCGCGCATGTTCTCGGACATCGAGACGATCCTCTACGAGCGCGCCGTCATCGACGAGCGGGTGAAGGAACTCGCGGCCCAGGTCGCCGCGGTGTACCGGAACAACCCGCTCGTCGTGGCTGTGACACTGAAGGGCGCGTTCATCTTCGCTGCCGACCTCGTGCGGCACCTGCCCGAGACCGTCGAGATCGTCTTCCTGCGTTCGCAGTCGTACGGCGCATCGACGGCCCCCGAGCGTGAGCCGGTGGTGGAGTTGCCGCCGGAGTTCAACTGGCAGGGTCGCCACGTACTCCTCGTCGAGGACATCGTGGACACCGGCCGCACCGTCGCCGCGCTGCAGAACCGGATACGGAACTTCGGTGCGGCGTCCGTCCGCGTCTGCTCGTTCCTCGACAAACCGAAGCGCCGCGAGGTGCCGGTCGATGTCGAGTTCACCGGGTTCACCCTCCAGGGCGACCCGTTCGTGGTCGGCTACGGTCTCGACTTCGCCGAGCGCTACCGAAACCTGCCGTTCGTTGGCGTGCTTCGCCAGGCGGGCACGCAGGTCGAAACGAACCCCGAGCCGAACGCTGAGGCCAACGCTGAGACCAGTGTCGAGACCGACGCTGAGTCCGACTAGCAGCCCGTCGGAGTCGTGGGTTGTCTCGGCGGACCCCGTAGCCGACGGGCTGGCCTTTGTTTCCGCGCGAGGGCGATTCTAGTCGTCGCGCGCGCCCTCGCCGCGGTCGGGACCCGGTCTTGGACGTGCCCCCATCATCGACCGCGGCAGCGACGTGGCCCAGCGGCCGACGCCCTCGCGCGCAGCGAAAATCTAGCAGCCTGTCGGGTGACGCGCTCGACCTCGCGACCGACTACTCCGGCAGGCTGCTAGCGCGTCAGCTTCAGGCTGACTTCGACCTGCGCCTCGCCCTCGAGTTCGATCTGCTGCTCCGCGGCTTCGTAGCCCTGCATCTGCGCCGACACCACGTGGCGGTTGAGGCCGTACACGTGTCGCTTCATCTCCTCCCGCGAGTGGAAGAACGAAGCCGGGAGCCAGATCGGGAACAGCAGGATGGTTCCGATCACGCCGGTGCTCTCGCGCATGCGCGCGCCGGCGTTCGTCTGCCGCTCCCATTGCTGCGTCGAGTGCTCGTAGTCCACAGGGATGCGCAGCGGCGCCGCGTCCTGGACGCGTCCGTCGAAGCTGACGGTCGCACCCGTCGGCTCCGTGCGGACGACGACATCGGTCCGCACGACCTCCGCGTGCTCCACGGTCATGTACCACTGCGACTGGCAACCGGCGGTCGCCGCCGCGCAGAGCGCGAAGGCGAGGCCGGTTGCCGTGACCGCACGGGAGCGGGGGGGCATCACCGCTTTGACTTGGCAGCGAGCTTCACGGTCGGCTTGACCGCCTTGGCCGGTGCGGCCTTGGCGGACGGCCTGCCGCCGGAACCGCCGCCCGGCGTGGCCGCGGCGAGCGCAACGGCCTGCGTGGCGACCTGCTTGACGGTGTTCGTGGCTGCGGGGGCCGCAGCCGACTTCGGGGCCTTCTTGGTCGGCTTGGCGGAAGACTCGGCGGCGACCGGCGCCGCGGCAGCCGACTTTGCCTCGATGCGCCTCGCCTGGATCACGGTGATCGCCGCGACGTTCACGATCTCCTCGACCGACGAATAGTGGTTGAGGACGTTCGCAGGCTTCGCGAGTCCGATCAGCACCGGTCCGATCACCTCGGCGCCGGCGAGGTGCTGGACGAGTTTGTACGCGATGTTCCCTGCCTGCAGGTCCGGGAAGACCAGGACGTTCGCGTCACCCTGGATCGCGCTCATGGGGAATGCCTGCTGCGCGATCGCGGGGACGAGCGCCGTGTCGGCTGCCATCTCGCCGTCGATCACCAGCGTCGGGTCCAGTCGCTTCGCGATCTTGACGGCTTCCGAGGGGTCCTTCGTGAACGGGTGCTCGACGGAGCCGAAGTTCGAGAAGGAGAGCATCGCGACGCGGGGTTCCGTGTCGAACAGGTCCTTCACCGCGCGACCCGTCGAGACCGCGATCTCGGCGAGCGTCTGCGCGTCGGGGTCGATGTTCACCGAGGCGTCGGCGAAGAACAGCGCCCGACGCTCGAGAGCGAGCATGTACATGCCGGAGACGCGCTTCGTCTCCGGAGCGAGACCGATCACCTCGAGGAGCGGGCGGATCGACTCGGAGTAGGAGCGGTTGAGGCCGCACACGAGGCCGTCGGCGTCGCCGCTGCGGACCATCATCGCAGCGAACACATGGCTTCCGCGCACGTCGCGCCGGGCCTTCTGCGGCGTCGTCCCCTTGCGCTGGCGCAGGGTCCACAGCGCCGTGGCGTAGGACTCCGCCTTGTCGCTGGTCGCGGGATCCACGATCGTCACGCCGTCGAGACTCACGTTCACTTCGGCCGCGCGCTTCCGGATCGCGGTCGCATCGCCCACGAGCATCGGCTTGGCCACGCCCTCGGCGACGATGATCTCGCACGCCTGGAGGACCTTGTCCTCGAACGCCTCGGGGAACACGATGCGCCGGGGGTCGCGGCGGGCGCGCTGGATCGTCGTGCGCATCGCCTCTTTGCCGCGGTTGATGCGCGCCGCGAGGCTGTCGCGGTACGCGTCCCAGTCGGTGATCGGGTGCTGGGCGACGCCCGTCTCGCAGGCGGCCTTGGCCACGGCCGGGGCGACCCATGTGAGCACGCGCGGATCGAACGGCTTCGGGATGATGTACTCACGGCCGAAACGCAGGTCGAGGCCGCCATAGGCGCGCTTCACGGAGTCGGGCACGTCTTCCTTCGCGAGGGCCGCGAGCGCCTTCGCCGCCGCCATCTTCATCTGCTCGTTGATCACCTTCGACTTGACGTCGAGTGCGCCGCGGAAGATGTAGGGGAACCCGAGCACGTTGTTGACCTGGTTCGCATAGTCGCTGCGACCGGTGCCGACGATCGCGTCGTCACGGACGGACTTCACGTCTTCCGGCAGGATCTCCGGGTCGGGGTTCGCCATCGCCAGGATGACCGGGTCCTTCGCCATCGAACGGACCATGTCTTTCGAGACCATGTTCGCCTTCGAGAGACCGAGGAAGACGTCGGCGTTCTTCATGGCGTCGTCGAGCGTGCGCGCCTTCGTCTTGACGCAGAACCGCATCTTGTAGACGTTGTCCTTCACGTCCTCGCGCTCGGACTGGATCACGCCCTTCGTGTCGAGCATGAGGATGTTGGACCGCTTCACGCCGGCCAAGACCATCATGTCGCCGCAGGCGATGCCCGCCGCGCCCGCGCCGCAGATGACCACGCGAATCTTACCGATGTCCTTCTTCGTCAGCTCGCAAGCGTTCATGATCGCGGCGGTGGAGATGATCGCGGTGCCGTGCTGGTCGTCGTGGAAGACGGGGATGCCCATCTCCTTCTTCAGACGTTCCTCGATGTAGAAGCACTCGGGGCCCTTGATGTCCTCGAGGTTGATGCCGCCGAACGTCGGCTCGAGGCGCTTGACTACCTCGCAGAACATCGCCGGGTCGTGCTCGTCGACCTCGATGTCGAAGACGTCGATGTCGGCGAACTTCTTGAAGAGGATGCCCTTGCCCTCCATGACCGGCTTGCCGGCGAGCGCGCCGATGTCGCCGAGACCCAGCACCGCTGTGCCGTTCGAGATGACTGCGACGAGGTTGCCGCGGGCCGTGTACTTGAACGCAGCCGACGGGTCCTTCGCGATCTCGAGGCAGGGCGCGGCGACGCCCGGCGAGTAGGCGAGTGCGAGGTCGCGCGCCGTGACGCACGGCTTGGTGGGGCGCACCTCGATCTTCCCGGGCCGGTGGCCCTCGTGATAGTCGAGTGCGTCGCGTTCGAGATTGCGTGCCATGGTGTGCTTCTCCGTTCGGTGGGAACCGGTGGCCGCGGGTGCGGCCGAGACGGGTGCGGCGGGGCTGCTGCTGCGGACGGGATCTTCGTGGGCGACGACCGCGGCAACTGCGAGGGCTCAGCGTCGAAGCGACGATGTTAGATGCCCGTCGCAGCGGGCGGGAGCTTCCGCCCGGGGCGCCCGTGATGCCGATCACGGACGCACGTGTGTGTCCCCGGGCCAGCCGGACCCGCTCAGCGGTGCAGTTTCGCCGTGAGTCGTTCGAAGTCCCGGCGAGCGGCCGCACGCTTCATCGCGTCCGGCGAGAACCCGCTCGCCGAGGTCGCGTCTTCTTTCAGGATGCGATCCTTGGCCCGCGTCGCGAGTTGGAGCCAGAGTTCGTCGCGCCCGCCTCCCGCCGCCCCTGTGCCGCTCAGCTCGAACCCGTAGAGGAACTGGAGGTTGTAGAAGTACGCGTCCTGGTACGCGCCGTCGGTCAGCTCGAACGCCTTCAGATAGCAGCGCTCCGCCCGGTCGAGGTCCTGGATCTCGGGAAAGTAGTGGAGCATCAAACCGAGGTCGTTCCACACACCGGCGTACACCCAGCGTTCCTTGAACGGCAGGTCGGCGGCGTCCCCCGGTACCAGCGCGGCCGCTTCCTCGTAGAGCGTCAGCGACGTTCGCAGGACGTCGTGCGCCTTCGGCGGTGCGCCGTCCGCGAAGACGTGCAGTCGGGCCGGACCGCGGCTCGTGTACGACGCCGCAACGTCGCGCAGCAGGAACGCCAGGTTGTTGCGCGTGACGGCCTGGAACCTCGGCTCGTCGGGGCCGGCGTCGAGGAAGGACTCGTACTCGGCGACGAGCGCATCCACGTCGGCGAAACCGCTCAGCACCCTCTCCCGGAGATACGTCTCGATCTCCGTGACGAGGCCCCCGTAAGCGGGGTCGATGCCCAGCGCCGCCGTGTACTCGGCGAGCGACTCCGCGCGCCGGCCGCGTTTGCGTTCGATCCGGGCGAGTACCACGCGCGTCCCGGCGGCCGGAGTCGTCTCCAGCGCGAGACGCCGACGGAGCAGCGCGGACGCCTCGTCGAGTCGGTCCTGCTGGAACGACTCCCACCCGGCGGCGAAGAGCACCGCGGGAGAGTCCGGCCGCTCTGCGAGCAACGTCGCGAGGTCGGCGCGGAACGCCGTCAGGTTCTTCGCAAGTAGGCTGCGAAGCCCGCGCAGCGCCTTCTCGGAGACGATCTCGAGTCGTGCCGCCTCGCCGTAGGCCGCCCGCGCCTGCGCGGCGTCTCCGAGCCAGTGCAGGGCCAGCGCGCGGAACAGCGTCGGCTCGGGACCGATGTCGGTGCCCGCCGCGCGCAATGCGTCGAACTCGTCTGCGGCGAATCGCAGGTCCTCGCGTTCGCGCTCCGTCGGCGCGCCTGCCGAGAACCCGACCCACCCGCGGCGGAACCGGATCGACGCCCGCGCGACGCGGACGACGGGAGATGCGCGGTCGCCGAGCGCGCCGAGCCCTTCGTCGGCGCGTGCGCGACGTTCGAGGAACACGGCCTCCCGCACGGCGACGTCGTCGCGGTCCGGAGCCGCAGCTCGAATCCGTCGCAGCAGCGCGAGCAAGTCGTCTTCGCGGGCGAGGGCCATCGCGTCTTCGAGCGGTGCGAGCGCAGCGGTCACGTCGGCCAGGCCGATGAGCAGATCGATGACGGGCGGTTCGGCGTCGTGCGCGCGACCGGGAGATGCATCGGCGAGACGGCGTCGTATCCGCTGTTCCACGTCGAGGAGCGGCACGCGTTCCGCGAGCGCCACCGCGGCGCGGGCCATTCCGAGGATCGCGCGGTCGCCGCCATGACGTTCGTCCAGCTCGCGCCGGTACGCATCGAACGCCTCGCGCGGACGGCCCTGTTCCAGCAGGCGGTCGCACTCGTCGAGCTGGGGCAGCGTGGCCGACGTGAGGGCCTTCAGGAAGGCGACCAGATCGGACTTCGCGGCGTCGCCGAGTTTCAACTCGTGGACGAGCGGAGACAGGTTCGCATTCGCGACGCCTCCTTTGACGTAGAACTCCACGACATCGTCGAGCGTCGCGAGCGATCCGTCGTGCATGTACGGCGCGGTCAGCGCCACGTTGCGGAGGCCGGGCGTGCGGAACGCTCGCTCATCCTCCTTGCGCCCGGTGATCGCCGCGCGCCCGCGGTCGGCGAGACCCGCGCCGTGTCCGGCGCCGGTGTTGTGGAAGTCGCCGTCGGTGAAGGTCGCGTAGCTCTGGCGGATGGAGTGGCACTGCGAGCAGCCGGCGTCGCCGACGAACAGCCGATAGCCGCGCTGCGCCGACTCGTCGATCGCGGTCGCGTCGCCGCGCCACCAACGGTCGAACGGCGCGTCGCCGGCGAGGAGCGTGCGTTCGAATGCGGCGATGGCACGGGCCACGCGCTGGAGCGTGACCGCCGAATCGCCGAACGCCTTCTCGAAGAGGGGCGGGTACTCGGGGATCGCGGCGAGTTTCTTCGCGACGGCCGCCTCGTCGGGCATCGCCATCTCGTCCGGGTTCAGGATCGGGAGACGCGCCTGTTCCTCGAGTGACGCGGCCCGACCGTCCCAGAACAGCGCGGGAAGACTCGACACGTTGAGCACGGTCGGCGCGTTGCGTGCGAGTTCCTTGCCCTGGAAGCCGTGCGAGAGCGCGAGACCGTCGGTGAACGCCAGTTCCGCCACATGGCACGTCGCGCACGCTCGGTGGTCGTCCACGGAGAGGCGGACGTCTGCGAAGAGCTTTGCGCCGAGTGCAATCTTCGCGGCGGTCGCGGGATTCGTCGGTGGGTCCGCGGGGCGCACGATGCCCTTCGGCGGGTCGCCGCCGGCGATGGCCAGGGTCGTGGCGAGCCCGAGCGCGCCGAGGGCGACGAACACCGCGCCGATGCTCTTGGTCATGACGTCACCGCCACCGGATCGGGACGCGCCGGAACTTCTCGGCGAGCGCGGGTGTGACGACGAGTCGCCCGTCGGCGCGGGCGAGGTGCGCATCGAGGTCGGCCGCGCGCTCGCGTCGGTCGGCGGCGAGCGCGGTGTCGCCGGCGGCTGCGAGACGCTCCGCCTCGTCGCGGAGCGCGGCGGGAGTCGGCGTGCCAGGAGCGAGCAGCGAGGCGACTGCCGGGGGTTCGTCCGCGCCGCGGACCATGCGACCGTCGTAGAGGATCATCGGCCGCACCTCGATCCAGGCGTCGGCTGCCGTGACGGGGTCGTGCACCGGGCCGCCCCGCGCGACTCCCGGACGGTTCGTCCAGTTCGTCGTGATGAGTTCCCCGGCCTCCGACTCGATCCACTCGAACGCGCCGTCGGCAGACGTCACGTCGATCCGAAACGTGGGCTCGTCGCCGGCCGGGCGACCGGCGTCGGGCGCGGTCCACGGACCGTACGCGACGATCACAGTGCGCTCCGACGCCGAGGTCACGGTCGTCTCCAGCCGGAGCGAACCGTCGTCGGCTGTGGTTGCGTCGTCCTCGGTGCGGACGAATGCGAGAAAGGCGTCGGCGTACGCGCGGTCCGCGGCCGCGAACGCGTCGGCCGGGAGGACGAAGAGTTGGAGGTTCGCGGTGCCGGTCGCGGCGGTCGCGTAACCGTCCGGGACCTCGCGGTAGCGCAGGCGGAACGTGGAAGCGCCCGCGGCGCCGGGGACGAGCCGCAGCAGACCGAAGCCGACGATGCTCGTGCCTCGCGTGTCGATCCAGGGCCCGCCGGGTGTCGTCCGCGCCGACGGCGAGCCGTCGGGCCCCTCGCGCGATGGTCCCGAAATCGCTGACGGAACCGGGCTTGCGGGCACGTCGGCAGGAGACGCCGACGCGCCCGCCGCCGACACCGGTGCATCAGACGCTCTCTCGCCGCAGCCCGAGGAAGGGACTGCGACGAGGATCGCGATGCCGAGCGCGCGTCGAATCATGGTCGTCATGGTTGTCCGGAGACGGGAGTCACGAAGCAAAGCCCGGGCCCGACGATACCCGCTGTCGCCGTCCGCACGAACGGAGCTCGCGATGGAGATCCAGGACGGCGTGTCGCGACGCGTACGTGCGTAGAATCGGCGTTTGGCGCCTGTGTTTCCTGCGACGCATGCCGGACTCACGCGAACCCTCGTGAATGGTCCGGGCTATGCTTCAAGGACGCCCGGCGCGTTCAGAGCACCGGCGACCCGACCGCGAAAGGCGCGTGACTCATGGTGAAGATCGAAGGCCGCTACCTCGGAGACCTGCGGTGCGAGGCGAGTCACGGCGACTCGGGCGCGACGCTGAAGACCGACGCGCCGAAGGACAACATGGGCCTCGGCGCCTCGTTCTCACCGACCGATCTGGTCGCGACCGCGTTCGGCACCTGCGTCGTCACCACGATCGCGATCGTTGCGCGCCGCCGCGGGTTCGACGTCGCCGCGATGACGTTCAGCGTCGAGAAGCACATGGCGACCGACCCCGTCCGTCGGATCGGTCGTCTTCCGCTGACCGTACACCTGCCGGCCGGACTCGACGCGGCGCAGCGAGACATCTGCGAGCGCGCCGCCGCGGCCTGCCCGGTCCACAAGAGCCTCCACCCGGACATCGAGGCGACGATCACGTTCGCTTACGCCTGACCTCGTACTTCTCGACGAAGCGGAGCGGGTGGTACGCGAGCTTCGCGCGGCGGAGCCCCGGCACGCCGAGGTCCTCTTCGAGGTTGACGAACGCGCGATCCGCGAGCACCGAACGACAGCAGGCGCGGAGGAGCGTCTGGTAGATCCCGGGGTGCGGCGCGACGGCGTACTGGAAGTGCGCGAACGCCGTGTCGCCCACGGTGCTCGCCAGCAGGAAGGCTCGCACCGACCCGTCCTCGGAGATCACGCCGCCGACGAGCCCGAGGCGAGCGAAGTTATCGAACGCCCGCTCGATCGCACGGCGTTGGCAGGAGACGGACAGCGCCGCGGGGCCCCGGTCCGTCGCGTCAGGCGCGGAGTCGTCGTGTTCCGCCGCCCAGGAGTCGAAGGCCGCGAGTGCTTCCGGCGCGTCGCCCGGGGCGAGCGCACGGAACTCGTGTCGCGGATGCTCCCGCTCGAACTTGCGCATCTGGTTGCGATGACCGTCGTGCCGCGTGCCGCGCATCTCGGCGAGGTCCGCGCGGTCGAACACGTAGTCGAAGTGATCGCGCATCGGCGCGACGGCGAAGCGGTCCTGCGGCAGCAGACGCGCGAGCGGCGCCCGGACACGCGAGACGAGGCCCGTCGAGCTGATGCAGTCGTCGAGTGCGGCGACGACGTCTGCTTCGGGGCGGAAGGGCACTGGTTCCAGGTGGTGCGCGGGCTCGTGAAGGTGCCGAGGCGTGACGCGGACGCAGATGCACCCATGCACCTCGTCGAACGACGGAACCTCGCAGTCCTCCCACAGGACGAGGTTCGCCGGCGCCAGGTCGCACGGGATCTCGGCCGCGCGCTGGAGGTGCGCGACGGGCATCGTCCCCGCGCCCGGCGCGTCGGACGTCGAGGCGCCGCACGCTGCGGGCGCCTCGCGTGAGTCAGACCGCGCGAGCGACGGACGCATCGGCCCTCCGCACGAGGCACACGCAGCGGTCGGGCGTGCAGTCCCGGCACCCGTAGATCGCGCGGCGGCCGATCCCCTCCGGCGGCACGGCAGGGGTGAACCCGAGGTGCCGGAAGAACGCAGGAGCGACCGTGAACAGGTACACGTCGTCGGTGGCGCCATCGAGCAGTGCGGAGACGAATCGACGTCCGACACCACGGCGTTGCAGATCGCTGCGGACGCCGACGCAACTGAGCAGTCGCCGGCTCCCGAGGCGCCTGAGTTCAGCAATGGCGACGACTTCGCCGTCCGTCTCGCCCACGTAGAACAGCGCGAGGTCGCGCCCCGGGTAGTCGAGATCGAGCGACGTGAGCAGATCGAGCACGACGCCGTGGTCGCGAGCAGTCGCCGGGCGAACGGCGATCTGCGGGAGCGAGGCGGGGTCGATGTCGTTAACCCGGATCATGCACGAGGGTCCGCGGGGGAACGGCGGGCGACGCCGGAGGGGCTTGCGGTGGACGCCGATCCGACGCTCGCTCGCCCGGCGACGCGCCGGCCTGGACGAGATCCGCGGAGCTGACCGCAAGGCGGGACCCGCAGCGTCGGCTTTGTCAAGCCACGCAAGGGTCCCAACGCAGCGGTCGGCCCGCGGGCTCGCCCAGGCGCGGAGCTTCGTGCATGATCCGGGTTAACCGACATGACCCGATTGTCGCGCCGCGCGACGGATCGCGGCGACGTAGTTTCGTCCGTGCGACACTCAGCGCAGCCGATGCACCCCGCCGCGCTTCCAGACGATCCACTCCTCGCGCTCTGCGAGGTGCTGCGGTCCCGTGGGTCAGGGCCCGGCGGGCGCCACCGGAACTCGACCGAGTCGCGGATCGTGGTCCGTCACGTGGCGACGGGCACCGAGGTGACGGCCGGGGAGCGCCGAAGCCAGCACGAGAACCTGGCGGTGGCGCTGGGACGCATGCGACTTGCGCTCGCGGTGGAGGTCCGCACCGCCGTGAACGCCGCTCCGTCGGATCTCTGGCGGTCGCGAACCCGCGGGGGCCGCATCTCCTGCAATCCTGAGCACCGGGACTTCCCGCTGCTGCTCGCCGAGGCGCTGGACGTGGTCGCGTGTGCCGAGTTCGACGTGCGCGGCGCGGCGGAACGCCTCGGCGTGTCGGCTACGCAACTCATCCGGTTCATCGCTGCGTGCCACCCGGCGCTCGCGCTCGTCAACCGCGAACGGGGGAGCCGGGCGATGTCGCAGCTCCGGGGCTGATCACAACCCGGCCGACGCCAGCATCTCCGCGATCCGGTCCACGACGGACGTGAGCTTCGGGTGCGATGCCTCGAACTCCCGTGCGGACTCGGCGAGTCGTCCTGCCGCGTCCTCACGCGCCTTCGGACCGGCCGCGGAGCGCGCCGTGACGTGAGCCGACTCGGCGAGTCGGGCAATTCGCTGGGCGTCGGGACCGCGGGTCGTCTCGAGGGCCTGCAGTTCGGTCTTCAACTCGGCGAGCAGTCGCAACGCCTCGTCACGCTGCGCGGGCGCCGCGCCATCGCCGCTGCCGCTGCGAAGGCTCTCCTCGATCTTGCGGATCGTCTCTTGGATCACTGGCTGCTCCTTGTGCGCGTGCTGCGCGGACGTCCTTCGTCTCGGGTCCAGATGCTACCAGCGCTGCGGGCTCGCAGGCCCCACGGCGTCACTTCGCGCCGGCCTTCTTCTCCGGGACGATCGTGAACTTGCCGCCGTTCCTCTCCGCCATGCCCCGCAGCAGCGGGATGTCCACGTTGATGACGCCGAGCGTGATGGTGTGCGTCTTCACGCGGGCGTAGCGGTTCAGGCCCGTGTACCACTCGAGGATCACGTCGGCGTCGAGGATGTCGCCTTTCGTCGGCTGCCCGTCGGTCAGGAACGTGATGGTGTCGGGCGTGGACTTGAAGTCGGGGTTGGTGTCGGGCGCGGCACCGAGGTCGAGCGCGGCCTTCAGGGCGTCGTAGTAGTTCGTCTCGCCGGATGCGCCGAGCGACTGGAGGAAGCCCTTCCCCTTGTCGATGTTCCCGGCGCTCGCAGGCACCGGATTGGCGGACAGTGAACGGATCTGCGTGCCGAACGTGATGATGTTGAAGTGGGCGCGGGGGTTGAGCCCTTCGAGGGCGTGCGCCACCTGCTCCTTGCAGATCTGGAGCTTGTTCGTGCCCACGTACTCCTTGTTCAGCGTCTTCGACGCGGCGGGGTCCGGCGTGAACAACTCGAGCATCGACTCCGACGTGTCGCAGACGAACGCGACGCGATTCGAGTAGAGCTCGACGCCGAAGTACGGCTCGGGCCCGCCGTCGTGCGTCGCGTGAGGGTCGTTCGGGTCGGGACCGGGCTTTGACGGCTTCTCGTTTCCTGCGTCGGGCCGGCGGGGGAGTCCCGCGGTCAGGTCGTCGGCGATCCTGCCGGTGGGCTCCTTCTCGAGACGGGCCACGAGAGGTTCGACGCCCTCCATCGAGCCGATCTCGCCGAGCGTCTGCGCGGAGGCGATGCGGAGCTGCCACTGCGACGAGTCGAGAAGCTTGGCGACGACCCCGACTGCGTTCTCCGCGTCGTCCTTGAACATGGCCAGCGCATCCATGGCACCGACGCGAGCCTTCTCCGACGGGTCGCCGCCGACCATCTTCCGAAGCCCCGGGAGAGCCTTCGCGTCCTTCAGCGTGCCGCAGGCGACGGCAGCTTCGGCCCGCGCGTACCAGTTCTTGTCGTCGAGTTGCGCTTCGAGCTTCGGAAGCGCCGCGTCGAGCTTCAGGCGACCGCAGACTCTCGCCACGTAGGCCCTGACCATGCCGTCGGGATGCGCGAGGCCGTACGACCAGATCGTCTCGCGGCACGACGCGTCCTTCACCGCGAGGAGCGTGACGAGTGCCGTCTCGCGCGGCAGGTCGAGGTCCTGCGCGATCACGTCCACCACGACCGCGATCGTCTTCGGGTCCTTGATCTCGCCGAGCTGACGGATCTTGTACGCGAGCTTCTTCGGGTCCTGTTCGGCGGCGATCGCCTTGCGGTCGCGGGCTCCCGGTGCGTCGCTCGCCTCCGCGGCGCCGTCGGCCTCCGTCGCCGTCATCGACTTGCGGCGCCCGGCGACGCGCTCCCGCCATCGCTCGTCGAACGTCTCCGGCGAGCAACCCAGGTTCTCCGTGAACGCCTCGCGCGGGTTCTTCTCCTTGCGGAGTGCGGCGAGCATCTTCGCGAAGGGGACGCGCATCTCCGCGAGGCCGACCTCGCAGTAACTCCACGCGCGCTTCTGGTCCTCCTCCGTCAGTTCGTTGATGACGGTCTTCCCGAGCAACTCCTCGATCGGCGTCAGCTTGTTCGTCTGGACGTACCGGACGATGTCCTTCTCCCAGTCCTTGCCGGGCCACGCGGGCCCGCCGCCGCCGCCCGACGGGCCGCCGAGGCCTTCGCCCGTGCAGTAGAAGACGTCGTTCCGGCAGGAGTCGATGGACTTCGTCAGCCAGTGCGCGAGGCCCTCGTCCATCCAGATCGGGAGCGACTTCGGACGCGTCTCGAGCGAGCCCCACATCGAGAGCATGGCGTGGGCGATCTCGTGCCGCAGGTGGACGATCATCTGGTGGTCGTCGCCGGCTTCCTCGCGCGAGAACGTGATCCCGGTGAGGCACATCTTGTCGCAGAGTTCGGCGACGGGCCCCTTAAGCCCGCGGCTTCCCGGTTGTCGGAAGTACTCCGTGCCGACGCGCTCGAAGTCGCGGTATCGCTCCGTCAGATAGATCGCGATCGGCCGCTGCGTGTTCACGCGCATCACGATGGGCTCGCCCAGGTTCCGGACCCACTCCCGCCGCGCGAACTCGGCGCGTTCGATCATCAGGTGAACCCACTCGTGGCGCGTGACGATCCGCGCGCTGCCGCCCGGCGTGCGCACCTTCAACCCGCCGACGTCCGTCACGACGTAGAAGTGGCGGTTGTAGGCGAGCACGGCGTCGTCGGGCTTCTTGAAGAGGTGCTTCTCCGCCTCGAGACGCGCAAGGACGGTCTGCTTCGACGGGCGCCCGGCGAAGTCCTTCTCGGGGACGGTGCCGATGTTCCCTGCGCCGCCGTCGGGCCACGGCTTGTCGTTCGTCAGACACTCGCTGCACGTGATGCCGAACGCGAGCGCGTGGCGCTTCAGATAGCACTCGAGGCCGCCCGACTCGAACAGCGTGGCGTTCCACCCGAACGGCACGGTCTTCCCGTCGTGGTGCTGGCCCGTGGCCCCGTTCCGGCACTTGTCGCACCAGCACGGGTCGTCGGTCGGGGCCGACGGGTTCCGAAGGAAGTGCTGACACTCGCCGTTGCCGAGTCCGGCCTGCGCCGCGCAGGTCTGGAACTCGAGATCGGCGTCGGACGCGGCCGCGGGGGGCGCGGGAGCGACGGTCAGTGAGATCGTGAGCGCCAGCAGTGCCAGCAACGCGACGACGCGACGGGAGACGGCTCGCATGGGACACGCATCGTCGCCCTCCGCGACCCGCGCGGCCACGCCATTTCCCCCGGCGGGAGTCTGATCGGCGTCCCCCGATGGGATGCACTACCCTGGCGGCGGATGAAGATCCGCGATCCGCGTGTTGTCGGGGCCCTGCTCGCTGCGGCGGTGCGTGGCGTCGTTTCGTGGCAGGCTTGGCGCACCAACGACATCGTCTCGTCACCCCGGCTCGACGCCGAGTACTACCTCTCGTGGGCCGGCGACATCGCTTCCGGTGACGTGCTCGGCAGACACGCGACGGTCGGCGGAGGGCCGTTCCTGCTGAACCCGCTCTACGCCTACGTGATCGCGCCGCTCGTCGCGCTCTTCGGCGCCACGCCCGGGCCGGTCCTCGTCGCACAGGCAGTTCTCGCGGCGGGCACGGCCGCGCTCTCCGCGGGTGCGGCGAAGCGCTGGGCCGGCGACACTGCGGCGTGGGTGGCCGCGATCGCGGTTGCGTTCTCGGTCGCGCTGACGCATCTCGACGGGTACGTCGCGGTCTCGGGGCTGGCCGCATTCCTCGTCGCGGGCACGTGCTACGCGTGTGCGCCGGACGCCGCTGGCGACGGTGCGCCCGGTGTTCCGCGGTGGAGGGGTCCGCTCGCTGCGGGTGCCTGGCTCGGACTCTCGGTGCTCGCGCGGCCCGTCGCGCTCTTTGCGGTTCCGTTCGTCGCCTGGGCGTTCGCGTCGCGTGGCGAGCGCAAGGCCCGCGTCGTCGCGTTGCTGCTGGCGCCCATCCTGCTGTGTGCGGCGCTCTCGTTCGCGCGCAACGCCGTGGTGTCGGGCGAACGCGTCGTGTTCACCGCCGCCAACGGACAGAATCTGTACCTCGGCAACAACACCGCTGCCCGGCGGATGGGGGCGATGTTCACGGACGAGTTCCGGTTCTCGCCGCGTGAGATGCACGAAGACGCTCGGTTCCGAGTCGCGGCCGAGATCGGGAGGGAGCCGACGCGGAGCGAGATCTCGGACTGGTTCGCTGCGCGTGCATGGGACGAGTTGCGGCAGCATCCAGGCGATTCGATCGCGTGGACTCTCACGAAGGCCCGGTGGTTCCTGTCTCCCGAGGAGCCGGCATCGAGCGCGGATCTCGCCTACGACCGCACGCTGACGCCTCTGCTCGGCCTCGCATTCGTGCCGACGTGGCTCCTGCTCGCGCTGGGCGCGGCCGGTGTCGCCGTGTCGAGGGCACGGCGCGACCTCGTGCTCGCGCCCGGGGCGATCGTGATCGCCCACTGGGTTGCGTGCACGCTCACATTTCCTCTGTCGCACTACCGAAGCCCGGCGATCCCGGCAATGGCGGTGCTCGCGGGATGCGCGGTGGCCGCGGTGAGCGACGCCCTGCGAAGCGGCAGGGGACGGCCGATGGTCGTGGCCGTTCTGACTGCGGTCGTCGTTGGGGTCGTTGGGCACCTCGGCCCGCAGCCGGCGTACCGTCGCGACACGGTTCTGGTCAACGGCGCGGTGACAGAACTCCGCCGCGGGGCTCTCGACGCGGCTGCCCGCGGTGCCCGCGCGGCGCTCGACGTTGAGCCGGAGTCGCTCGGGGCTGTCACGGTGATGATGGACGTCGAACGTGCGCGGGGACGACTCGCGGAAGCGCACGCGTGGGCCGACCGCCGCGTCGCCTCCCAACCGTGGAATCCGCTGTTCCGCGTCGAGGTCGCGCGGCTTGACTACATCGAGGGGAAGCGCGCCGAGGCGTTGGCAACGATCGACCGGCTGGTGGAGGGCTCCCCCTGGAGTGCCACGCTCCGCGCGCGTCGGGGAGAGTTCCGCTGCGACGCGGGCGATCTGGCGGGCGCGTCGGACGACCTGCGGTTTGCGCTGGCCCGCGGAGTGCGGCCGGAGACGTGGGCGCTGGAGAAGTGCGGGATCGAGTGAGGGCGCCGCGCAGGGCGCGCGACGCCCCCGTGCGACGTCAGATCTTCGGAACGACCCGCGTGGACAGGCGGTGCTTGCCGAAGCGGATCTCCAGCGTCTGCTCCCCCGGCTTGCCCTCGACCGCCAGGAACTGGATCTTCAATTCAGGCTCCGCCTCGGTGCTGGCCTCGTATGTCAGCGGGATCGCCGTGCCGCCGGTCGTTTTGGCGGAACCGAACGCGTCCATCTTCGCCTTGCGGATCGGCGCCGGATCGAGTGCGACCAGACTCCACGCGCCCTGGTCGGAGCACTCCAGGACGAGGAAGTACGCGCCGTCGGCGAGGTCGGTCTTCTCCCCGAACGTCAGCGGGCAGAAGGTGTCGAGCGTCGTCCACCAATCCTTCCCGAGACGCATCCGCTTGCCGCGGGTCATCTTGTCGAAGTCCGTGTCGTACGCGGCCTGCCACGTCGGCTTGCCGTACTGCACCGCGTACTCGCCGACGAGGCCGGCCTTGCCGAAGTAGACGACGCGCGACATCGCCCTGGGTTCGTTCTGCACGAATGGGGTGGCCTCTCCCGCGGCCCACGCAACGGCGAGGGTTGCAGCGGCGACGAGCGAGAACGCGAGGGCGGCGACCTTGAGACTGCGAGCCATGGGGACATCCTCTCGATGGGTGAACGGGAACGACCGGATGGTCCGGCCCCGGCGGGCGGGCGGGCCAGTTCCTTCCGGCCTGGTGACCAATCGGCCGTGCCGCGGCCGCGGATACGGTCCGGGCGGGAGGCACGTGGGCGTCGGTCGGCACGCCGCCGCCGATCTGGCGTTCGACACGGACGGCCGGCGGCGCTACGTCGCGGCCGAACTGAGCGGCATCGTGGTCGGTCGGATCGACACGCCGAGCGGAGGGGCGTGGTTCGCCGTTGTTTCGGTCTGCAACGACACCTCCGCCGACGTGGACGAGGCGAAGTTCCGCGCCACGCTCACACGTGCGCCCCAACTCATCGCGCGAGCGCCGCGCAGTGGCATCTGACGTATCATGCCGCGCATGACGATTCGGACGTGTCGTTCGGCGAAGTGGCTCGCTCGCGCCGGCGGCGTCGCCGCCCTGTGGCTCGCAGCCGTGCAGGGCATCTCGGCGGACACCGCGGACAACCGGCTCCCCGTGCCCGACGCCACGTCGCGCGGGGTCGCGGTGGTGGAACTGAAGACGGAGTTCCGTGACGAGTTCAAGAGCAAGGACCCGGCGGTCAGACGCGCTCTGGCGCGGAAGCTCATCGAGCGCGCAGCGGCGTCGCCGGACGTGCCGCTGAAGCAGTACGTGTCGCTCGAGCAGGCATCGGCGATCGCAGAGGACCTCCACGACATCGCGCTTGCGGTGGAGGTGGGGCGCCTCATCGGCGACACGTTCGTGGCCGGGCGGGCCGCGCGAGGGTTCGCGGCGGTGGACGCGATGGCCCGCGGAACGAAGGAGACCGGTCTCCTCGCCGACATTGCGAACGCGTGCATCGAACTCGCCGGTGACGCCCTCGCCGATGACGACGCACCGACCGCTGCGAAGGCGCTCGCGGCCGCGAAGACCCACGCGAAGTCGGCGAAGATGGGCGGGATCGCCGCGCGCGCCACGGAACTCGGGGAGTTCGTCGGCGCGTTCCGAAAGCTCTCCGCGGCGGCCGAGGCGGCTCGCACCGCGGTCGGCGCGGCGCCCGAGGACCCGGCCGCGAACGAAGCGATCGGCCGCTTCCTGTGCTTCGGACGCGCGCGGTGGGACGAGGGACTCTCGCACCTCGCGAAGTCCGGGAACGTCGCAGTTGCGGACGTCGCCGCGCGCGAGGTGGCGGGCGGGACCGACCCCGTCGCGCACCGGTCCATCGCCGATTCGTGGTGGGACCTCGCGCAGAAGGAGAAGGACCCGCTCGCGAAGTCGCGGATGCTCGCGCGGGCGGCGGCGCACTACGAAAGCGCGACATCCGACGCCGACCAACCGGCCGCGGCTCGAGCGAAGGACCGTCTCGCGACGATCACCTACTCCGCGTGGGCCCGGGGCGTCGCGCTCACGAAGGACTTCTCGAAGGACGGCCCGGCGAGTCTCGGACTCGCGACCGTGCGGGCGTTCGTTGCAGGGCTGAAGATCAATCGCGCCTCCGACGACTGGCGTACGAAGCTCCCGCAGTTTCCGGAGGTCGCGTTCAGCCGCGGCGAGGAGTACCTCTGGACGCTCGACACGAACCAGGGCGTGATCGTGCTGCGGTTCTTCAGCGACACCGCACCGAGGCACGTCGCGAACTTCCTCTACCTGTCTGAGATCGGCTTCTTCGACGGACTGCTGTTCCACCGCGTGATCCCGGGCTTCATGGCGCAGGGCGGGTGCCCGAAACGCAACGGTTCCGGCGACCCGGGCTACACGTTTGCGTCCGAGTTCGGCCCGGAGCACAAGCACGACAAGCCGGGGATTCTCTCGATGGCGAACACCGGCGCTCCGAGTTCCGACGGCTCTCAGTTCTTCATCACGTTCGTGCCGACGCCGAACCTCGACGGCAAGCACACGATCTTCGGCGAGGTGATCGACGGGATGGACGTCGTGAAGAAGCTCGAGTCGCAGGGCACGCCGGCCGGCCCGCCGAAGACGGAGTTGGTGATCAACACCGCGCGCGTATCCGTGCGGTAGGTCGGATGCGTGTCTCGGGGCGCTCTCGCACGATTGGGTGTGGAGGGGCCGACGATGCAGGGACGAGTTCCGACGCTACATCACGTTCCCGCCGCGGCGCGCGGGGTCTGCGGCTCGCAGAAGAGTGACACGTACGAGGGAACTCGATCAACGCTTCCGAACTCGGTCTCGATCGTGGCCGCGCGTTGCGTGTACGCAACAACGCGACGGGCGATCACGCGTTCCTCGTACGGGTCGCGCAGGGTGGCGGACCCGGTCGGCGTCTGTCGCTCGGATGTCCCGCGCGTCGCACTCTGACGAGCGGGGGGAAGCGCGGCTGACACGCGTGCCTCGCGGGCGGGCTGTGTCTTGTCGGCCCGCGCGAAGAGCGGAGCGACGGCGATGCGTGCGGCGGGCGCTACGGCCGGTGTCGGCGGGCTGACTGTGCGTTCCGGGGTCGCCGAGGCGCGCGCGGCGACTGCGATCGGGCAGCCCTGGCCGACGCACCGGGCGATGTCCGCGACATGTCGCCCGCACGCTGCAGCGGCGGCGTTCGTTGCGGCCCTGCCGTCTCTCAGGATCGGCATCGCGAACCGCCTCGTTCGCGACGCTGACTCAGCCGCCGCCGTCGCGAGCACCGGATCCGGGCGATCGACGCCTGCCTGTGCGCCGAGTCCGTCCCAGCGCAGGATGAACCGTTCGTCGTACGTGTGTCGAATCAGTCCCTGCTTGGCGAAGTCTGCCATGGTTCGGGCGACCACTTCGCGCACCGAGCCGATGCGGGCGGCAATCTCGGCGTGCGTCGCTCGGAGCAGAACGCGTGCTCCATCTCCCTGATGCA
Source organism: Planctomycetota bacterium (assembly GCA_021414065.1). GTDB lineage: Bacteria > Planctomycetota > JAJSAM01 > JAJSAM01 > JAJVHW01 > JAIOPE01. The sequence goes on from JAIOPE010000078.1 coordinate 36,036, forward strand.
TGCAGGCGTTCGCGAGAAGGAACTGTGCGAGACGGGCGTCCAAGGGAAGGAAGACGAGCCCTTCGCGCTCATTCACGCTGTTCCGGTACATACGACCGACCGCCGACAGTGCAATCGCGCGCGCGGTGGGGTGCTCGTCCAGGAACCGGAGGATCGTGCTGCGGTCCACAGTGAAGAACTCGCCGCCTCGGATCGCGCGCGCGTCTGCGACGTGCGGGTGGTCCGACAGCACGCACTGGAGACCGGCGCAGTCGCCGGTTCCGAAGAAGCCGTGGCAGAGTTCGCGACCGCCCGCGTTCGATCGCATCAACGCGAGTTCGCCGTCCACCGGGATCACGACCGACTGCGCGCTCTGCCCGGCGGTCCAGAACACGTGGCCCTTCGCGAGTCGGCGGGAGTGCCCGAGCGACATGAACTTCGTCAGGACCTCGGGCGAAGCGCCGTGGAGGAACTCGACGCTCCGGAGGACGTCCCGGAGCAACGCTCCGGCGCCCGGACGCTCTGCGCGGGCGTCGCGCGCATCGGGCTCTGCCGCGCGAGGCGCGTCGATCGCGTCGTGGGTACGGAGGACGTAATCCATTCGCACACGCTACCGGCCGACTCACGTCCCGGACATGGGGTGGAATCCTACGGTGTGCCGACGCGGACCGGCGGCCCCACGATTCCACGTTCGCGGACGAACACGAGCTTCCGCGCCCGTTCTGCGCGCTTCGGCGAGCGTTCGACGCCCACGGCGTCGAGTCCGTAGCCGTTCGCAACGGCGAGGGCGGTTCCCAGTCCGCAAAAGGGATCGGCGACCACGCGGCAGGCGGTCGAGCGCACCAGGAACCGGCAGGCCTCCTCGCAAGCGGCGGTGCCCATCGCACGGGACCACGTCATCTCACCGAGGCCGGGCAGCACGTCCGCCGACGACTCCTTCACGGGCAGTCGAAGGCTGCGCGAGAAACCCAGCAGGTGGGCAAAACTCGGGCGTCCGAACGTCGTCGTGCCGGCAGGAGCGCGGCAGACGATCTTGTGGAAGAGGCACGCTGACCCTGCGCGGCTCGCGCCGAGCGCGACGAGGTGGCCCTTGTCGATCCAGCGCCCGTCGCTCTTGATGTCGGTCTGATAGAAGATCGCGGGGGCCGCGTCGGCCACTTGCGTGCAGGCGAGTGCGACCGTCGCTACGAACCACTCGCGCCACACATCGACGTCCATCGATGGCATCTCGGAGACGTCCGGCAGCGACGTGACGACCGCGTGCGTCGGCGGCAACGCTTGTGCGGCGAGCCAGGCGACGCCGTCGCCGGTGAGGATCGTGCGGGCCGCTCGGGCTTTCCCGTCGGAGGAGTCGGTCGCGGAGGACGTGGCGTCTGGGTCCATGAAGCACCGGCGTGTCTTGGGTTCTGCGCGCGAGGGACTTTCACAGCGGTACGGCCCGGGGGCGAGCGTCCGTGCTCCGGCCGCATGAGGGATCGTAGACTGTCCGGATGACGAGAACGCACGCCTATGCCGCGCCCGCCGCAGGGAAGCCGCTTGCACCGCACACGATCGAGCGACGCGAGCCTGGTCCGAGCGACGTCGAGATCGACGTTCTCTTCTGCGGCGTCTGCCACTCGGACATCCACCAGGTCCGCGACGAGTGGACCGGCGCGACGTTCCCGATGGTGCCGGGCCACGAAATCGTGGGCCGTGTGAGACGCGTGGGCGCGTCTGTCGCGCATCACGTTGTCGGCGACCTCGTCGGCGTTGGCTGCATGGTGGACTCGTGCCGCGCGTGCACGCCGTGCCGAGAAGACACGGAGCAGTTCTGCGAGTCCGGCGCTGCGTGGACCTACAACGGGACCGAGATGGACCGAGCGACGCCGACCTACGGCGGCTACTCGAAGCGCGTGGTCGTCGCCGAGCGGTTCGTTCTGAAGGTCCCGGCGGGACTCGATCCGGCGGCCGCCGCACCCTTGCTCTGCGCCGGGATCACGACGTACTCGCCCCTGCGTCAGTGGAACTGCAAGCAGGGCGATCGCGTCGCCGTCGTCGGCCTCGGCGGGCTCGGCCACATGGCGGTGAAACTCGCGGTCGCGATGGGCGCGCAGGTCACGGTCTTCAGCACGTCGAAGTCGAAGGAGCCCGACGCGCGCAGACTCGGCGCCACGGCGTTCGCGGAGACGAAGGACCCCGCCGTGTTCACCACGCTCGCGGGGCGCTTCGACATGGTTCTCGACACGGTTTCCGCGAAGCACGATTACGACCTGTATCTCGGACTCCTGCGACCGCGCGGCGTGATGGTGGTCGTCGGCGTCCCTCCGGAGCCGACGCCCGTCGGTGCGTTCTCGCTGATCAAGGGCAACCGCCGTCTGGCCGGGTCGCTCATCGGTGGCGTCCGTGAGACTCAGGAGATGCTCGACTTCTGCGGCGCGCACGGGATCGTCGCCGACGTCGAGATCATCCCGATCGACCGGATCAACGATGCCTACGAGCGCATGCTCCGCGGCGACGTGCACTACCGCTTCGTCATCGACATGGCGACGTTGAACGAGACGTTGAACGAGACGTTGAACGCGTGAAGTTCCAGGACTACTACCAGCGACTCGGAGTCCCGCGCGACGCCGACGAGGAGGCCGTCAAGAAGGCGTATCGGAAGCTCGCGTTGAAGTGGCACCCCGACCGCGCGAAGGAAGCGGACCGCGCGAGGGCCGAGGCCGAGTTCAAGCAGATCAGCGAGGCCTACGAGGTCCTATCCGACAAGGAGAAGCGGCAGGAGTACGACCGCCTCGGCGGCGAGCGTAAGCAGGGCGACGACTTCGCTCCGCCGCCCGGCAGTCGGACGATGTCCCCCGAAGAGTTCGAAGCCGCGTTCGGTGGATCCGGCGGGTTCTCCGACTTCTTCCAGGAGATGTTCGGCCGGCAGGTGCGGGACCAGGCGGCCCGCGGTCCACAGGGACACGCGCGGTACCGCTACCGCGGCGCCGACGTGAGTGCGGAGTTGCACCTGCCGATCACCGACGCGCTTTCCGGCGGGAAGCACTCCTTCGAGTTCCCGGCGCGCGTGAGTTGCCCGCGGTGCGGAGGAACGGGCGCGATGGAGGAGCACGTGTGCCCGACGTGCGGCGGCGTCGGCGCCGTGATGAAGCGCCGCACCGTCGAGTTGACGATCCCCGACGGCGTGCGTGACGGCATGAAGATGCGCCTGAAGGGGCTCGGCGAGGCGGGCGAGGACGGTGCGGAGGCGGGCGACCTCAACCTCGTCCTGCGACTCGACGACGACGCGACGTATCGTCGCACGGGCAGCGATCTCGAGGCCCGCGCGACGATCACGCCGTGGGCTGCGGTCAGCGGCACCACGTTCGACATCCGCACCGCCCGTGCGGTGCTCGGCGTCAAGATCCCGCCGGACGCGCGCTCCGGGACACGCCTGCGTCTGCGGGGCCACGGCCTTGCGGACGCCGACGGCGGACGCGGCGACTTCTACCTGGTCGTCGCGATCGACCTCCCGCGGGACCTGACCGACCGCCAGCGTGCGCTCCTCACCGAACTCGGCAAGTCGGGCGAGACCGCGGGCGGCAGCTCCCCCGCGGGCGTCGCTCCGGAAGGACGGGCACCGTGAGCGACGGCCGGACGTACGTCGAAGGCGATCTCTACCTCAGCGTCGAAACCGTGGCCGATGTCTACCGCGTCGAGGTCGTGTGGCTGCGCGAGGTCATCGACGCGGGTTTGCTCGGCACGGAGGTCGGCGTGCGCCCCGCGTTCATCATCGCGGCCGTGCGGTTGGACCGCGTCGCCAGGATCGTTCGACTGCACCGCGCACTCGGCTTCGACCTGGACCAGATCCGCGACGCGTTGGAGGATGCCGAAGCGGCGTGGTGAGTGGCTGTCCGGGGGCCGGATCACGAAGGGATGGCCGCGATCGCGGCGTCCACTTCGTCGGCCGTGTTGTAGTGGACGGCGCTGATGCGCACGACGCCGTCCGCGAGGTCGATGCCGAGCGCGGTGCAGAGGCGGTGCGCGTACATGTGGCCGTTGCGCACGGCGACTCTCCGCGCGTGCATCGCCGCGACGACGTCGCGAGAACTGAGGCGCGCGTGTGTGAACGAGACGGTCGGAACGCGCGTGGGACCGGAAACGGCGGGACCGATGACGCGGACTCCCGAGAGGCTCCGCAGCCCATCGAGTAGTCGCTCCACGAGTGGAGCCTCCAGGCGAGCGGCTTCGGCGAAGCCCGAGACGATCGCCTCGCGTCCGAAGTCGCCGGCTCCCGAGTGTCCGCCCAGCCAAGCGACGTACTCGATCGCGGCGTTCCATCCGGCGCAGGACTCGTGCGGCACGCCGCCCAGCTCGAACTTGTACGGATGCTCGCCGCGCGGCACGAAGAAGTGGTTCGGTCCCTCGATCTCGGCGGCCGCATCGGCGCGTCCCCAGAGCACCGCCATGTGGGGCCCGTAGACCTTGTAGGTCGAGAAGACGTACCAATCCGCGCCGAGCGCCGCGACGTCCACTGCGCGGTGCGGCGCGAACGCCACGCCATCCACGACCACCCGCGCTCCCACGGCGTGAGCACGGCGGCCGATTTCGGCGACATCGGCGACGGCGCCGAGCAGGTTCGAGACGTGCGGCACGGCGACGATCCGAGTCCGCGCATCGAGGACCGCGTCGAGATCCGGCAGCAGGCAGTCCTGGGCGTCACGGTTCACGGACCAGTGCCGCACTTCGATCCCGCGTGCCGCGAGCCGCGTCCAGGGCCCCACGTTCGCCTCGTGCCCGGTGTCCGCCACGACCACGTTGTCGCCGGCGCGGATGGTCCTTCCGTACGCGTCCGCCAGCATCGCGCAGAGCTGGGACGTCGAGGGGCCGAGGATGGCGGTGCCCGCGGCCGCGCCGACGCCGGGATCGCCGACGAACACGCGTGAGAGCGCGTGCGTTCGGGCGACGACCTCGTCCGCGCGCCGCGAGAGCGGGTAGCCCGCCCCGAGTTGGACGTAGGTGCCGCGCATGTAGTCGCGGATCGCGTCCGGCACCGTCTCCGGGACCTGCGATCCGCCCGCGTTCTCGAGCAGGTGCCAATCGCCTGCGAGCGCCGGGAATCGCCTGCGGATCGCGTCGATCGTTCTCATCGGCCCTCCGTCTCACATCCGCGGGTAGTCGGTGTAGCCCTTCGCGTCCTGCGAATAGAACGTGCGCGGGTCCGGCTCGACGAGCGGGGCGCCGGCGCGGATTCGCTCGACGAGGTCCGGGTTGCTGACGTAGTGGTGGCCGAACGCGACGGCCTGCAGCGCGCCTGACACGACGGCCGCGGCCGCCTCGTCTGCGCTGTACCCCATGTTGCCGACGAGCGCGCCGTCGAAGTGCGCTCGCGCGGCCGTCATCACGTCGGCCTTCTGTTGCTGGAAGAAGTCGGCGCGCATCATGTGCAGGTACGCGATCCGACGCGCGCTCAGTTCCCGGGCCACGTGGATCGTGAGCGCGACTGGGTCGCTGTCGCGCATGTCGTTGTAGCTGTTGACCGGCGACACGCGCACCCCCACGCGTCCGGCACCCCACACGTCGATCACGGCGTCCGTCACGTCGAGGAGGAGCCGCGCCCGATTCGCGAGCGACCCGCCGTACGGGCCGACGCGGTTGTTCACGCCGTCGCGCAGGAACTCGTCGAGCAGGTACCCGTTCGCGCCGTGGACCTCGACGCCGTCGAAGCCGGCGGCTTTCGCGTTCGCGGCCGCTGCGCGGAACCCGGCGACGATCGTCGGGATCTCGTCGTCGCGCAACGCGCGCGGCACGACGTACGGCTTCTTCCCCTCCGGCGTGTGGACCTCGTCTCCCGTGATTGCGATCGGGCTGGGCGCGACGGGCTGCGCACCGCGGTTGAAGTACGGGTGGCACGCGCGTCCGCCATGCCAGAGCTGGAGAAGGATGCATCCGCCCTTGGCGTGTACGGCGTCGGTGACACGTTTCCATCCGGCCAATTGCGCGGCGGAGAAGATCCCCGGCTCGCGCCCGGCGAACGCCGAGTGGCCGTCCAGGACCATCGTCGCCTCGGCGATGATGGCCCCGGCGCTTGCGCGCTGAGCGTAGTACTCCGCCATGAGTGCCGTCGGCACGTGGTCGGCGTCCGCACGGCAGCGCGTGAGCGGCGCCATGACGATGCGATTCGGCAGCGTCAGTGCGCCCAGCGTGATGGGGGTGAAGAGGGCTGAGTCCGTGTGGGGCATGGGCAGGTCCTGTGTGCGATCGGCACGTGTGACGGAGACGACCTGACCGGACAACTCACGAGGGGCAGCGTCGGCCTTGTAAAGCCCGCAAGGGTCTGCGCGCAGCAGACCGCCTGCGGGCTCGGCCAGGCGCGAACCCTCGAGAACTGTCCGGGTTCAGCCGCCGCGGACGAAGCGTCGCGCGGCGTGCTGGCTCATTGGACGGGTTGCACCCGTGGACGACGAACGATCCGTGCGCAGAATTCGGACGATGCCGGAGCGAGCGTGCACGGGTGCGGAACCTGTTCCATCGGGGTGACGATGCGGGCGCCCGAGTCGGTTCAGATCGAGACATGGTGGGGCCGAGATGACGACGGCCACCGCGCCCGTCAGTCGAAGCTGTTCCCGAGGTTCTCGAGCCACGTTCGCTTGCGCGGAGACAGAGGCGCCTGTGCCGACCAGCGTCGTCGGCGTAGTTCCTTGATGTCGTCGGCATCACCATCGTCGTCGCGGGTGCGGCGGCCCTCGTACTCGTCCAACTCACGGGACGTGCGCGCGATCAGCTTCTCCAGCTCGCCCCGGTCGAGCCAGAGGCCGCGGCAGACGCGACAGACGTCCACCGTGACTCCGTCGCGGTCCTTCTCGTCGAGCGCCGAGTCGTCGCAGCGCGGACACTTCATCGCCATAGATCCTCCGCGACCGCCGCACCTGCGGCAGGTCTCTGAGGAGTACTACGAGCGGGACCCGTGCCGTGGACCGAAAACACGGCTGGGGGGGAGCGACGTCCGGGTGGTTCGATGGGATGGACGATCGCTCGGTGACTGGGCGGCGGAGATCGACGGCGCCGCCGCCGTCACTAACTTCACCGGCAGGAGCGTGAACTGCCGGTACGACTAGCGCGAAGCTCCGCGGGAGATCGGCGTGCAACGTAGGAAGGGCCTTCGATGCACGCCGATCCGGGCCCGCGAGCGTCCAGCCCGATACGTCGAGCGGCGCCGCCGTCGTGTTGACGACCTCGACGAACTGGTCCGCGAGGTTCGTCGCGCCGTCGCGGTTCGCGTCGCCGGCCCCCTTGCGAGGCAGGAAGTGGACCTCATTGATCCACACGGGCGGCGACTCCGGCAGCGGCGTCGCGTCGGCGAGCGCGGCGGCCGGGATGAGCGCGAGCGCGAATCGGATCGAACGCATCGTGGCTCCCAACGTCGTCCGCATCGACGTCGTCCGCAGTGTAATGGCGGGCGACGAGACTGTCCGCGGCGGCCGAGGCCCGGCCCCGGGCTACTTGCCCTCGTCGCCCTTCATCCGCTCCACGCGCACCACAGCGTGGAGCTTGTGCTCCCCGACCACGCGGAGTGTCTCGACGTCCGCCGGCAGGTGCGCGATGACGCACTGCCCGTTCTCGTCGGTCCGCCCGACGACGACCGGCCCGCGCTCGGCGTCCTGCGGAAGCGCGGAGATGGAGTCGTCGCCGCCGTCACTCTGGTGCGGAAGGCCGACGTAGACGCCGGCCAGCGGCGTGCCGTCCGCCTTCGAGACGACGGTCGCGCGCGCGGGCTGGGGCGCCGCGAGCTGGAGCTTCACCGGGCCCTTTGCCGCGGACACCTTCTTCGACGCAGGCGCGCACCGCGGTGCGTACGCCGTGGCGACGGTCGCGTCGTCGGGGTCACCCCAGGCGATCCGCGCGTCGCCCTTCTCGTCGGTCCACGCGCCCACGAGGCGCGCGCGCGGCGGGAACAACGAAGCGAACCCCGTCGTGGACTGGACGGTGTCCGGGTCGCCCAGCGTCACCCACGCGCCGGGCAGCGGCTTGCCCGCGGGGTCGTCCACATGCACGACCGTCGCCTTCGCAGGGTCGAGCTTGATCGTCATGCGCTTCTTGTCGAGCTTCACCTTGCCGAGTGAGTCGCGGAAGCCGCCGACACGCACGACGAGCCCGTCGCCGTCTTCCGCCTTGTCGAGGGTGAACTGCCCCTTGTCGTCGGTCAGCACCCAGGTCGAGTCGTCGCCCCGGAGGCCCACGGCCGCGCGCGGGATCGGCTTGGCCTGCTTGTCGGTCACGACGCCCGTCACAGTACCGCTGCGCTCCGAGCCGAAGCCGTGGCCGTCCATCCCGGGAAACCCGGGCCTGGCGCGCGCGTCGATCGCGAGGTCACTCACGCCCGGATGCCACATCCGGATCGAGAACGTCCAGGCACCGCCCCTGGGCCGTACCCACACGTCGATGGGGCCGAGCGGCGCTCGCGCGAGCGTGAACCGGCCCTCGCCATCCGTCGTCGCGACGGCGACATGGTCCCCCGCCGCCGGAGCCCATCCGATGATGCCCGCGGCGACCTCGGCGTCCGCGGCGGGGCCCGCTCCACCGCTCGCGACACCCCGGAGCGTCGCCTCGTCCTCGGCTGCGTCTGCGCGGAACTGCGGCGGGAGCGCGATGGCGGCTGCGAGGAGGCAGACGGTGGCGGCGACGGAAGCGGCGACGGCGGTGGCGACGGGGACGGGGACGGGGAACAGATGGGGGTTGCGCATCGCGCCAGTATCGCCGGAGGGGGACGCGTTGCTTTCGCGATCTCGGAAGTCCGACATCGGCCGCGCGTCGCAGGTCCGCCGTCAGACGACGGACGCGCGAGCGCTCGCCCTCATCGGCGACCGCCCGCCGCGATCGCGGAGAGCGAGCGGTGGACGCGGCCCTCGAACTCGAAGCCCTCGTCGAGGACCGTGACCCGCATGAGGCGGCCCTTTAACCGGATCATTCACGAAGCTCCGCGCCTGGACGAGCCCGCGGGCCGCCCGCTGCGTTGGGACCCTTGCGTGGCTTGACAAAGCCGACGCTGCGGGTCCCGCCTTGCGGCCGACTCCGCGGATCTCGTCCAGGACGGTGTGTCGCTGAGCGAACGAGCCTCGGATCGGCGTGCATCGCAAGCTCTTCCTGCGTTGCACGCCGTTCTCCCGCGGAGC
>JAIOPE010000104.1 GCA_021414065.1 Planctomycetota bacterium
ACGCTCGCCGAAGCGACCATGGACCTCTACCGCGCGAACCTCGCGGCGCTCCGGGGCTTCTTCGGATCCCGGCGCGTGACGACGCGCGTCCGCGGCGTCGGGGTCGAGCAGACGATCCCCGGCAAGCGCCTCGACGAGATCACGCCGTCGGAGCTCCTCAGCTACCGGGTCTGGCGCCGCACGGCGCGGCGGGGTGCGGGCACGCAGACGAAGCTCGTCAGCGACGCGGCGCTGAACCGCGACCAGCAGTTCCTGACGATGGTCCTGAACCACGCGGTCGCCGAGAAGCTGATCGCCGCGAACCCGATCGCGGGCTTCCGCAAGCTGAAGGAGCAGCGCAAGGGCCGTCGCATGATGACGCAGGCCGAGGTGGCGCGACTGCTCCTCGCTGCCGACGAGGACTACAAGCCCTTCCTCCTCGCGTCGGTGTTCACGGGGTGCCGCCCCTGCGAGCTCCGCGCGGTCCGCTGGCGCGACGTCCACTTCGACAACGCGAAGCTGCGGATCGACCGGAAGAAGGTGAAGGGCGGCGACGTCATCGACATGCACCCCACGCTCGCCGAGGAGCTGCGGCGCGTGCGGGACCGGCGTGCGGCAGAGACCAAGCGCCCGGTGCCCACCGACGACTTCGTGTTCCTCAGCTCCCGCGGGACGCCGTGGCACAACATGCGCAAGGCGTGGAGCCGCGCGCTCGCCGCCGCGGGGCTTGCCGGGTCGGGTCTCACGCCGTACGCGACGCGGCACAGCTTCGCCTGCCACTACCTGACCTGCGGCGGGAACCTCGTCGATCTCGCGTCGCAGCTCGGGCACAGCGACGTGAAGACGACGATGGTCTACAGCCAGATGATGGACGAGCGGCGGCGGGCCGGGGTGATGGCGATGGACTGGAGCGCGCCGGTGGGCATGCCGACGACGGCGCCCGCGCCCGCGGCGGCGGCGGAGAGCGTCGCGTGACCACCGCGACGGCGCCCGAGGACGGCCCTGCGCGGCCCGTGTGCCGCCTCAGCGGCGCGGACGGGAACGTGTTCAATGTCATCGCCATCGTGCGCAGGACGCTGCGCGGGGCGGGCCAGGACGCGCGGGCGAGCGAGTTCGTCCGGCGGGCGTTCGCGGCGCTGTCCTACGACGAGGTGCTGGGGTTGTGCCACGAGTACGTGGACGCGCGGTGAGGGGGAAGACGATCTGCGGCGCCGGAGGTCCGCGCGGCGCGCATGCTCCGGATGTGTCCCTTCCTCCGGCGCATGTGACCAGCGCGATACCGCCTCGCGGCGAGAGAGCGGCTCATCCGGCGGTCCGTGACGCCCCGCGGATCGACCAAGCTGGCCGACCAGAGTGCTGCGGAGTTCGCCCCCGCGCCAGGCTCGCATATTGTTCCTGCATATTTTCTCAAGGAACATGGCGTCGCGGCCGATCTCTGAGAGCATGAGCCACGATGAGCCGCTATCGATCCTCTCCGTGTCCGAGTCGCGGGAGGTGATCGCCCCCCACGCGGAGCGACTCCTGCAGTGCATCACCACCGCGGTGGACCGCTGGTTCGAGTTTGCACGGGTGCACACTGCACTCAGCGGCCCACTCGGCCCGAGGGAGCGCGCCGGGTTTATCTACGCGCACATGGTCGACGAAGCGAGGCGTGTGTTCCTCGATGTCGCGGGCGTTGTGCTGGCGGAGAGCCGGGGGTTCCTGAGCATCTACATCGAAGACAAGGCTGTGGTTCGCTTCAAGAAGCTGAGCGCCGCTCGCCGGAGTTCTTGGACTCCAACGCGTCAGGCGACTCGCTACTTCGGGCAGCTGACCTTGCCCGGGATGGGCGAGGGAACACGCCACATCGCCGGATACCAACTCGACGCGCACGGGATCGAGCTCTTGGGCGCCGTCATCATGGTCCCCGCAGGCCGTCGCGCGCTGTACTGGTACCCGTTGGATGGCGGCTCGCAGGCAGGGGCTGACGCGCCGACCCTCCCCATCGTGCCGCTGCCGGTGAACTCCAGCGAGCGTGCCCAGGTGACGGTGGACCTCGCCAAGGCCCGACGGCGTCGGAGCAAGGAAGCGTGACTGCTGCCCCGAACCCGGAGCTACTGCAACTCGCGCGGGTCTCCCGCGGCTTGGTCCAGAAGGAGCTCGAACAGAAGACGAACATCGACCAGTCCTACCTGTCGCGCTTTGAGAGCGGGGATATGACGCCATCCTCCGACCACGTGGATGCGATCGCACGTGCCCTGGGCTACCCCGCCAGGTTCTTCTACGGTACCGAATCGCCCCTTCGCGCCGGTGCGTGTCTGTTCCATCGGAAGCAAGCCTCCATGCCCGCGATGGAGCTCAAGAAGCTCGAAGCCGCCGTGCGCCTGACTCGAATCCACGTCGGACGACTGCTGGACGCAGCGGCAGTCAGCGCGCCCTTCTCCTTCCCGCACTACGACCCTGCGGAGGTCCGCCGCGACATCGAGCAGATCGCTGAACTCGTCCGCGTCGCTTGGAAGCTGCCACCGGGTCCGATTCGCGACTTGGTGGCGGTCGTAGAGCGCGCTGGCGGTGTGGTCGTGCCCATGGAGTTCGGCACACGACGTCTCTCGGCGATCTGTCAGTCCGAGTCGCCACCGATCTTCTGCGTGAACGCGGCCATGCCGGCGGACCGCGTCCGATGGACGATCGCCCACGAGGTCGGTCACCTCGTCATGCACGAGGTGCCGTCGCCCGAGCAGGAGTGCGAGGCAGACCAGTTCGCGGCGGCCTTCCTGGCACCGCGGCGCGACGTGCTCTCTGATCTGAGAGACCTGAGTATCGAGCGCGCGGCGCGGCTTAAGCCCCACTGGCGAATGTCGATGCAGGCCCTGATCCGTCGCGCCAAGGACCTCCAGACGATCTCCGTCAGCACCTACAACCGGCTGATGGCGCAAATCGGGGCGAGGAAGTGGCGCCTCGTGGAGCCAGTTGAGATCGCACGCGAGCAGCCGACGCTGCTCGCTGAGCTGATTCGCGCGCACAGGGAGGACCTGGGATTCTCGGTTACCGAGCTCGCAGCCCACGTGGGTCTTGAAGAACCGGAGTTCCGCGTTCGATACCTCGGAGAAGCCTGGCGCCCACGACTGATGGGGTAACTCCGCAGAGAGGCGCGCGACAGCGGGCGGCGACGGCGGCCACGGCTCCTACGGCGCGCCACCGCGCCGCGGCCCGCTGCACCGCCCCGCCGTGCCGTCGGCCGCTCGCTTGGCGCACGTGGGCGCGCCTACGTCACGATCGCGAGGCGCGGCGGAGTTCCCGGTCGAGTCGTCGCCCGGCCGCGCCCACGCGGCCCCGTACGCGCCCGTCGAGCCTCCAGCGGCCACTTGCTTCGGCGCTGCTCAGGCTCGATGCGCGCCCTCCGAGCCCGCTCCGGCCTCTTGCTTCGGCACTGGCTCGGATGCGCCCACGCGCGCACTGCGGCGCCCACGAAGCCACCGCCAGGCTCGCCACGGGCGCGCTGGCGGCTCGACGCCCGTCGGCCGTCGCCGCTCCGGCCTCTTGCTTCGGTACTGGCTCCGACGCGCCCACGCGCGCGCTGTGGCGCCCACGAAGCCACCGCCAGGCTCGCCGCGGGCGCGCTTCCGGCGCGCGTCAGCCCGGAACCGGGGCGTTTGGGCGGGGCTAAGCCAACTGTAAGCCAACTCCTCGTCGAAAACGTGCCGTGCGGAGGACACTCTGCGAGGTCCGCGAGATCGCCGTAAGCGGCGCGTCCATCGCGAGTTGTGTTGGTCGGGGCGAGAGGATTTGAACCTCCGGCCTCTTGCTCCCGAATGAGCCCAATCCCCTTGTAACATAAGGACTTACGCTCGCTCGTCGCCGCAGGAGGAGGCAGTAGAGGCAGGAGGCGACTGACGTAGTCCAGCGGTCCCCCAGCTCTACGAACGCCCGTTCCGCGCCGCGATCCCGGCGGGGACGTGTTGCCGCAGACCTGCCGCAGTCCGGCCACGGTGGACTCGCGCCGACGCGGATCTACGCGAGCGCGCTCTTGGCGCAGCGGCGGGCGGCCGTGATGGCGCTCGACTTCGGGGATGTGCCCGGCGGAGCGTCGCTGGCCAACTCGATGTCGAAGTCGTGTCCCGCGACCTGACCACAGCTCGGGATCGCGCTCGCAGCCGACATCCACGTTGAACCATCTCCCCGGCGGCGAGGACTATCGTGGGCAGGATGGCTGCCCACGAACCAACCGCCCGGGTGTCGCTGGAGGCGCTTCGCCGCGGTCGCAGAGCACGCGGCTCGGGAACGCACTCGCGGGAGCAGGCGACCGAGTCTTCGGCGCGCAGCGGATCGAGTCCGCCGGCCGCGACAGCCACTCGAAGGCCGCGCTCTACAGGCTGCGCCCGATGGCCTCGACCGCGACGTCCGAGAGGCGACGGGCGACGGTAGTGGCGATGGAGTTTCGGGTTACCGAGAGTTCTGCGCCGCTGTCCGCTGCCGCCAGCGCGTAGGCGGGGCTGCGCCCACGGACTTGCTGGCGCCGGGGGTGACGACTTCTCGGTGGACTCGAGCAGTAGGTCGAGGTCGGTAGCTCCGCTGTTCTCCGCCCCGACGGAACCTCGCGCCGCACTCAGCGTCAGTCGACGAGGTGCTGGATGTCGTGGATCGGCTCGTTGTAGTAGGAGCCACGCGGGAGCATGAACCACAGCGTGTCGGCGGATACGCGTCCGAGCGCAGCCGCCGCGGGTCCGCGGTCGAGGAGCCACCCCAGAGCGTTCACGAGCGCCGCGCGGAGCTGCTTCGACGACGTCGGGTCGCGTAGTGTCTGGAGCAAGGGCTCGATGTCCGCGTCGTTGCCCACCCGGCCCAGGCAGTGGGCCGCGGTCGCGCGGTCCACGTCGCCGGCGGACTTCGATGCCACGATCTTGTGGAGCTGCGTGATGACCGACGCGTCGCGCAACATCCCCAGCGCGAGCACCGCCTCGCGTCGAGCCTCGAAGCTGCCGTGACGGGCGACCGCGTCGTGCAGCGCGGCACGTCCCTCTGCGCCCGTGCCGACGAGGCCGAGCGCGAAGGCGGCGTGCGCCGCGCACGCGGGGGACCGCTTGTCGCTCGCGAGCACGGTCAGCCGGTCCCGCGCAGCCGTCACGCGGGCGAGCCCGCACGCCAACGCAGCGGCCGAGCGGAACTCCGCGCCGCCGGCCTCGTCGGCCAACGCGCGGGCGAGCGCGTCCGCGATCTTCGGATTCGGTTTCGCCCGCCCCAAGAACCCAAGCCCGATAGCCACGAACGGGCGGTCGGCCTCGGGCGCCGTCGCGAGCGCTGCGAGCAGCGCCGGTCCGGCGGAGGCATGGCCGGTGCGACCGAGCGCCACCGCAGCCATGCCCCTCGCCAGGAGGGACTCGTCCGACGCGAGGGCCGCGCGCAGGATCGCGGCACTCTCGTCATCGTCCGGACCGGCGAGCGTGCCGAGGACGGCGAGCGCGACGGCGCGCAGCGGCTCACGCTCCGGGTCGCGCGCGGCCGACCGTGCGAGGCGGATTGCCTCCGGGCCGCCGACGCGCGCGAGCGCGTGGCACGCGGACCACGACGGGTCCTTGCTGCCGGCGTTCGCCACCCGAGTGGCCCTGATCTGCTCCTCGATCTCTGGAAGCGCGACGCGGCCCGCCAGGGCTCCAAAGGCGTAGCACATCGGGCCGAGTACGTCGGCGTGGAGCGAAGACCGGACGTTCGCCCCGGCGAGGCCCTTGCTGCGCAGGTCCACCAGCGCGGGCACTGCCGCACTGTCGCCGCGCATCGCCAGGGCGTACGCGCAGTTGGCCCAGAAGTACGAGAACCGATCGTGCTGCCCAACGGCTCCCGTGAGCGCTTCGACCAGCGCCTTGCGGGCCTCGGCAGCCTGCGCGGGGCTGCCGAGAGGCAGCATGCCAAGCCCGAGCGCGGCCATGCGGTGCTTGCGGCGCGTATCGCCGAGGCCGGGGTCGAGGACGATTCGTGAGAGCGTCGAAATGTCGCGGGCGTCCCCGAGCCGCCCGAGCGCGAGCGCCGCCTCAGACGCGATGAGCCAGTGGTCCTGTTGGAGAGCCTCGAGCAGCGCCGCACGCGCCAGGTCCCTGGCCGCGACGTTCATCTCTCGCGGCAATGCCCCGGACGTCGCCGGGGCACGGTACTCGGGCTGCAGGAGGTTCGTCCGGTTCGCGTACCACCACGCGCTCCAGCCGGTGACCTTCCCACCTGCGATGCTCGAGGCCGTCCGGCGGTACGTGAACAGGTCATCGCTCGACTTGCCGTCCTCCCCGTCGTCGGGGCTCGCCGCCGGCGCGGCGACGAGTGCTCCGACGAACGCCGCAGCCGCGACGATCACGCTCGCGATGCGCATGCCGTTCGCTCGGACGACGACCCCTGGGCGCCCGAAGCCGTCACTTCGCCCTCGCCGACGCCACGGCCTTGGCGAACGACTTCGCGAGGGCCTTCGCCGTCACGGCGCCCTCGAAGCGTTCAAGGACCGTGAAGTCGCGATCGACGACCGCCACGGCCGGCGTCGACTTCAGTCCGAGCGCCGCGAACGCCTCCTCATACTTCGCGCGCTCCAACTTGACGGCGAGGAGCTCCTTCGCGGCGGCGCGGACCTCGGCGTCGAAGAACATCTCGTTCTGCATCGCCTTGGCCTCCGGTTTGGCGGCGTCGTCCGCGGACCAGAAGTAGACGAACGCAGCGGCGCCCCGCTCCTTCGCGGAGGCCTTCGCTGAGTCGAGCGCGGCTGGCTTCACCTGCGGCGGAACGTCCTTCGCGCCTGGCTTGACCGCCGCAGGCGAAGCGTCCTGGACCCACGCGAACGACAGATCGTATCCCGGCGTGAAGCGTCCCTCCATCGCACCGAGCCAATAGCGGAAGTAGGGACCGAACGGCGAGTCGTCGGGACGGTGCTCCACCGTCCGGACCTTGCCCGCGAGACTCTCCACGATCCCCGCGGGGTCGCCGCGCCTTGCGTCCCCCTTGCCCATGGAGAGCACGCCGAATCGCTTGCGCGCATCCGCCGGCGGCGACTGGCCCTTCAGCATGGTGTCCACGAGAGCGTAGCTGACGAACTTGGCACGCTTGTCGAACGCCACGAACGAAGCGAAGCCGTAGGTGTCAGCGAACGTGAGCACGTGCGTCCGTTCTTTCGCGATCGGCAGCGCGCTCTGCAGGTGTTCGACGATGTCGATCACCTCCCTCGCCTCGGAGGTGGCCCACATGCCGCCCTTCAGCTTCTGCATGGGGGCCACTACGACGTAGCCCTCGCGCGCGAACGGAAGGTAGTCGGGATCGACGTCCGGCCCCTTGGCGATCACGACGAGCAGCGAGTACGGCGGTTTCACGTCGGCGGCCTTCGGCACGAGCAGGTCGAAGGAATGGTCCGCGAACGACTGAACAGACACGCCCTCGGGGTACGTCGTCGTGTCTTTGCCTGAGGCGGTCACCGCGAGCATCGCCGCCACGGCGAGCGCCATCGTCCACACTCGTTTCATCGCACTCTCCTTTCGCCTTCGCGGCAGCAGCCGCCACCTTCGCCAGCGGCTTCGACATGGCCGCGCCCTCGCGGCGTTCCAGAACCGCGAAGTCGCGGTCGATGATCACGACCGCCAGCGTCGCCTTCAGCCCGAAGGCGATGGCCGATGGCGGCGGCGCGTGGCGCGTGGCGCCGCGCAAGTCGTACTCGACGACCTGGATCTGCGCGACGGGAGCGGCGTCGGTCATCGAGCACGAGCAGGCAAGACCTTGATGAGGGCCGCATCACTTCGGCGCCTGCATCGGCCGGACGTAGGAGCCGCCGGAGACGTCCGCAAAGCCCTTCATGAGAAGCTCGGCGCTCCTTCCCGCATACCCGATCCGCACGGACTTCACGACAAGGCGACGGAACCGGTTCAAGCGCGCGAAGGCCGCGACGTCCATCTCGGGAAGCACGTATCGCCCGCCTTCCTTGCCGCCGGGGGCGACGAGGAAGACGGTGTCAGCGACGGGCGGCTTCAGGTCGGCGTCGTCCTCGGGCGGGACGCCGGCAAGCGCCATCGCGATCATCAGACCTGAGAGAGGATCGTGGTAGCGCGACCAGCCGGGCAGACGTTTCTCCATCCTGTCGCAGGCGTCGCGGACCGCGTTGGCCGTCGGCGGCACGAGTCCGCCGATGCCGACCGTCACATCCTTCTGGAGGTTCGGGTAGTCCTCCTTCGAGCCATCGGTCAGCATCGTTAGACCGAAGCGCGAGTCCGCCGGCATGGCGGCGAGGAACCGCCCGACCTCCCGGATCACGGTCATTCGGTTGCTCGGACAGTCCTTCTCCCAACTCTTGTCCATGCCGAACCAATCGACGCTCTCCCGTGTGCGGGCGAGGACGACATCGCTCGGAAACGTCATCGGGACAGACCAGTCGAGGACGAAGACGACGCCCTGGCTCTGCGTGCCGAACCCGTAGAACGTACCCCGGGCGGGAGGCGCGTCGCTCGTCTCTCCGGCCGTCGGCGTGCGGTCCAGCTTCCCTGCCGCAAGTTCAGTGCGGTGCTTCTCCAGCCACGCCTTCCACGTCTCCGGCGCATCGGGACCGCGGTGTCCTGTGAGCGCGCCGAGTGCGGCGTGCGCGTCGGCACGCGTCTGGCCTTTGGCCGCTGCGTGGAGCTCCACTACGGGGACGATCCAGCGAATGTCGTCCGCGGCGCGCGTCCGGATGCCCGCGAGGAGGGCACGTACGACGTTCGAGTGGGAGTCCCGCAGGAGCGGCACGAGTTCAGGCTGCGCCTCCATCCCAAGCGGGAGCGCGGCGTCTATGGCCGCGATGCGCAGGGCTGACGACCTCGACGTGGTGAGCGCAAGCACGGCGAGGAGCGACTTCGGATCGCCACACCGCCCGAGCGCGTCGAGAATCGCGACGCGGTGCGCGACCGAGGACTTGCCGTCGCGCTTCGCCGCGTCCGCGAGGCCGTCGGTAGCGAGCCGGGTGGCCGCGCCGGGCACGGTCGCGAGCGCCTCAATCACCACACGGCGCCGCTCGGCGAGCGCGTGGCGGCGAAAGGCCGGCTCCTGATCGCAGATGCGGCCGAGTATCCGCGGTTCCGCAGTGAGAATCTCGCGGTCGAGGACCACCTCCTGCGTCGTGATCCGCTGCACCTCGTCGAGCAGTCCCGCGTACGCCGCAGCTCCGGCGGCCGACGCATACGCGCTCCCGGCGGCGCCGACGTCGCGCTGGACCGCCTCTAAGTCCGAGTAGAGAGCGCGCCAATCCTTCAGCGCGTCACTCTCGCGGTCGTTCGGGCTCACCTCGTTTGCCTTACGGCGCGCGGCGAGCCAAGTCGCCAGGCCAGCCTGGAAGCGGCGGTCGAACGCCTCAAAGTACGCCTTCTCGCGTTTGCCGGACTCGGCGAGGGCAGCGCGGAAACCCTTCTCCGTATCCTCGGCAGCGGCGCCGGGATGCGTCGTAACGATCGTGACGAGCGCGACGGCGAGCAGCGTGAACCTCCGCACGTAGACGGGCAGGGCGTGGAGGATGCTCATCGCACGCTCCACTCGACGCCGGACGCGCCCGCGTCACACGCGCCCAGCTGCACTCGCGTCGCGCTCTCGCCCGTGCCCTCGACAAGTTCCGCGCGGTGCCGCCCGTAGCCGAGACCGTCGCAGGTGAAGCTCCCCGTCGCGGACGTCGTGACGCGCCGTCGCGGCCACTGCGCGTCCTCGGGGATGAACTCGATCACGCGTCCCGCGAGGGCCGCGCCGTGCTCGTCGAAGAGACGGCCCGACACCGTGAGCGCGGCGCGGACCTCAAGCCGCACATCGGTGGCACCAGCCTGGAACTGCCGCGCCCCGCGGACCACGAGCGGACGCAACCGGTCGCGGAGGTTCCCGACGTCTATCTCGTACGTGCCCGGAGCGAGGCCGTGGACCGCGAAGCGCCCGCCGGAGCTGACAGGAAGGTACCCGCGCGACTCCGCGGAAGACGGATCGCGAACCGGCGTCGCCCGCACGGCGGCGCCGGGGACCTCGTGTCCCTCTGCGTCGATGACGACGCCCTCGATGGAAAGTGCCGCGCCGAGAACGAGCTCGAGGCCGAGCGTTCCCGCGGCGACGTCCTCAGACCGAGCGATCGAAGCACTGCCGCCGGGCATCACGGTGCGCGCCGAGACTGCGTACGCTCCGGCCCGGAGACCGACGAACGCAAAGGCGCCCTCAACGTCGGTTCCCACCGGCGCGACGCGCGCGCCGGGGGCTTCGAGAGACACGAGCACGCCCCTCGCCGGACGCCCCCCAGCGTCGAGCACTCGTCCCGCGATTTGGAGCGCGCGCTCGACGAGGACGTGCGCGTCGTGGGTGCCCGCCTCGATCGGTTCGGTCACGGGTTGCACGAAACTGAGCGAGCGGTCCGACGGAGGGCCGACGCGCAACCGGTAGCGGCCTGGTGCCACGCCGCGTATGACAAACGAACCGTCCTGCGCCGTGGTCGCGTCGGTCGGCCGCGCCGCGAGGTTCGGGGCGTTCGCGCGGGTCTCGGGAGCCGCCACCACGCCGACGCCCGGCAGACCGGTGCCGTCAGCAAACGCCACGCGGCCGGCGATCTCCAGCGCGGCCTCGAGCTCAAACACGATGGCGTCCGTGGTCGGCACTTTGATCATCCGGACCGAAACGATCGAACCTTCGGCGGCGGCGGCGACCTCGTACGTCCCGGCGCGGATGTGCGGGATGACGAAGCGTCCGTCGATGTCGGAGATCGCCACGACCGGTGCGCTCCAGCCGAACGGGCGCTGTGCGAAGCCGCCGTCCTCGCGCGGTGCTGAGACCTGCAGTTGCGCACCGGGAACGGGGGCGCCGGTGCCTTGCCGCCGGACCTCGCCCGCTAGCGACGTGCCGGCTTCGAGCCGGAGATGCACGGGCGCGGCACCGCTCAACGACGCGAACGCAAACTCCGCGGACCAGGTCTCGGCGAGATCCGGACCGGCCGCGCGGACACGGAACGTGGGAGCGGTGGCGGGAAGCAGCGCGACGTCGAGGGCTCCATCAGGACCGACGAGCGTACGCTCCCGGGCGAATCCCGCGGCGGCGCCCGCCGTCGGCACGACCTCGACCCACGCGCCGCGTGGGGTCTCGCCGCGCGCATCGACGACGACGACGCGCACGCGGCCCGCCGGCGATGCTGCGGGGTCGTCGTCCTCGATCATCGCGACGTCGAAGGTGGTGTCGCCGCCCTCCGTCACGTTCGCGCGGAACGGCTCCAGCGACAGCGAGGTCTTGATCGCCGGATCGGCGAGCACTGCCTCCTTCAGACCCCGCGCTTCGACTCGCACGAACGCTTGGCCCGCCGCGACGTGCAGGACGGTGTACCGTCCGGCGGCGTCCGTGGTCGTGTTCCGGATGGCCCACTGTCCGAGGCGGTTTCCGAACGTGACGGAGACCGACGCACCCGCGACGGGGCCGCCCGGGCCGGTGACGCATCCCGATAGATCTCCGCCGCGGCGGAGCAAGAGGTCCCGCGTGACGGTCGCGCCGCGCGGGAGCGAGAACACCGCATCCGGTGATGCGGCCCGATCGGCGAGAGCGTCGGATGCGTATCCGTCCTTCTCTGAGACGACCTGCCGCACGACGCACTCAAGGAGTGCATCGATCGAGAAGTGGCCGTCGGCGCCCGTGACCGCATGGCCGAGGAGGACGTCGGTCGCGGCCCACCCCTGCACGCGCACGTCGGCGCCGGACACGGGAGCGCCGGTCGCCTCGTCGGTCACTCGTCCGCGAAGCGTTCCACCGCGCCGGAGCTTCAGGTCGAACGTCGTCACGGCGGGCACGAGCACCGTGGCCATGGGCACGGGCACGCCGCCTGGGAGCGCGGCCCACAGCGTGGTCTCGCCCGGAGTGAGGACATCGAAGGCGTAGCGGCCCTCGGCATCCGCCGAGGTCTCAACGCGCAACGCGCCGCGCGACCGGTCCCAGGTTGGACGCGGTGGCTCCGCGACGAGGACCGCGCCGGCCACGGCGCGGCCGTCCTCGTCGACAACGCGACCGGCAAGCGCGTAGCCCGTACCCACGAAGAGATCGATGCGTTGAGGGGCGTCAGCGAGGTCCAGTCGCCGGTCCTGCGCCGACGCAAGTGGGTGACCGGCTGCGCGCGCGACGATCGTGAAGCGGCCAGGCGCGAGGTCGTCGATGCGGGCGCGGCCCTCCCCGTCGGTCTTCGCGGTGGCGACGCGCAACGAGCTTCCATCAGCGCTGGCGGGGAGGGTCCACGCTTCCACCGTGGCTCCCGTCACCGGCTCGCCCCCGACGGTGCGGACGCGCACCTCGGCGCGAGCGCGAGCGGTGGCAGAGACGGGTGTGGGGTGCGTGGCGGTCGAAGTGGACCCAGCCTGCGCCGCGGAACTGGTGGTCGGCGGCGTGCGCGCGACGGCTGCGGTCTCTCGCGTCGGCCGTCCGCGAGACTCCACGACCTCGTGCGACGGAGCGAGCGCCACGACGAGCGCGGCGGTCCCGAGTAGCACTGCTGCGGCGCCCACGGCGGTCCACCCTGGACGTCCTCGGAGTCGGCCGCCCGTGCCCGCGGCGGCCGGAGGCGGACCGCCCGCGCCGTGGTCGATGAGGAGGAGTGCGATGCTTCGAGACTCGCCCTCGCCCCGCTCCTCGTTCAGCCGCAACCGCAGCGCGTCGAGGGCCCTGCCCAGGCGGTGCCGCACCGTCTCGTAGGGGAGATCGAGACGGCGTGCGACCTCGCGCACCGGCAGATCCTCGAAGAAATGGAGCAAGATGATCGCGCGCAGCGGCTCGTCGAGCTCAAGGACGGCTCGCGCCACTATCTGCTGTGCCTCGACGCGTGCGGCGATCTCGGCCGTCGCGGGCGCCGCGCGCTCCTCGAACGACGCGCGTTCGCGCGCGCCGCGCGCGGCATCGCTTCGCTGCTGGTCGCGCCACCGGCTCCTGAGCACCGCGCGCAGCCAGCCGCGGACCGAACCCTCGCGCCGCGGCGGGCGTTCGAGGGCCTGCAGCCAGACCTGCTGCACCAGGTCGTCGGCGCGGTTCTCGTCGTAGACGAGCCGGATCGCGAGCGCCCGCAGCCAACCGCGCTGCGCGAGGAGCGTCTCCACTTCGAGCGGCGGCTGATCCATCGATCTTCCGTTCTAGGGCGGTCTGTCGGGTCTGCACGCGGCCCCGCGCGGGACCGCCGGTTCCGCAGCGCGCTTCTACCACGGAGTCGAGGGGTGCGTTGGGCCATCGAATCCAGCGGCCCGCGAGGATGCGGGCCTGAGCCAACCTACGATTCGGCAGGCGCGTCGCCGCGACAACGTGCTACGGATCTCGCGTAGAGCACTTCCAAGCGCTCCTCCACCGGAATCGGGTCGATTCCGAGGTGCGATTCTGGAGTTCACGCGCTCGTCGTAACGCGCCCTCCGCGCGTTGGTTACGTTGTGGTCTGGGCGAGAGGATTTGAGCCTCCGGCCTCTTGCTCCCGAGCGGCGGCGCGGTCACCGACGTGCAGCAGCTCGGGCACGCCGTGCCCGCGACGCCGCACATCTGCGCGAGCGCGCTCTCGGCGCGGCGACGGGCTGCGGTGATGGCCATCGACTTCTCGGACACGAAGCGCTGACTCGCACCGGACTCGAACGCGAACGCGCGCCCGGGCGCGCAGATCGGGCTGCTTGGGACGGGCCCCTGGCTTCGATCGAACTCAGCGCCCCGGCTCGGCCCGAACCCCTGCGGCGGCGCTGCGCCAGCGAGCGGTCCGACCGGGCACCAGTCGCCCCAGCGGGATCGCTCCTTCCGGAGTGTCGATCACGAGGTCGGCCGGCTTCCCGCCCTCGATCGTTCCCTCCGTCCACGTCACGTCGGCATCCGTCGGCCGGTCCCAGGCGCGCGACGCGGCGCCGAGGTCGATCGGTGCGTACACCGCGATCTCGCCCTCGCGCCACTCGACCGGCAGGTACCGACCCGCCGGGATCGGAAACGGGACCCCGACCAGCCCGACCGCGTGGACGCCGTCGGCGATCGGCCCGAGTCCGATAAGGAACGTCCGCGCGACGCCGGCGCCGTTTCCACGCGCCTCGGGTGCGAACCCTGCGACAATGGGCGCCGAGCGCTTCCCCGCTCCGTCGCCCGCGCGCACGAGGTAGGCCGCGCCTCCCGCCATCAGGAGCGCCCAGCCGTCGCCGGCTCCATCGACGACGACCGCCCCGTCCTCGACCCGAGCGGTCAGGCGTGCGAACCCCGGAAACGTCACGACCGACGTCTTCGAGCCCGCCTCAATTCCCGACACCCGCAGGCGGAGCGGCCCGCCAGCACGCAGTTCCACCCGAACTTCCCCGCCCTCGGCAGGAGCGCGGACCTCGACGCGCGCGGCTACGACACCGGGCGCCGTGACGAGCATGCCGTACGTCACTCCGGGGATCAGGGCCAGGGTGATGTCGCCGCCAGTCGTCGTCTCGCCGCTCGCCTCCTCGCCTGCCATGCGCACGGCGCGGAGCACGGGGTTCGCCACGACTCGGGCGCCGGCGGGGAGCGCGCTTCCGGCTGCGGACATCACGCGGACCTGCACGCGGGGCGGCGGGTCGGAGAGTACGACCCGCCCCTCGGTGAACGCGCCGAGCAGTCGCTGGGTCCCGTCCGGTCGCCGAAGCGCGTACTCCGCTCCCTCCACGAGCGGGAGTCGCAATCGGCCGCCGGACAGGAACGGCGTGAGGTCGCCTGCGTGGAACAGTTCGGACGCATCGCGGCCGCCCGCGATCGACATCGTGCGCGGGTCGAGGTTGCCGATCTCCACCTCGATCCACCGAACATTCGGCAGCCGCACGCTGAGCGCGACCTCGTCGGCATCCGGCGAGACGGACACCGCCTCGCCTCGGCCGGCCGCGGTCACGAGCGACAGCGCGACGGCGCCCGCCGGGATCTCGATGGTCGCCGTCGCACCGCCCGGCCACGCCCGGATCTCGCCCGGTCCGCTGCTGGTCTCGACAAGGAGCCCGGAGACGGGGACCGCCGGTCCTTCGACGACGGCGTTCACACGCAACCGGCGCACGCCATCGTCACGCAGTTCGAGCACGGACTCTCCCGCGTCGGCCAGGAGCACCCGCTGCTGGATCCCTCCGATGCGGCCCTCGCCGCTCGTGCGCACCGAGACCAGCGTCCCGCCCGGGAGCCCCTGGAACTGCGCGAAGCCATCGGCATCGGTGTTGGCACGCCCGATCGAGTCTCCGGACCCGACCTCGTCGCGGACATCGATCCAGCGGCCGGCTTCCGGCCGTCCTTCACGTCCGAGCAGGCGCACGCGCAGCGTGACTGCGTGCCGCAGTCGGAGTACGACTTCCTGAACGTCGGGTGCGACCGGCTCGCGGCGCGGGGCGAAGCCGCTCGCGATCGCGAGGAGCGCGATGGGCTGCTGCGACTCGGGCACGTTCAGTGCGAAGGTCCCGTCCGACTTCACAGCGACCCAAGCAGCCGGATCCGACGCGGCGGCCGGAGGTGGGGCCGATGGCTGTGCAGCTGCCGAAGGAGCCGCACCGGCGGCTGCCGCACTCACCTCGGCAGTCACGGCGGGCCGTACCCACACGACTCGGGCGTCCCCGACGGGCACCCCGTCGGAGGACTCGACGCGGCCTGTGATCCTCCGAAGCGGTGTCCCGTCTCTGGACCGCTCATGCCCAGCCGCATCCGACGACACCCCCTTCAGCGACTCGCCGGACGCCGTTTCGGCCGTGGCGTCTGCATCGGCGCGTGCGCGGGATCGGGCGGGCACCGAGCGCTGCGCCGTCGATTCCCCCGGTCCCGGTGACGGAACGGCGGTCGGCGCATCGCCAGCGGGCCGCAGGCCGTACCAGGCGCCCGCGACCACCAGGACGAGGACGGCGAGCGCAATCGACTTGTTCACGATGAGACCTCCTACCAAGGTGGCGAGCGCGCTGCCGGGAACGCGCGGACGCGCAGCGCGGCCCGTCGCGTCGGGCGACGGCGGTGCCGTGAAGAGCAGGGGCAGGCACCACGCCTCGCGTCCCCCGTGCTCGCGATCGAGGCGGCTGCGGAGGATCTCGCGCGCCCGGCTGAGCCGGGAACGCGTCGTCTCGAGTGGCGACTCAGTGCGATGTGCCACGTCCTCGACGGAGAGGTCCTCGAAGTAGCGCAGCAGCACGGTCGTCCGCAGCGGCTCGTCGAGTTCCATGACCGCATCGACCACGTGCCGGTGCGCGTCGGCCTCCGCGACCACGTCCGCCGTAGCCCGCTCGTGAACGGCCCCGTGGGACGCCGACTCGCGAACCGCGCGACGGGACTCGCCGCGATGCACGTTGCGCGAACGGTTGCGGAGTACCTGCGTCATCCACGCGCGCCAGCCGTCGCGCCGCGGCGGGCTCGCGAGCGCCGTCACGAAGGCATCCTGCACCAAGTCGTCGGCTGCCGCGTCGTCGCGCACCATCGTGCGAGCGAGGCGCCGCACCCATTCGCGCTGTGCGACGAGTTGCTCGAGCGTCAGATGGTCGGTGCCCTGGTTCACGGTGCTCGACAACGTACACACCGCCGCTCACCGACCTGGGTGACAGAATCCGGTCGGGCTCAGCGTCAGGCCGCAGCGCGCCGCGTCGAGGGCGCGTGCTCGTGGCGCCGCCGCCGCGTCGGCGTCGATCCGGAGCTGGGGCGCTACTCCCCGTACTTCCCGCGCAGCTCCTTCGTGGCCTGCTCGCGGAGCTTCAGCGCTTCCCCTGCGACCTTCGACACCGCGGGCTTGTCCCCCTG
>JAIOPE010000082.1 GCA_021414065.1 Planctomycetota bacterium
GGCGCGGGCGAATACTCCGACAGGCTGCTAGATGCGGACGGAGCGTGTCCGCGGATCGCGAACGCCGGCACGCCTGCCTCTTCACGAGGTCCGATCCGAGACGAACCCGGGGCCGGGAGGCCCGGGGTGCGTGCGGAGGAGGGACGGTGGTGGTGGCGGGGGCGGGCCCGTCCCTCCGCGTCCGCGCAGCCGCGACGGCCCCGAGACGACCCTCACGCGCGACCGATGCCGCGGCTCAGCCCTTCGACTTCTTCACGATCACCGCGCGTGGATCGAGCGCGTCGCGGAGTCCGTCACCGAGGAAGTTGAACGCGAGCACCGTCGCGAAGATGAACAGTCCCGGCACCACGACCCACGGGCTCTCGAGCAGCACCGCCGACTGCTGCGCTTCGCGGAGCATGTTGCCCCACGATGCCTCCGGTTCCTGGATGCCGAGGCCGAGGAACGACAGCGCGACTTCGGCCAGGATGTACCCGGGGATCGCGAGCGTCGCGGACACGATCGCGAACGACGTCGTGTTCGGCAGCACATGGAATGCAAGGATGCGCCAGGTGGGTGATCCCACGGCCCGCGCCGCGACCACGTAGTCGTTCGTGCGCAGGGACAGGACCATGCCGCGGATCACGCGTGCGCGTCCGGCCCAGCCGACGAACGCCATCGTGAGGACGATCGCGAAGTACGTCTGGCGCGAGGAGAGCGCGCGGCCGTCGATCTTGATGTCGCGGAGGATTCCGCCCAGCACGATCATCAGGTACAGGTCCGGGACCGACAGGAACACCTCGACGACGCGCATCGAGAGGTTGTCGAAGAGGCCGCCCAGATAGCCGGAGAGCCCGCCGATGATCATCCCGAGCGTCATCGTCACGAGGATGCAGACGATGCCGACCGACAGGCTGATCTGGGAGCCGAACAGGATGCGCGTGAGCAGGTCGCGACCTTGCGAGTCGGTGCCGAAGAGGTAGGCGCCTACGGATCCGGTCGTCTCCGGTGGGGCCGTCGTGCCGAAGAGACGCAGATTGCCGTTGATCTTCCCGAGGCCGAGGACGCTGAAGACCTCGTGCTCCTTCGGCGCGGAGACGAAGAACTCGACCGGCACGGAGATCGTCGGATCGACGCAACCCCGCACGTAGTGCAGATCGCCGTGATCGTCCGGCACCTGGATTTCGACCACCGGGTGGACGTGCGGCCGGAGCGTGAAGTTGCCCTGCTGGTCGGAGAAGTGGATGCCGCCGCGGAACCACCGCCAGCGGCGCTCGTACACGGTCGTCGCCGTGCCGTCGGGCTTCGTGACGTCGCGCTCGCGGAGTTCGTACGACCCGAGAAGCATCGGAGGCGTGCCGGCCGCGTTGGGGCTCGCTTCGTCCCAGTTCGACGGAGCGAGCACGCCTGCGAAGCACGCGGCCACGTACAACAGGATGAGGATCACGCCACCGGTGCAGGCGACGCGGTTGCGGAGGAGCTTCCGGCGGGCGTGTGCCCATGGGCTCGTTCCGACGGCGGCGGGGGCCTCGGCCGGGATCGCGGGCGATGTGTCGTCTGCCATGGGCGTCACTCCGCCCTGATCCGTGGATCGACGATCGCGAGCAGGACGTCCGCGAACATGTTTCCGGCAACGAGCAGCAGTGCCGAGAAGAGGACCGACGCCATCACAAGCGGTTCATCCTTCGCGAACACCGCGTTCGTCGTCACGACGGCGAGCCCCGGCCAGTTGAAGATCAGCTCGACGAGGAACGACCCGGAGAGCAGCGCGGCGAGGCTGAACCCGAACATCGTCACAAGTGGGTTGATCGCGTTTCGGAGCGCGTGGACGAACTGGACGCGTCGCGCCGAGACACCCTTCGCGCGGGCCGTGCGGACGTAGTCGGACGACATCGCCTCGACCATCTGGCCGCGCATCTGGCGCATGTAGTACGCGATCGACGTGAAGCCG
Organism: Planctomycetota bacterium; assembly: GCA_021414065.1. GTDB lineage: Bacteria > Planctomycetota > JAJSAM01 > JAJSAM01 > JAJVHW01 > JAIOPE01. Next base: position 1,931 of record JAIOPE010000082.1, read on the forward strand.
ATGACCGACGCCGGCAGGATGATGTGCCATCCGGCGTCGGTCAACTGGGCGAAGAACCCCATCCGCTCGTGATCGAGCGAGTGCATGTCGCCGACGGGGAACCACCCGGTGCTCAGCGCGAGGAACAACGCGAGCAGCGAGAGGAACACCCCGGGCATGGACAGGCTCATGTACGCGACGGCTCCGCACAGGTGATCGAGCAGGCTGTTGGGCCGCACGCCGCTCCACACGCCGAGCGGGATCGCGAGTCCCCACGCGATGATGAGCGCCACGATCTCGAGCTTCAGCGTGTTCCAGAGCCGCTCGAGCATCACGTCCATGACGGGAGCCTTGTGAGACCAGCTCGTGCCGAGGTCACCCGTGATGACGTTTCCGAACCAGGCCACGTAACCCCGCGTCCAGCCCACCCAGCGGTACACGTTGCCGCGTTCCGAGATGGACCATAGCTGGGACGAGTCGCCGGGCAGTCTGAAGCGCTTCACCCACGCTTGCTCGAGCTTCGGGTCCACGGGACTGCCGTCTTTGAGCAGCGCACCCTCGGCGGAGAACGAGTAGACCCGGTCGGCGATCGTGAACGAGCCGATGTCCTTCGCACGGTCCGCCTCGGCGACCTTCACCACGCGGCCGACGCTCGTGCGCAGTTGCATCACGTAGTCGAAGCCGTACTTCTGGTCCTGCTCGAGCTTGGCGTAGAAGTCGCCGGGCGAGAGCTGGAGAAGCATGTACGTCATCAGCGAAATGACGAGCAGGAGCGGCGGCAGCGAGAGGAGCCGGCGGAGGAAGAAGGTGAGCATCTACTTGCCGTCCACCGTCCAGAGCTCCTCGAAGTTCCACCAGGTTGAGGGGCGGAGCAACGAAGGGCGCCGGTTGTGGATGCGGCTCCGCGAGGCCGCGTACTCGTTCGGCGCGTAGAGGTAGATCGTGGACTGCTGGTTCGCCTGGAGCTGGAGGTAGAGCGCCCAGAGCGGACGGCGGGCCTCCGGGTCGGGGTTCCGGTCGAGCATCGAGATGATCGAGTCGGCGGCGGTCTCCCAGTCGCGGAAGGGCTTCGGCTGCTGCGGATACCACACGTGAAGACGCCCGGACGACAGGTGGATGTTCTTCCCGTTGAGCGGGTCGGGCGGCACGGCGGAACCCCAGCCGAGCACCATCGCCTCCCACTGGTGGACGTCGTCGAGCTGCTTCGAGATCTCCTGGAACGCCGCGGGCTTCAACTGCGCCTCGACGCCGACCGCGGCGAGGAAGTCCTTCAACTGCGCGATCACCTTGATGCGGATCGGGTTCTCCACGTTCGTCATCAGGTCGAACGACACGCGGTGGCCTTCGGCGTCGAGCCGGATCCCGTCGGAATCGCGCTTCGCGAGCCCCATGCCGTCGAGGAGCGCGTTCGCCTTCGCCGGGGCGTACGTGAACCGCGTGACTTCGGAGAACCACGACTTGTTCGACCGCGGCGTGTCGGACCAGATTGCCTCGCCGCGGCCGTCGAGGATGTTCTTCACGAGCTGATCGCGGTCCACGGCGTGGTTCACGGCACGGCGGAACCGCTCGTCCTGGAACCACTTCAAACGGTACGGGGCGATCTTGGGCTTGCCCTCGGGCGTCATGCCGGGGTTCTGGTTGAAGGAGAGCCAGGTGACGTTGAGCGAGAGCCCGAGCCGGTGCAGATCGAACCAGCCCTCCTTCTCCTTCTCACTGAACTGCGGGAAGTCCACGACCTGGATCGAGTCCATCAGGTCGAACCCGCCACCGAGGAACTGGAGCGTGCGCGTCGTGTTGTCCTTCACGAGCTTCGCGACGATTCGCTCCGCATAGGGCAGTCGCTGGCCGTTCTTGGCGGTGCGCCACGAATAGGGGTTCGGCTCGTAGACGATCTTCTCGCCCGTCGCGTACTGGATCACGCGGTAAGGACCCGTACCGATCACCTCTTCGGGGTGTTCGGCGCCCATGGCCGAGTTGTAGGCCGGCTGGTCGCCTTCGACTGCGTCCTTCCACCGGGCCGACGGGACGATGGGCACGCCCGAGCAGTGGTCGAGGAAGAGCGCGTCGATCGCGGCGCACTTCGCGATGACCGTGTGGTCGTCCACCGCCTGGAACGTCGGTAGCGGCGCGTCGCCAATCTTGAAACCGTCCACCGCACTGTTCGCAATCTTCGGGTTGAAGCAGGTCTTCTCGAAGCTGAAGACCACGTCCTTCGCCGTCATCGGCGTGCCATCGCTGAACCGCACGCCTTTGCGGAGGTGGAACGTCCATGTGAGGTAGTCGGGCGAGACCTCCCACTTCCACGCGAGCGAGGGACGCGACCGCCACGCGCCGCTGTCGTACGACGTGAGCGTGTCGAACACGAGCCCGGAGAGCTCGCTCGACGTTGCCTCGTTGCTCGTCAGCGGGTTGAACGTGTCGATCGTTTCGCCGAGGAGCCCGAGCGTGACCGTCCCGCCGTAGAGTCCGGTGCAGTCCGCGTCGAACGGTGGCTCAACCTGCACCGGCTGGAAGTATGCGGGGATCTTTGCCCGCGGGTCGTTCATGTCGGCCGGGGGGTCGAGCCGTGCCGCCTCGACGTGCTCCTCTTCGACGGCCTTCGACGTGCCGGAGTCGGGGGCCACCGGCTTGTCCGGCTGCGCGCGCTTCACGTCGGCGGGGTTGACGAGACGGCCCTGCGGCACGTCCCCGCTGCACGCGGCCAGAACGAGTGAGAACAGCGCGCAGGCAGCGACTGCCGCGCGCGGCGTCCAACTCGGCGTTGTACCGGGCGACATCCTCAGAGGGGACAAGGCCGACTCCTTCGGTGGGGCGTTCGTGCGTCGCGGCACGGCGAGTTCGCCGGGTCGGGCAGGGAGTGTAGTGCGACGGGGGCCCCGTCGGTATCCTTGTCCGCCTCCCGCCCGGCGGCGGGGACAGGAGACCCCCGCATGGCCGATCAGCAGCCGCTCCTCGAGCTGCGCGACCTGAAGACGTGGTTCTGGACGGACGAGGGCGTGGCGAAGGCCGTTGACGGCGTCAGCTACTCGATCCATCCAGGAGAAACGCTCGGCGTCGTGGGCGAGTCCGGTTGTGGCAAGAGCGTCACGGCGCTCTCCGTCATGCGACTGATCCCGGATCCGCCGGGGAAGATCGCCGGCGGCCAGATCCTGCTCAAGGGCGAGGACCTCGTCACGCTCCCGGAAGCGCAGATGCGGAAGGTCCGCGGACGTCGCATCGGCATGATCTTCCAGGAGCCGATGACGTCGCTGAACCCGGTGTTCACGATCGGCGACCAGATCGCCGAGGCCGTGCTTCTGCACCAGGGAGTCTCGAAGGCAGAGGCTTGGGACCGCGCGATCGAGATGCTGCGCCGCGTGAAGATCCCGAGTCCCGAACGTCGGGTCGAGGAGTACCCGCACCAGATGTCCGGCGGCATGCGGCAGCGCGTGATGATCGCCATGGCGCTCTCGTGCGACCCCGAACTGCTCATCGCCGACGAGCCGACGACCGCGCTCGACGTGACGATCCAGGCCCAGATCCTCCACCTGCTGCGCGAGCTTCAGCGAGAGATGGGGATGTCGGTGCTCCTCATCACCCACGACCTCGGTGTGGTCGCGCAGACGGCGCACCACGTGGCCGTGATGTACGCGGGGAAAGTGGTCGAGTACTCGCGGACGCGCGAGCTTTACAAGAACCCGAGGCACCCGTACACGGTCGGCCTTTTCCAGTCGATCCCGAAGCTCGGACATCTGCGGAAGCGCCTCGACGTGATCCCCGGCGTCGTCCCCAGCGCGCTTGCGTTCCCGAAGGGTTGCCGGTTCAGCAACCGGTGCCCGTTCGCGACGCCCCTATGCACCGCCGAGGAGCCGCAGCTCCGAGAGATCGGCACGACGTCGGAGACCCACACGGTCGCGTGTCACCACTGGGAGAACGTCTCGGGCTCCGCGTGGAGCGAACTCTCCGGCGACAAGGCCCCGCAGGAGGCGAGCGCGTGAGCACGCAGACCGAAGCCCGCCGCAAGTCGGCGGACATGTCCAACGTCGTGCTCTCCGTGCGCGACCTGAAGAAGTGGTACCCGATCCGGAAGGGCCTTTTCTCCCGAGTCGTCGCCCAAGTGAAGGCCGTGGACGGCGTGAGCTTCGACATCCACGCGGGCGAGACGCTCGGGTTCGTCGGCGAGTCAGGATGCGGCAAGACGACTGTCGGCCGCACGATCCTGCGCCTCCTCGATCCGGTCACTGCCGGCTCCGCCCACTTCCAGGGCACGAACCTGTTCGACATCCAGGGCGAAGAGCTCCGCGCGATGCGCCGGAAGATGCAGATCATCTTCCAAGACCCGTACTCGTCGCTCAATCCGCGCATGACGGTCGAAGCGATCGTCGGCGAGGGGCTCACGGTGCACGGGCTCGTGTCGAGCGGGAAGGAGCGCCGCGAGCGCGTCCAGGAACTGCTGAAGAAGGTCGGACTCGACCCGGTGCGGCACATCTCGCGGTATCCGCACGAGTTCTCCGGCGGACAGCGGCAGCGCATCGGCGTCGCCCGCGCGATCGCGCTCGAGCCGGACCTGATCGTCTGCGACGAAGCGGTGTCCGCGCTCGACGTCTCGATCCAGGCGCAGATCATCAACCTCTTGCAAGGCCTGCAGGAGGAGATGGGGATGAGCTACCTGTTCATCGCCCACGGGCTGAACGTGGTGGAGCACATCAGCCACCGCGTGGCGGTCATGTACCTCGGACGCATCGCGGAGACTGCGCCGAGCGAGAAGCTCTACTCGGGCCCCGCGCACCCCTACACGCAGGCCCTGCTCTCCGCGATCCCCGACACCGACCCCGACGCCCCGATGAACCCCGAGGTCCTCGAGGGCGAGGTGCCGAACCCGATCAATCCGCCGCCCGGTTGCCGTTTCCACCCGCGCTGCCGCTTCGCGCAGGACCGCTGCCGTTCGAACGACATCCCGATCCCCGTCTACGAGATCGCCCCGGGCCACTCGGTCGCCTGCATCCTGGGCGAGCAGGTGGCCGGCGCGGTGAAGATCGGCGAGCAGACCGGGGCGTGAACTCGCGCGTAGACCGCCGCGTAGCTCGGTCGGGCCCGAGACGTGCTGTTCCTGTAGCCTGCAAGCTTGCACGAGAAGCTGACGTGTCCTCGATCGAGGACTCCCCGAGGTGACCATGCGAATCGCCGTCCTGTCCACCGTTGTGCCCGCGTTGGCGCTGTCACTTGCGCTCTGTTGCCTTCCCGGACGCGCGCGTGCCGGCGACGGTGAAGACTCGAACTCGACCCCGCGCAGCGGCGAGGCGCTGAAGAAGTTCGACTGGGGGGCACTCTTCGAGCCGGGCGACTCGTGGAAGAAGCACGAGCAGAAGCTCGTCTGGAACAACGAGACTGAGCCGGAGACGCTTGACCCCGCGATCATGACCGGGACGACGGAGCACAACCTGGCGCTGGCGTTGTTCGAAGGGCTTGCGACGCATCATCCGGAGACACTCGAACCGGTGCCGGGCGTCGCGGAGTGGTGGGACGTCTCTCCCGACGGGGTCACGTACACTTTCCACCTGCGGAAGGACGCGGCTTGGAGCAACGGCGAACCGGTGACGTCGGAGGACTTCCGGTACTCCTGGATACGAGCGCTCGATCCGGTCACTGCCTCGCAGTACGCCTACATGCTGTATCCGATCCGCGGCGCGCAGCGGTTCAACACGTGGCACGCGGCAAAGGACGACCAACCTGCGACCGACGCACTCCCTGCACCGAAGGAGTCCGACGTTGCGATCGACGTCGTGGACCCGCTCACGCTGAAGGTCACGCTCGAAGCACCGTGCGCCTACTTCCTCGAACTCGTGTCGTTCGAGACGCTCATGCCGGTGCACCGCGCGACGGTCGAGAAGCACAAGAGCGCGTGGACGCAGCCCGAGCACATCGTCTCCAACGGGCCGTTCCAGCTCGATCTGTGGAAGCCGCGCGACCGAATCGAGATGGTGCCGAACCCGAAGTGGTGGAACCGGAAGATCGTCCGTCTCGACCGAATGGTTATCCGCGCGATCGACGAGCAGAGCACGTCGCTCAACGAGTACCTCTCGGGCGGTGTGGACTGGATTCGGTCGATCCCCGCGCGTCGCGTCGAAGAGGCGCAGGCGCACCCGGACTACTACGTCGCCCCGTACCTCGGCACGTACTTCTTCCGCTTCAACGTCACGCAGAAGCCGTTCGACGACGTGCGGGTCCGCAAGGCGTTCAACCTCGCCGTGGACAAGAAGTCGATCTGCGAGAAGTTCCTGAAGGCGGGGCAGATCCCGGCGACGGGGATCGTGTCCCCCGGCATCCACGGGTACCCGGAACTGGCGGGCGACGCGTATGACCCGAAGCGAGCGCGGGAGATGCTCGCCGAAGCGGGGTTCCCGGAAGGCCGCGGCTTCCCCGAGGTCGAACTGCTCTACAACACGAGCGAGAGCCACAAGGGCGTCTGCGAGCAGTTGGTCGAGATGTGGAAGTCGAACCTCGGTGTGAAGATCCAGCTCGCGAACCGCGAGTGGAAGGTCTACCTCGACGACGTCGATCACAAGCGCTACCAGATCGCCCGCGCCGCGTGGATCGGCGACTACGCCGACCCGAACACGTTCCTCGACATGTGGGTGACCGACGGCGGCAACAACAGCACCGGATGGTCGAACAAGAAGTACGACGCGATGATCGCGGCGGCTGCGAAGGAGCCCGACCCGGCGAAGCGTTTCGCGATCTTCCAAGAGTGCGAGCGCATGGTCGCGATCGACGAGTTGCCCGTGATGCCGCTCTACTACTACGTGAACCAGGGCATGCTCCGGCCGCGCGTCAAAGGCTGGCACGACAACGTGCGCGACCTGCACCCCTTCCAGTACATCTACATCGACGGCCCGGCCGCCGAGTCGGCGAAGTAGGGGAGCGGGGGCGAGGGCCACCACGTGGGACGCTACGTCCTCCGACGCATCCTCTGGATGCCGCTCGTTCTGTTCGTGCTTGTCGCGGCGAGCTTCTTCCTGATCCGGCTCGCGCCGGGCGGGCCGTTCTCGGCGGAGCGTTCCGTGTCGCCCGAGATCCTCGCGAACATGAATGCGAAGTACCACCTCGACGCGCCGTGGTGGGAGCAGTTCGCGCGCTACGTCGGCGGCGTGCTCCAGGGCGACCTCGGTCCGTCGTTCAAGTTCAAGGACCGGACCGTCAACCAGATCCTCGCGAACGGGATCGGCCCGACGGTGATGCTCGGCGCGATCGCCACCGTGCTCGCGCTCGCGATCGGCCTCGTCGCAGGCACGATCGGCGCGGTGAAACAGAACAGCGTCTTCGACTACGGGTCGATGTCTGTCGCGACGTTCGGGATGAGCGTGCCGAACTACGTGACCGGCCCGATCCTCGTGCTGGTGTTCGCGCTGACCTGGAAGGCCGTGCCGGTCTCCGGATTCGACGTCTCGTTCGCGCTCTGGCCGATGTTCGTGGTCGCGGGGATGTACGTCCTCTGGCGCGGCGCGGAGTGGGCGAAGTCGGGACTCGGGTCGGTGACGTTCGCCCGGGAATCCGCCTGCTTCTGGCTCTTGGTGTTGCTGCTCGCCTCGTGCGCCGCAGTGACGACCCTCGTCGGGAGCCCGAAGCTCATCCTGCCGTCGGTCACGCTCGCACTTCCGTTCGCGAGTCGCATCGCGCGGCTCATGCGGGCCGGGATGCTCGAGGTGATCGGGCAGGACTACGTCCGGACGGCGCGCGCGAAGGGCCTCTCGGAGACGACCGTGGTCGTGCGCCACGCGCTGAAGGGCGGCATCCTCCCGGTCGTCTCGTACCTCGGGCCGGCGATCGCCGGCGTGCTGACCGGTTCGCTCGTCGTCGAGAAGATCTTCAACATCCCCGGGATCGGCCGCGAGTTCGTGGAAGCGGCGCTCTCGCGCGACTACTTCCTCGTGCTCGGAATCGTCGTCCTCGACGGCGCTCTGCTCGTCTCGTTCAACCTCGTCGTGGACGTCGTCTACGGCTTCCTCGACCCGCGCATCCGGTACGACTGATGGCGGCGACCGCACCGGAACCGGACGACGTCCCGAGCGACGGCCCGTGGGCTCAGGCGTGGAAGCGTCTGCGTCGCAACCGCATGGCGATGGCCGGACTCGTGGTCGTTCTCGCGATGGCGCTGTCGGCCGTGCTCGCGCCTTGGATCGTGCCGTTCGACCCGCGCGAGATGGAGCGGTGGACCGGCGCGCTGGCACCCGGCACGCGCCACCTTGAACTCTGCAACGAGATGGTGGTCGAGCGCGGGAAGGCGCCGCGCCCCCAGGACGTCCCGACGGCCGTCGGCAAGGCTGCGGTCGATGGCGCGGCGCACGTCTGGCGCATCGAGGTGCAGGACGAGGTGACGACGCTTCTTCGCGTCACGGTGGACGGCGGCAAGATCCAGCAGATCGGCGAGGGCGGCAAGCGTCACACGACGCTTGAGATCGCTGAGGACGAGTTCATACGCGTGAAGGACGGCGGGGCCGTCGTGCGCGTGCCGGTGCTCGCGGTCGGCGGAGTTTTGCCCGCGCCCGCGCCGCAGCAGGCGGGACGCTTCGTGGTGATGGTCGAACGCGTGAAGCGACCGCCGGAAGCGAAGCGCACGGTCGAGATCGCGCTCGGCACGGACGGAAAGGTCACGACGGTCACGTCCGCCGGTGTTCCGGTGGATGGCGAGATGCGCGTCCGCGCCGAGAACGTGCGCGACACCTCGCTCGACGGTGCCCGCATCGAACACTCGCATCCGCTCGGCACGGACCAGGAAGGGCGCGACGTCCTGGCGCGCGTCCTCTTCGGCGCACGGATCAGTCTGCTCGTCGGGATCGTGGCCACGTTCGTGAGTCTGTCGATCGGCGTGTTCTACGGCGCGATCGCGGGCTTCGCCGGCGGTCGCACCGACGTCTTCATGATGCGCGTGGTGGACGTGCTCTACGCGCTTCCGTACATCTTCCTCGTGATCATCCTGCTCGTGGCGTTCGGGCGCAGTCTGGTCATGCTTTTCATCGCTCTCGGTCTCGTCCAATGGCTCACCCCGGCGCGCGTCGTCCGCGGGCAGATCCTGTCGCTGAAGCGGCGCGAATTCGTGGACGCTTCGGTGACGCTCGGCGCCACGCCGTGGACGATTCTCATTCGCCACCTGATCCCGAACACGATGGGCGTGGTGGTTGTGTTCACGACGCTGACGATCCCCGCGGTCATCCTCGAAGAGTCCTTCCTGTCGTTCATCGGACTCACCGTTCTGTTCCGGGGCGAGCCGATCGACTCGTGGGGCGCGCTCGTTGACTACGGCCGGAACGCGCTCGGCGGCGACGGCGAACGCTGGTGGCTGCTCGTCTTCCCGGCCGCGGCGATGAGCCTCACGCTCTTCTCCCTCAACTTCCTCGGTGACGGTCTGCGCGACGCGCTCGATCCGCGGCAGAAGGGGCGGGGCTGATGGCGGACGACACGCCGCTCCTGCGGCTCGACAAGCTCTCGACGTGGTTCCGCACGGACCGCGGGCCCGTGAAGGCCGTGGACGGCGTGGACCTCGAAGTGCGCGCCGGCGAGAGCGTCGGCGTGGTGGGGGAGTCGGGCTCGGGCAAGAGCGTCACGATGCTCTCGGTGATGCGCCTCGTGCCGTCGCCGCCGGCGCAGCACCAGGGTCGCGTGCTCTGGAAGGGCGAGGACGTCTTCGGATGGAACGCGAGGCGCGTGCGGAAGTTCCGCGGCCGCGAGTGCGCGATGATCTTCCAGGACCCGATGACGAGTCTGAACCCGTATCTGAAGATCGGGCTGCAACTCACGGAGTCGATCGAGTTGCACCTGGGCCTTGGGCACCACGCGGCTCGCGGGCGCGCCGCGGAGATGCTCGGACGCGTCGGCATCGCGATGCCCGAGCAGCGTCTCGACGACTACCCGCACCAGTTCTCCGGCGGCATGCGGCAGCGCGTGATGATCGCGATGGCGCTCTCGTGCGACCCGCAACTGCTCATCGCCGACGAGCCGACGACCGCGCTCGACGTGACGATCCAGGCGCAGATCCTCGAACTCATCGACGCGCAGCGGAAGGCCGCCGGCACGGGCCTCGTGCTCATCACGCACTCGCTCGGCGTCGTCGCCGGGATGTGCGACCGCACGGTTGTCATGTACGCCGGTCGGGTCGTCGAAGAAGGCCGCACCGAGGACGTCTTCGCGTCGCCGCGGATGCCGTACACGATCGGACTCCTGAAGAGCGTGCCGCGCCTCGACGTGCGGGAGACGCGGCTCGTCCCCGTCCCGGGCACTCCGCCCGACCCGCAGCGACTTCCGAGCGGTTGCCCGTTCCGCGTGCGTTGCCCGTGGGCCGAGGATCGGTGTGCCGCGGAACGTCCCGAACTCCGCGAGGTGCAGGCCCCCGGCGCGGCGCGCCACCGGATCGCGTGCCACGTGGACGTGACGACGACGCCTCCGCGGCACGATCCTGCGTCGTTCGGGAAGGTGAACCCGTGACGGGCGAACCGCTCCTCACCGTGCGCGGACTCGAGGTCCACTTCCCGATCGAGCGCGGCGTGTTCTTCCGTCACGAGATCGGCCGCGTGCGAGCCGTGGACGGCATCTCTTTCGAGCTGCGCCAGGGCGAGACGCTCGGCCTCGTCGGCGAGTCCGGCTGCGGAAAGAGCACCACGGCGCGCGCGATCATCCGGCTCGTCCAGCCGACCGCGGGCGAGGTGCGTTTCCTCGGCCACGACCTCGCGACGCTCGACGAGGAGACCATGCGCCGCGAGGTGCGGCGGCACCTGCAGATGATCTTCCAGGACCCGTACGCGTGCCTCAACCCGCGCATGACGGTCGAGCAGCTCGTCGGCGAGCCGCTCCGCAACTTCGGCCTCTCCACGTTTGGCCTCGCCGGCACCGGCGACCTGCGCGATCGCGTCACGGAGCTGCTCCAGCTCGTCGGCCTCTCGCCGCGTCACCTCGACCGGTACCCGCACGAGTTCTCCGGCGGCCAGCGCCAGCGCATCGGCATCGCCCGCGCCCTCGCCGCGAACCCGCAGGTCGTACTCTGCGACGAGCCGGTGAGCGCGCTCGACGTCTCGATCCAGGCGCAGGTGGTCAACCTGCTCCAGGACCTCCAGGACCAGCTCGGACTCACGTACCTGTTCATCGCGCACGATCTGGCGGTCGTGCGCCACATCAGCGACCGCGTGGCGGTGATGTACCTCGGCCGCATCGTCGAGGTCGCGCCCGCGGACGAGATCTACGACCTGCCGCTCCACCCGTACACCGTGGCGCTTCTCTCCGCGATCCCGATCCCCGACCCGGCCGTCCAGCGCAGCCGTCACCGCATTGCGCTCCAGGGCGAGATCCCGAGCCCGACGAAGCAGTACCAGGGCTGTCGGTTCGCCGACCGCTGCCCCGTGAAGATCGCGCGCTGCCACACCGAGGACCCGCCCCTCGTCGAGCACCGCCCCGGCCACGTCGCCGCCTGCTGGGTCACCGGCCCGAACGGCCTCGCTGCTGGCGCGATGGGCGGCCGGGCCGACTGATCAGCGCGGGGCCGATGGTTCGGCCTGCGTGTCTGCGATCTCGACTGTCGCGCCCTCGACGATCGTGACCTCGCCCTGGCGCGTCGCCACGACACGGCCTTCGGATGCGAGCGTTTCGAGTCGGGCAGTGCGGAGACGCCAACGCAGGCGGCCCGGAGGAAACGCGGGCAGCCACAGCGGAGTCGCGGTGCCGCCGACTGTCTCCATCAGCACCTCGAACTCGCCGTCACCGATCGCGAAGGCGATCTCCGCCTCGCACTCGGAAGGGATCGAGGGTATCCACCGGACGTGTCCCCCCGGTCGCGCGACGAGTCGTGCCTCAGCGATCGCACCTGCGACGACTTCGACCGGGACGACGTCGGCGCACCAGTTGTGCGCGAGCAGATAGAGCCGGTACGAGCCGGGCGCGACGACGTCGTTGACGTAGGAACCGTCCGCCTGTCGCGCGAGCTGGCCGCCAATGCGAAGGTCCGGGTTCCAGATGCCGGGCCCGAACGGCGCACCGGCGCGGCCACCCGCGATGACGGCGGACGACTCCGGAACCCGACCATCCGGGAACTCGACCGCGACCCAGAGACGACCCGGCTCGGTCGCGACCACGCGCAGTCGCACGTCCGTGTCCCACGGATCGACGTGAAGAGGCGTCAGGACGGGGCCGAGTGACTTCGTCCTGACCCAGACGAGCCAATCGCCCGGGCGGAGGCCGTCGATTGCTGCCGTCACGCTGCCGGTGCGCTGCGCCCGGGACACCCGGAGCGATGCGGCGTCGCGTCCATCGTCGAACCCGGCGTTGGAGACGACCATCGCAGAGAGGTCAGTCAGCTCGGGACCCAGCGGCCGACCGTCGCGATCGGAGAAGTCGATCGTCGCGCGCGCCGTTCCCGGATTGCGGAGGCGGACGACGACGCGCAGGTCCAAGTTGCCGCCGACCGTCTCCAGCCCCACGTAGGGCGTCAGCCAGTGGGGTGCATTCAGCGCGGAAGGGAAGACGTTCACGCGCCACGTTCCTGGGCCTGTAGCGTCGAACCGGAAGGACCCGTCGGGCCCCGTGACGACGCTCGTGCCGATCGCGGCGCCGTTCTTCGGGCTTCCGAGCCACGCCACGGCTCCAGCGACCGGGTCGCCCTCCGGTGTCACCACCCGCCCGGCGATCGGTGCGCGCATGGGCACCATGATGTCGCCCGCCTCGACCACGCCAGGAGTCATCGGCGGCAGCTTCGAGAGCACCGTCGCGAAGCGACTCTCATCCACCATCAGCAGGGTCGATTTCGAACCGTCGGCTGGGTGCGGCAGGACGAAGCGTCCGTCGTCGCCCGTGCGGACGACCGGCCCGAAGGTGCCACCCGGCCGGTCCCGCCGCACTGCGGCGTTCGCGACCGGCTGCCCGCCGGGGCCGATGACGCGTCCGACGATGCGGTCGGCGGGCGGCTCCGAGTCGTTCGCGGTGAGCTGGGCCGACGTTGCAGTCGTTGCTGCGCCTGTCGCGCCGACGGGCAAATTCTCGTCCGAGTCGCGAACGCGCGCGCGCGGCGACCGGTGGCCGTGCGGCGCCGCGCGCTTCATCTGTGGCAGGTTCGCGTCCGAGGCACTCGAGCCCGTCTGGCTCGCGACGTCCGGGGAAACTGCCGTTGCGAAACTGCCCATCGCCGCCGCAGCTGCGGCGCAACACGCCGCAAGGAGCAGCACCCCTGCCGCGAAGTTCCATGTCGCCGCAGCGGCGAGCGCCCCGGCCGCCAACGGCGCGAGCGGGAGGTCCTCGGCTCTCACATTGCCGAGGTCCGCAGCCGCGAACAGCCACACCCGCCGCCCGCCGCAGTCGCGATCCAACCGCGCGCGCAGCATCGACAAGCCGCGCGAGAGTCGCTTCCATGCGACTTCGGGCGGCACGCCGAGCCGAGCCGCCACCTCGCGCGGCGCAAGTCCATCGAGCCAGCGAAGCCGGATCGCGGTGCGGTAGGGCTCATCGAGCGCTTCCACGGCTGCGAGCAGTGCCCGCGCGGTTTCGAGTCGCTCCGAGGTCTCGGTCGCGACGGTGGACGCCTCTGGTCGTGCAACGGTGGACTCGAGTCCCAGGCGTCGGCGCCAGTCACGCTGCATGCGTCGCGCGGCATTCCTCGCGACCGCTGCGAGCCAACTGCGAACGGCGCCCGGCTGCGTCGGACCTTTGCCGAGCGCGGCAAAGCACGTCTCCTGGACGACGTCGTCCGCAGACGACTCGTCGCGAACGAGCGACCTGGCGAGTCGCCGGAGCCAGGCAAGCGTCGCCCCGTCGTCGCCCAGTTCACGGACGACCTCTCGGTCCACGTCGCGATCGGCGTCTCTCCGGTCCGTCATTTCGTCCTCCACAAAGAGGAGCCCGCCGTCACCGGATCCTGACGAATCAGTCGTTGGCGCCCTAGTTGCCGCGGTCGGGGACGCGGGCCACGCAGTCGATCTCGACGAGCGCGTCCTTCGGGAGGCGGGAGACGGCGACGGTGGCGCGGGCGGGCGGGCGCTCGGTGCCGAAGAAGCGGCCGTAGATCTCGTTCACGGTCTGGAACTGGCCCATGTCGGTCAGGTAGACGGTGCAGCGGACGACGTCGTGGGGCGTGGCGCCCGCAGCCGCGAGCACAGCGCGTAGGTTCGCGAGGACGCGGTCGGTCTGCCGGGCCACGGCCTCCGGGCCGGTCGCTTCGATCATGTTGCCCGTGAGCGGATCGATCGCGATCTGGCCCGAGCACCAGAGCCAACCGTCCATGAGGACGGCCTGGGCGTAGGGTCCGATCGCCTTCGGGGCGTCGGGAGAGGCGATCTGTGTGCGTGTCATGCTGAACCTCCGGGGCGGGAAGAGGCCGACATGCATCCTGCGACACCTTCCCAACGGCCGTGAGATATCCCCTTGCAGGGTCCGTTCACGGCCCCTGAGTTGAGCGGCCAAGGACCGGAGTTCGCCGGGTCGATGTGCATGGCTCTGAGCAGGTCGCACGCGATGGAGGTCGGCCCGATGAGAGAGATGCTGCTCCCCTGGGAGTTCGTCAACGCGGTCGCGTGCATCCGCGTACGGAGGAACTTCGTCGTGCGGGGATACGGCAGCGCCTCGCCGTGCTCACGCTCAACGCTCTTGCGCACAACGTGATGCGCGCCGTCGAGCTGGTCGCCACGCCCACCTGACCGGCCGAGGGGGTCGAACGACCCGAGAGGCCGAGCGCAGGCCCACCGGCCGGCGGGCGGACGTTCGGGCGGTCGCGACGGGAGGTATGAAGGGGCTGCCCGGGACGACTGGCGAAGCGGTGCGCACGAGCGCGACCACCGGCAGTCCTCAAAAACTGAACGGCTGAGAAGGAAGCGCGAAGCGACTACTTCTCAGCCGTTCAAAGATCCGCGTGCCCGAAGTCGTCGCGCAGGATCTGGAGCAGCTCGTGGAAGCTCCGGATCTCGTAGTCCGCGGGCACCGACCCCTCGATGTTCGCGTGCTTGCCACCCTGCCAGCGGTGGCGCACGGCGACCATCCCGAGCGCCTTCGCCGGCGCGATGTCGCTCTCCGGGTGGTCGCCGACGTACATCGCTTCGTCGGGGCGGACGCCGACCTCGTTGCACGCGCGTTGGTAGAGCTTCCGGTTCGGCTTGCTGATGCCGATCTGGTCGGAGATGAAGATCGCCTTCGGCGTCAGGTAGGGGACCACTCCCAAGCGCACGAGCTTCTCCGCCTGCTTGATCTCGAGGCCCTCGGTGATCACGCCGATCGTCAGGTCCGAGCCGCGGCGGATGCGCTGGAGCACGTCCGGGACGTCGCGGAACGGGAAGAGGCTCCGGTACTTGGTGTCGTGGTACGCGCCGACGGCAGCCGCCACGAGGATCGCCGGATTGACCTCGGGGAGCGCGCTCGCGGGGAGGCGCCGGAGCAGGCGGTCATAGTGAAACGGGTAGTTCGACCCGAACTCGCTGATGACTTCTTGCAGCTCGGCCATCGCCTCGTCGAGGCGCAGGTGGAGTCCGTGTCGGATCATCGCGTCCATTGCGGCTCTGCGAGCGGCTGCAGCGAACTCGCTGGTCGAATAGAGCGTGTCGTCGATGTCGAGGAAGAGCGCCCTGAGTGTTCGCGTCACGCGCCCCAGCATACGGTCCCGCGCAGCCGGAATCGAAAGGCCCCCGGCGGTCCCGAAGGACGCCGGGGGCCCAGAAAGTCGTAGGAGGGCGGATCGACAACTCCGGAGTCAGGTTCCGATACGCGAGCTACTGCGCACCGGAGCCGGCCCGGACCGAGGAGTCAACGTCTCTGCGATCGTGGCGATGCTCCCGACGACGTAGGGACGAGCTCCGACGACAACGACTACTTCCTGAGCATGCGCTCCTGCTCCTGGAGGTCGGAGATCGTGGCCTTCACGATCACCATCAGGTTGTCCATCTCCTTCACGGTGCCCTTGCGGCCGAAGAAGAAGCTCGCGAACGGCACCGACGAGAGCCAAGGCGTCTCGGACTTGAGATCCGCCATGTTGATCGTCTTCAGACCGCCCATGAGGAGCGTGCCGCCATCGGGCACGCGCACCGTGGTGGACGCGCTCTGCACCTTCAACTCGGGCACCTGGATCGTGACCGGAACCGAGAACGCGCCGAGCGACGTGGTGAACGTCGGGATCGGGCGGACCAGGTTGGCGATCGTCGGGCGCAGGGTGAGCGTGATGTACTTGCGGTCGTGGCTGACCGTCGGCTGCACGTCCAGGACGAGGCCGTCCTGGATGATGCCGATGATCGGGTCGGCGATGAACGCCGTCTGAGCGACCTCGACGTCGAAGTCCTCGATGTACGTGAGCTGGTTGATCAGCGTGATGTTGGCGCGCTGCGTGTTGTACACGGTGACCATCGGCGCCTGGAGCAGGCGACCTTCCTGGGTCTTCTCGACGGCGCGAAGGATCAGCGAGAGGTTCGTGTCGTCCACCAGCGACCACTGGACGACCGCGCCGCCGACGTTCGTGATCTTCGACCCGAGCGCGCGATCGAAGATGTTCTCCGTGCGGCCGCGGTAATCACCGTCGCTGTTGTTGTTGAAGAAGGCGCCCGAAGACGGGCGACCGCTGCCGGCAGCCGGGAGGCCCGCGCCGTTGTTGTCGTAACCGGCGCTGGCGTAGTTCAGGCTCGAGCCGAGCTTGCTGCCGATCGAGTCTCCGCCGTTCGTGATGTCGTCGAGGAGAGCGAGCGGCCCGGGGGAGCCGTTGCCGATGCCGCGGATGTCCACGCCCACGTCGCGCAGGAAGTTGTCCGTGACGGTGAGGAAGCGCGTCTCGATCGTGACCACGAGACCGGAGAAGGCGCGGAGGTCGTCCAGGAAGCGGGCGACACCACGCTGGACCTCGGGCTCAGCGACGAGCAGCAGCTTGTCGGTCCCGGAGGCAGAGATCGCGACGCCCTCGCTGCCCCAGTACTCCTCGTTGGCGACGTTCTTCTTGATGAGCTCGATCAGCTCGTCGATGCCGCCGAACGACGGGACGCCTTCCTTCGACTTGTCGAAGCGGGGCTTGTCGTCCTTCTCTTCGGCCTTCGCCGGGAGGAGGAGGAGGTTGCCGGCGATGAAGTTCGTGAGCTGGACCGTGAGGTCGCCGACCGCGTGAACCTTGATGATCGGATCGGCGCGGGCGAGTTCGGGCTTCGTGATGTAGACCACCGAGCCCTGGACCACGAAGGTCAGGTTCCCGGCGAGCTTGTCGAGGGTCTTGAGGGCGTGCTCGACGGTGACGTCGTTCAGCGTGAGGTTGATCTGCACCGACTCGAGTTCGCCGGCGACCTCGTTGGCGATGTAGACGTTCAGGCCCTTGGCCGTCGAGATGAAGTTCACGACGTCCTTGAACGGCGAGCCCTGGAAGCTGAACGACACGCGGTCGTTGCGAAGCTTGGCGCGGGTCGCGGCGGTCTCCGGCGAGTCCTGGACGGGCTCACTGATCGTGCCGAGGTCCTTGCGCTTCTCCGTGATCGTGTTCCAGTGCTCCTGGCTCGGCCACGTGAGGATCTTGTGGTAGGGGACCGTCGTCTCCTGCATGTCGAGACGCCACTTGGCGAACTGCTCGCGCTGCGAGCGCAGGGTCTCGTCGGACGCCTGCTGGTGCATGGCACGGACGGCCGTGGCGTGCAGCGAACGTGCGTTGCGGTCGGAGGGGTTCTTTGCGACGTACTCCGAGAGGAGGTCCGAGGCGCGCTCGTACTTCTCGTTCTCGAAGGCGTCCATGGCGGACTTGAAGAGAGCGTTCTTCTTGTCGGCGTCGGCGAGGCGAGTCTTTGCTTCTTCCGACTTGATCGCGCGGTACGCGTCGGCCGCGGACTTGCGCTTCGATGCCTCGTCGGCGTCGCCCTTCAGGCGCTTCACCTCGGCCATCTCGCGCTGGACGTTCTTGCGGAGGTCGCCCCACTCGACGCCGACGGGGTCAACCGCCATGTTCGTCTCAGCGAGGTTCAGCTCCGTGAGGGAGCGGGTGAACTCACCAGCGGCCTTGGCCTTCATGGCCGTGTCGTAGTGCGACTGGACCGCGAAGCGGGCCTGGTCCTGCTTGATCCGCTTGCTCTCGACCATGAGGTCCGTGAGGCTCGCGACGCTGGCATCGCGGTGGCCCTGCGCGGCGCGCGCCTGGCGGAGGAGTCCCTCGGCGTCAGCGTTCGTGGCTTCGAGTTCGAGGGCCTTGCTGGCCCACGTTGCGCAGTCCTGCCACGCGGCGGTGGACGCCGCGTCACGGGCCTGGTCGATGTAGCTCGCGACCTGGAACTGGCGCTTTTCGCGCTCGAGCGTCAGCTCCGCGACGCGCTGCTGGAGGATGCGGTCGGCCTCCGTGGCGGGCTTCGGCGCCTCGACGACCGGAGCGGGCACTGGCTTCGGCTGGGTCGCGACCGGAGCGACCGGAGGCTTGGGCTGAGTCGCGACCGGAACAACCGGCGGCTTCGGCTGGGTCGCGACCGGCGCGGGCAAAGGGGCCGGCTTGGGCTGCGTTGCGACCGGCGCGGCGGGAGCAACCGGGGGCTTCGGCTGCGTGGCGACGGGTGCCACGGGCGGAGCAGGCTGCTGCGTCGCGGTGGGCATGCCCGACGGGGCCTTGGGCGGCGGGAGCGGGGCGCCCGGCTTCGGGGGCGGGAGCGGAGCGTCGTTGTCCATCGCGGCGACCGGTGCGGTCGTGCTCGCGACGGGCGCGGGGGCGGCCGGCGTCTTGCCAGGCGCCGCTGCGACCGGCGTACCCGGCTTCGCGACGGTCTTGTCCGCCTTGGCGATCGCGGGGCCGGAGGTCTTGCCCGGTGCGTCGGCCTTGTCGGTCTTGGAACCGGTGCAGGAGACGCCGGTGGCGACGAGTCCCAGGGTCACTGCGACCGCGGCGGGGATGGACGCTTTGCGCGAAACCTTCATGGCCCTTCCTTTCGCTCCGATGCCCTCGGAGCCGGCGCTTCTTGCGCCGTGAGACAGTTCGCAGATGTGCCCAGGTTCGAGTCGCTCAGAAAATCGAGTCGCTCACAAACGACCTTCCAGATCCCGTTTGAGCTCGTGAACCGTCGGAGCGTCTGGGTGGCCCAGGCGCTGCGTCGGAACTCGATGCTCCGGTGATGCCTTCCAATTCGTTCCTGACTCGTACGCGACCGAGCCAGGACGTGCCCAACGAGAAACCCAGCGATGAAATGCCCAGAACTTCGAGGTGAGACCTCTTGCTTCGGGGCGGATGCTAGCGAGCGCGCCGAAGCGCCGTCAACAATCGTCTTCTTGCCTCGTCATCCGCCTGTCACGCGGCGTGACGGAAGCCGTCCGCGGAGCCTGCACAGGCTCTGCGGCGATCACTTGGGCGGGGCCTCCGGGGAACCGAGCAGCTCGTCGTTTTGTTGGATGAACCGGTCCGTCTCGGGCGTCGGAGCGAACCGGCGGGACCGCGCGTGCGCGTCGCGCGCCTTCGCCGCCTCCCCGCGATGCAGGCGGATCGGAACCTCGAAGACGGCCGTCATGCAGGAGTCGGGCACGCCGCGGCCCCGCGCGGACTCGAGGAATGCGATCGCTTCGCTCGCAGCATCGGTCGCACCCCGGCCGTTCTCGCGAAGCTCGGCGGCCCGAATCTCCTGCAGGTACGCTTGGAGCCCTTTCTCGATGCACGCGGGGTCGGTCCAGCCGAGCCCGAACGACGCGCGGAAGGCGTGGGCGGCTTCCAGCGGGCGCTTCAGCTTCTGGAGGGCGCGGCCCCTCCAGTTCTGCGCCTCGGGGTTCGCCGGGTCGCGCTTGACGACCTCGTCGAACTGGGCGAGCGCCAGGTCTGCGGCCCCGGCCTGGAGGAAGGTCTTCCCCGTGTCGAGGATGGTGAGGTCGCCGATTCTTGCGTAAGGGCTCGGGAGTCGTCGGTTCTCGTTGGCCGGGAGGAGCGCGGCGGCGGACCCGCCGCCGAAGTAGCCGCCGCCGGCGATCGGGCTCGCCGGTGCGCCCCCGGCGTCGGGCCCGGCGGCGGCGGCGCGCAGGGCGTCGAGCCCATCACTGAGCGACAGCGGCGCTCCGGTCGATGGGGACACGGGCGGGGGGCCGACGTACGGACGCCCCGCGACCGTCTCGCGGGGATCGGTCGCCAGGTCGGTCTCGAATGTCTCGGACCCTGCATCGACCAACTTCCACGACCCGATCCGCAGCGCGAACGTCTGGGCCCACCGGAAGCCGTCGTAGCCGTACAGCGTCTCCGCGTAGACCGGCGTCGGCGCGGGTGCCGTGCCCGGAGGCGGACGATCCAGGAGTGTCCTCTGCGACATTCCGTTCGGAATCGGCGCGCCGGCAAGCGCCAGGAGGGTCGGTGCCAGGTCGCGCGTCGAGGCGGGCTCACTGCGCCGCGCACCGGCGGCGACACCGCGCACGCCGTCCGCGAGGATCAGCGGCACGTGGAGCGTGGCTTCGTGCAGAAGGAAACCGTGGGTCGCCTCGCCGTGCTCGCCGAGGCTCTCCCCGTGGTCGGCCACGACTGCGACGACGGCCCCGCCGAGCCCGGCTGCGGCGAGGCCGTCGAGCAGTCGGCCGACTTGGTGATCGGTGTAGGCGACCTCGCCGTCGTAGCCCTGCGCGTCGGCCAGGTGCGAGGCCCCGGCGCCGTACGGCACCGGGGCGTCGTAGGGTCCGTGCGGATCGAAAAGATGCACCCAGAGGAATACCGGGCCGCCGGCGACGCGCGACCGGACCCATTCGAGGGCGCGGGTGACGGTCTCCTCGCCGCGACGCTCCGATTCGACGAGGGAGCCGCGCGGTGCGGCCGGCACCTCGTCGTAGACGTCGAATCCGGCGTCGAGGCCGGTCTGGTCTGCGCGCAGCACCGAAGCGGACGTGAACGCGGCGGTTCCGCAGCCCGCCTCCTTCATGGCTTCCGCGAGCGTGGCCCACGGACGGTCCGCAGCGCCGGCGAGACGGTAGCGGGGACGATTCGTCCGGAGCCCGTGCTGCGCGGGCAGGCGCCCAGACAGGATGGTCGCGTGTGACGGCACCGTCAACGGAGCGACGGTCCAGGCCTGGTCGAACCGCGTTCCGCGTGCGGCGAGAGCGTCGAGCGCCGGCGTGAGCGACGGCAGTAGCGCGGCGCCCGCGCCGCGCGGGCCGACTCGGTCATCGCGGAGCGTATCGATGGTGATCAGCACGACGGACCGCGGCCCGGGCGGGATGCGGAGCACCCACGCGAGGACCGCGAGTCCGGCGCACATCGAGAAGAGGACGACGACGACGAGCGGGCCGCGGCGCATCGCCCGAGACTACAGCGACGGCCGCGGCGGTGTCAGCGCAGGAGGGGCGTCCCGGTGAACCGGACGTCCGAGAACTCGGCCGCGTGGAGCACGTCGAGCGCGTGAACGACGTCGGCGGTGGCGACGGCGGGGGCCGCATCCACTTCGCCGATGAGACGCACGGACGAGTCCGCCGCCCGCGCCTTCGCGACGTCGAGGCACGTCTTCAGCCGGATCCACGCGGACTCGTCGGCCGCGTTGCCGAGCGACAGGCTCCCGACTCGGATCTCCGTGGGGGAGTCGCGTCCCGCCCGGCGGAGGCGAACGTCCACCTTCGGATCCGGCGGGCGGGCCGGTCCCGGGACCATCCCGCACTCCTTCGGCAACTCCGCCTCGATCTTCATGTCGAGGCTCTTGAACTTCATCGAGACGATGAAGAACACGATGAGCTGGAAGACCACGTCGATCATCGGCGTCATGTTGAGGTGGACCGGTTCGTTCTCGTCGCTCACGGTTCACCTCCCCGCCGGTCGGGCGGCGTCGGGGAGCGTCGCGGCGAACTGGAGTCGGTAGACCGCGACGCGTGGCGATGCGCACGCCTGCATCACGTGCTGGACGTCGCTCCAGGGAGCGTTCTCGTCGGCGCGGAGGAGAGCGGTCAGTTCGCTCGGCGTGCCCGGGCCCTTCGGCCGGACGGCGTCGGCGCGGGTCTGCAGTTCCCGTGTGAGCTGGGCGAGGTCGAGATCTCGCCCCCGCACGCTGACGATCGGCGCGCCCGTGCCGCCGAGTCGCGAACGCCGCAGGTTGATGATCACGCGGTCAGCGCCGCTCGGAGTGTCCTCGGTCGCGTGCAAGGCATGGGGCAGATCGAGGTCAACGATCTCCTTCCGGGAGAGGTCGTTGGCAACGAGGAAGAAGACGATGAGCTGGAACGTGACGTCGATCATCGGCGTCATGTCGAACTCGGCCGGCTTGGAGTCGGCCGGCCTGGCGCGGTCGCGCCTCCTCCGGAACAGCGAGCATCTGAGATGAGACATCTCTCGGTCCTTTCCGTCCGGCCCGCTCGGGGATGGGAACGGCGGAAGAACTCGTGTGTCTCGGCGGATTCACAACGTCACGTCACGTCACGTCATGGCACGGAGTGGGGCGGCCCGCCGCAAGGACGGACCGCCCCGTGAACGACAGGAGTCGGTAGCGATCGGTGGGTGCGACTACTTCTGGTTGTCGCGGATGATCTTGTCCAACGTGCTGTCTGGCGGCGGAGTGCCGATGAACGTCACGTCTTTCAGACCGCCCGCAATGAAAGCGTCCACTGCGCGGATCACGTCGCCCGTGGGAACGAGCGGCGAAGCGTCCACCTCGCCCTTGACCTCGTCGGCCGCCGCGCCTGCGCGCGTGCGGGCCTCGCCGGCCAGTTTCGAGAGCTGATCCAGAACTGCCTTTGTGGCGGCGCGCCTGTCCTGCTCGCCGTTGATCTCACCGAGCGTCGCGTTGTTGACCTTCACGCGGGTCGTCGGTTCGCCCTTCTGTCGCTTCAGGACGGCCACGAGCTTCGGCACGTCCGCAGGCTTTGAGGGCGTCGCTGCGAGGCCTCGGTCCTTCGGAAGGAACGCCTCGATCTTCTGGTCGAGACTCTTGAACTCCATCGAGACGATGAAGAACACGATCAACTGGAACACGACGTCGATCATCGGCGTCATGTTCAGCTTGACCACTTCTGTGTCGTCGGCCATGGTCCCCTACTTCCGACCGGGCGCCATGGCCTTGCCATCGGCGTTCTTGGTCGTTGCGAACTGCAGCTTATAGAGGGCGATCTTCGGGTCCGCGCAGACCTGCATCACGTACTGCACGTGCTGCCACGGCGCGTCCTTGTCGGCACGGATCAGAGCGAACACCGCGCTCGGCGAGCCGGGGCCCGCCTCGCGCTTCAGGTCCGCTTTCGTCTGCAACTCACGGCTGAGTTGTTTGACGTCGAACTCCTTGCCGCGCACGAAGACTGTGGGAAGCCGCTGGTTCGGGTCGGCCGGCTTCTTGATGTTGAGAACGACTCGGATCTCCTCGCTTGCCTTGTCCTCAGCGCCGTGCTCGGCCTGAGGCAGCTTCAGGTCCACGATCTCCTTGCGGGAGAGGTCGTTCGCCACGAGGAAGAACACGATGAGCTGGAACGTGACGTCGATCATCGGCGTCATGTCGAACTCGGCCGCCCGGTTCTCACCGGGGGGCTTGATCTTCGGTCTCTTTTTGCCCAATGGGCACCTCTTCCGCGGTTAGGCGGACTTTCCAGCGACCCGGAACCGCTCGATCATGTCGAACCCGACCGACTGCAGTTCGTCGCAGATCGTGTTGACCTTGTTCTTGATGTAGAAGCCGAAGCAGATGCACGGGATCGCGACCAGGAGGCCGTCGACTGTGGTGATGAGCGCCTGCTGCACGCCGCCGGCGAGGTCCTTCGGCGTGACGGCGGGTCCGAGCTTCACGATCTCCGTGAACGCGCCGACCATTCCGAACACCGTGCCGAACAGCCCGAGCATCGGGGCGATGTTCGCGAGCAGCGTCATGTAGCTGATCTTCTGGTTCAGCTTGCCGATCTCCGACGTGGCGGCGCCGGTCGCGGCGTCACGCATCTCGTCGAACCCGTGCTCCATGTGCGTCAGCGCGGCGCCGACCATGGCCGTGACGAAGTTCTTCTCGGACTCGCAGAGCTCCAGGGCCTCCTGGTACTCCTGCTCCGTGAGCAGCGCCTCGAGTTCGTCGATCACTTCCGGCGGCACCAGCTTGTCGCGCTGGATGTTGACGCAGTGTTCGATGATGAGCGCCACCATCGCCACCGAGCAGACGATGATGAGCCAGCCGACCCAGCCGCCGTAGTCGAGGTACTTCTGGAACGTCAGGTCGCCGTTGTCCACCTCGGCGCCCGGCGCGGCTGCGTCCTGGGCGTACGTGGACACGGAAACCGCGGCGAGAAAGGTCGCCGCCACCAGGCCGTTGGCCCAAACCTTGGACACCTTCATGCTCTCGACTCCTTGCTGCTTGTGCCGGACGCTCCTCGCCCAGCAACCCACCGTGCGAATTGGTAAACGGCTCTCACTGGGCCTTGCGTGCCCACTCCGAGCCGGGGAACGACTTCTTCAGATCCTGCAGACGGTCGGACCGGTTCTGCTCGTTTCCAAGCTTCTTCCAGCACTCCGCCTGCCACCAGAGCGAGCAGGCCACTTCTTCGCGAGCCCGGAAGTGGACGACCTCGGTGGTCATGAACTGCCTGAGCGCGCCCTTGGCGTCGCCTGATGCGAACTTCGCGACGCCGGCGGCATTCGACGCGGCCCCGGCAACCGAGGGGTCGCCCGGGTGCTTGCTCACGAGCGAGTCGAGATAGGACTTCGCGGCCTCGTAGTCGGCCTGCGACTTCGTGGACTCGCCCTTTTTGATCATCGCCCAACCGCGGCGCACGGCCGCGTCCAGTCCCGCGCGCTTCAACTGCGCCTTGCCCGCATCGGTCTTCTCGGTGAGGGACGCGTTTTCAGCGAAGCGTACGGTGTCGTCGAATGCGGTCATCGCGCCTGCGTAGTCGCCGGCAGCGAGCTTGATCTTGGCCTTCACGATGTTCGCGTCGAGTTCCCAGGTGGAGCGTCTCGCGGACTTCGCGGCGGCAATGAGGTCGTCGGCAGCGCGAGCCGCGGCGTCGCCCTTGCCCCGGGCCGCCTCGGCTTCGGCCAAGCCGAGCAAGATGCGGTCGAGGATCATGCTTTTTGCGTTCGCGGTGCGTGCCTTGCCGAATGCGTCGGCGGCCTTATCCGCATCGCCCGCGAGGAGCCAGGCCCGGCCGAGGCCGGCGTTCGCGAACTCGATGACCCAGTCCCGCATGTCGGGCTTGACGCCCTTCTCGTTGAGCGCGTCGTTGAAGCTGCGCCGGGCTGTTTCGCCGTCGCCAGCAGCGAGCGCACGCACGCCGTCTTCGTAGCCGGCAGGGGCGTCAGACCACTGGATCGAGTCCACATCGACGTCGATTGCGGGGAGGTCGGTCTTCTTGCCGCCCTGCGCGGTGAAGACGACCTTGTCGTAGTCCGCCGACTCGATCCTGCCGGGCTTGCGCTTCTTCTGGCCGGCCTCGGTTTGGACGATCACGTCGGGGCGCTGCTTCGACTCGTCGGCCGCGGCCGACGGAGCGAACAGCACGGCGGGTCCGATTGCAGCGCCTGCGGCGAGCAACGCGGCGGCGAGCACGACGAGCGGGAACGTGGGCTTCATCGACCGGTCTCCTCTGCTCACTTGACCCCGACCTTCCGGAGACCTTCCTCGGCCTTCTGGAGGAGGATGTCGCCGCGCTTCTTCGAGCCAGGCCGTGTGGCCTCGTAGCTCTCGACGTTGCCCGGGATGATGATGCTGTTACGCACCGTGGCCGACGCCTGTTTGTAGTGCTCCGGCAGGCGCGTGAACTCGGCGAGCATCAGATACGCCTCGCCGCGCCGCAGCAGGAAGTCGATGTACTCGGAACCGTGGCGCTCGTCCTTGGCCATCGTGAGGTTGAGGATGTAGCTGAGGTTTGCCGCGGCGAAGAGTCGATCCTTCGACGGCGCCTTCATGTACGCCACGGAGAGCTGGTCGAGCAGGGCCTTGTTCGCGTCCGTCTTGTCGAGCAGCTTTTTGAAATCGGCGTCGGTGATCGCGTCGGTGGTCTGGATCTTCTTCAGGAACGCGTCGCGCTCCTTCGGGTCCTTCGCGATCTCCTTCTCGAGCTGGGGGATCGCGGCGTCGAACTTCGCCTGCTTCACGAGCAGGCCGATCAACTCGATGCGGCACGTGCGCGACTTCTTGACGTTCTTGTCCTTCTCGGCGTCGTCCTTTCCGGCGGCTGCAAGCTCGTCGTACGCCTTCTGCGCTTCGGTGAGGAGGGCTTCGGCCTTGCCGAAGTCGCCGCCGTCTGCGTAGGCGTCGCCGACCGTCCGGATGACGTCCGGGTTGCGCGGGGCGGGTGCGCCGTCCTTCGTCTTCTGATTGTCGAGCACCCACTCGCGGCGGCGGGCGGACCGGATCATGAGCTGCCGATAGCCGACCTCGTCGCCCTTGTTGTCGCGTCGGTCGAGCGCCGCGCGCTCGAGCGCCAAGCCGATGATCGCGCAGAGATAGGCGTTGTTGCGGCCGGCGGGGTTGCTCTCGAGGAGCTTGCCGACGAGTTGGTCGGCGTCGTCCACCTTGCCGGTGCCGATCAGACCCTCTGCGCGCCACTGGTCGATCTGAGCGGCGCCGTTGGAGGCGATGTCCTTGAACTCCGGACCGTACTTGTCGAGCGATGTCAGGAGGTCCTGGTTCGACGCCGCAGCCGCTGCGCGGTCCGGCGACCGAGCGAGGCTGGCGGCCTTTTCGGCCCGCCCGGTGAGAGCAACCGCCAGAACGATGCGGCGGCCTTCTTCGCGCGAGCGGCGGATCAGGCTGTCCGTGGTCTCAGGACGCTTCTGCGCGAGCCACTCGTCTGCGGCGGCGATGGCCTTGTCGAACTCGCCCATCTTCTGGAGGATCTGGGCGATCGTAGCCTTGTTCTTGTCGGCGGTCTTGCTGGCGGCGTCGAGCTCCGAGTACAGCTTGAGCGCGGCGGCGCATGCGGCCTTGTAGGCGTCCGGGTCCGAGCGGCTGCCCTCCGCGTCGCGCAGCGCGGTTGCCGCAGCGGCTTCCTTGCCGCCTAGGTTGCGCGCGCTCCCCGGGTGGTCGTTCGTGAACTCGTCGAGCGCCCGCTTGGCGGCAGCCTTGTCCTCGGCGTCCTTCGTCTGGCGAGAGAGCTGGTCCAAGGCTCCCGCGCGCGACCAACCGGTCTCGTCGGTCAGCGAGGAGAGCTTCTCGTTCACCTTGTCTTTGCGCCACGCCTGCTCGATCTGGTCGAACGCAAGGAACGCCTCGAACCAGCGGCCCTGGATGCCGTAGCTGCGTCCGATGTAGTCCCAGGCGGACCATCCAAACTTGTCCCACTCTTCCCGCTCGTCGCAGTTGGCGACGACGGCCTGGAACCCGCGGACGGCGCCGTTGAAGTCGCTCTCGCGCCACTTGTTCATCGCGATCTTCGTGGCGGTCTCCGGGTCGATCCGGCCGATCGCAGTGCCGCCGCCGCCACCGCCGGTCATCAGCTTGCCGAGCATTGCGGTGCACTCACCGCGGGCGTTGCTGTTCGACTGGTCGGCGGCCTTGCAGAGGGACTCGACGAGTGCGAGGGCCTTGTCGCCCTGTCCGGACTGGGCGAGGAGCGACGACCACACGAGTCCGGCGCGCTGACCTTCGGGATGCTTCTTCCACTCGGGCCACGCCTGGGCCATGTGGGCGAACTCTTCGATCGCCTTCGCCGGCCAGTTGTCCTTGTCGCGACGACCAAAGGCGAGGCAGGCCTTGCCGAGCTCCTTGAAGCTCTGGAAGGTGATCTCCTGCATGGCGGGGGAGTTGTCGTCTTCCGCGTTCGCGGAGGCCGCCGTGTGCAGGTAGTTGAAGGTGTCGGCGGTCTTGTCGAGCAGAGCCGCTGCGAGGCCTGCGTAGTGGATCGCCCAGAGTCCGCGCACCGTGGAACCGAACTCCCACTGGTAGTCGTCGGAGCCTTCTTTGATCGCTTGCGTGAGGGCCGCGGTGCCCGTCGGGTCGCCCTTCGGGAGGGCCTCGCCCTTGCCCTTCAGCGCCGCGATGCGGTAGAGCCAGACGACCGCGAGCTGGTCCGTCGCCTCGTCCCAGGCGTCGCCCGAGTCCTTGCGCTGGCGCTTCAGCTCGTCGCGGTCGTCGGCCGCCTTCTTCTGCGCCGCGTCGAAGAGCTGGATCGCCTGGTCGAACCAATCGGCCATCTGCTTCTGCCAGTTCGACGCGCCGCTTGCGGGCGCCCAACCGAGTTCGAGGCACGCCTTGACGTACTCGGCCTTGTCCTGCAGCAACTTGCCGCGTGTGAGCTTCGCGTCGAGGATGCGCGGGTGGCTTCCGTTGTCCTTGATGAAGCTCGCGAACGCCTCGTCTGCGCCGTCGAAGCGCTTCAGGACCTCTTCCATCGGCTTCTTGCGCTTGTCGTTGCGCTCGGCCGCCATGAAGCGGGCGTCGGCGTAGGTCAGCAGCGCGAGTCCGTACTGGCCGTCCGCCTTCTGCTCCTTGGTCGACTTCGGGTCGTTGATCAGGCTGTTGAACTTGTCGGTGGCGAGGTCCGTGTGTCGCCGTCGGCCCGGGCGCCGCCGGCGGCACCCGCGAGGAACAGGACGAGGACCGCAGCAGTGAAAGCGGTCCGGCGATTCGCGAAGTGCGACATCTTCACCTCTCTACCTGCCGGCCCCGAGCGTGTCGGGAACTGCGACACGTTCGCCGGGGAACGTTCGCACAACCGGAAGGATGCCCTGTCGAGTGCCGTCAAACAGTCGGCCAAGCTGAGCCCGGCGCGAAGTCGCGGATCGTAGCTTCGCATCGATGCCGGTTCAACCTTTGACCTGAAATCGCCGCGCGGCGACGAAGCCGGCGCCCCGACCGATCCAAGAAGCGTCACGAACGCATGCCCCAAGCTCTCGAATGCGGCCACGCCGGAGCCACCAATGAACGCCCGGAGTCCGGAACGACGAGCCCGGCCCGGTAGGGTCGCTGAGCTGGTCGGACACGCGACGCAGTCGCTGGGCGACGCGAGGCGGAGCGGTTCGGACATGGTGCCGGGACCTCTGTTTCAAGGGTCCCGCGCGGGGCGACGGGCAGGCAGCGCCAACACTAGCACCGTGTGCCGGACGGTCAAGGGCAGACACCGGATTTCGTCCGCATCGTGTCAATCCGCCCTCCGCTGGCCCCGAGTTGCGGCGCTCGCAAACCCAGGCGCGAGCGTGCCGCGAGTCCGTTGTCAGGCGCCCTGCGATGAGCGCCTGGGGAATCAGAAGGGAGGCGGCTCTCGCCACCTCCCTCGGAGATCAACAGGATCGATCCGCTTCAGCGGGAAGCGGCGGGCTCGTCTTCTTCCGGCCGCACGATGCGGGCGCGGATGAGGACCAGCAGGTTGCGACGCTCCTGGTACGTGCCCTTGCGGGACAGGAGGAAGCTGACGACCGGCACCTTGTCGAGCCACGGCACCGAAGACTCGAGGCGCTTCTCCTCGAAGAACTTCAGGCCGCCGAGGAGCAGCGTGCCGCCGTCGGGCATGGTGACCGTGGTGCGAACGCGCTGGATCTGGAGCTCGGGGAGCTGGATCGTGACCGGGGGACCCTGAGCGAGCGTGGTCTGGAAGGTCGCGATGGGACGCGTGAGGATGGCGATCGTCGGGCGCAGTTCCATCGTGATGAAGCGACGGTCGGCGGTGACGATCGGCTTGACGTCGAGGATGACGCCGTCACGCAGCGTCTGGACGATCGGGTCACCGATCTGAGCGGCCTGCGCGATCTCGACGTCGAAGTCCGAGATGTAGCTGACCTGGTTCAGGACGGTGATGTTCGCGCGCTGCCCGGCGTACGCGGTGAGACGAGGCGCCAGGACGATCGTCGAGCGGTCGCTCTTCTGGACCGCGCGGAGGATCACCTCGAGCTGCGTGTCGTCGATCAGCGTGCCCTGGAAGGAGAAGCCGCCGCTCGTCGTCAGCACGCCGGCCTTGCCGAACGCGGTGTCGTACAGGTTCTCGAACCGCGCGCGCAGGTCGCCGTCGCTGTTCATGTTGTAGAAGATGCCGGTCGTGGCGTCGGTTCCGGACGAGCCGAGCGGCGCGGCCGAGTTGAAGAACAGGTCGTCGAACGTGACCGGGATGGTGGTGCCGCCGGGGCCGCGGAGGCCGCCCTTGCCCGGGAGGCCGACGCCGCCGGACTGGTCACCGAGGCCGCGGATGTCAACGCCGACGTCCTGCAGGAAGTTGTCGCTGACCGTGATGAAGCGGGTCTCGATCGACACCTGGAGGCCGCCTGCGCCGCGGAGGCCGGACAGGAGCTGCTGGACCTTCTTGTGCGTCTCGCGAGGGGCCTTGACGACCAGCGTGCCGGGCTGGAGACCGGACACCTCGCCGCCCGACTCCCACACGGCCTTGTCCACGTTGTTCTGGACGAGTTCGACGATGCCGTCGAGCTGGTACTCGGCGACCGCCTCCGGAACTTCCTCAGCCGTTGTCAGCTCACCCGTCGGGTCGAGGTTGACGTCTTCGCCGGGGAACTGCGGGATCGGCGTCGCGATGTCCTTCACGTCGTAGAGCTGGACGAGCATCGTGCCGCGGGCGTCATCGGCCGTCGTGATCTGCGCGACGCCGTTCTCGACGTTCCACGCGAGTCCCGAGAGCTTCGTGATCAGCGAGAGGATCTGGGCCACCGGGAGCGCCTGCTCGAACTTCAGGCTCTGGATCGTCAGCTCCTCGTCCGACTTGCCCTCGCGGGCCTTCGGGAGGATGACGATGTTCGTGCCGGAGATACGCGAGAGGTACGCGATTGCGTCGTCGAGCTTGGTGGCCTCGAAGTTGACCGACGTGCGCTGGCCCTCGAGGCGGTTGCGCACTTCCTTGTCACGCGGGTCCTCGGCGGCGTCCGCGGTCGAGGTGAGCGAAGGGGCCGTGCGACGGGCCTGGACCGAACCCCACGACGCGGGGAACTGGTAGTCCTCGGTCTGCGGCGTGGACGACACGGCGAGCGCTTCGAAGGTGCGCTTCCACTCCTCGATGACGAGCGTGCGACCGCTCTCGTCGAGTTCGTCGTGCATCGCGTTGAGCGAGAGGTCGCGGAGTTGACGCGCCTGCTTGTTCGTCGGGTCCATCTCGAGAATGGCCTGCGACAGGTTGTGCGCCTGCTCGTAGCGGCCCGACTCCATCGCAGTGTTCGACTCGCGCAGGAGGCGGGAGAGACGGCTCTGGCGCTCGGCGCGCTGTGCCGCGGCTTCCGCCTTGGCCCGGCCGTTCGCCTCTTCGACGGTGCGCGCGCGGCGCGACTCGGTGGCCGAGGCCGCGGAGTCCTTCGCCTTCAGCTTGAGCTGGTTGAGACCGGCCTCGGTGGGCGAGAAGTCCACGTTCGCGGGGTAGAGACGGACGATCACGAGCGCCTGGTCGTAGAGGCCGACCGCGCCGTCGTAGTCACCCGCTTCGACCTTCGCCTTGGCCTGGGTCGAGAGGCTCGACACCTCGGCCTTGGCCTGATCGACGCGAACGCGCCAGGAGTCAACCGCGGAGTCGAAGACGTCGCGCGCGCCGGCCGGGGCGTCGCCCGTGAGGGCGCCGATCTGGGCGAGTCGGCGGCGGGCGAGATCGTTCTTCGGCTCGAGGTCGAGCACGTCGCCATAGAACTTCTTCGCTTCGTCGAAGCGCGACTCACCGAACGACTGGTCGGCGAGGCGCAGATAGTTCGCCACGAGGACCTGCCGCTGCTGCTCGCGGACGGACTTGTCGCGGATCGCGCCGTCGAGCGCCGACCCACCGCCGGAAGCGGGAGCCGTCGTCGGCGCAGCGGCCGCGGGGACAGCCGCCGGGGTCATCGGGGCCGCCTTCGGCGCCGCTGCCGCGGGAGCCGCAGGCGCGGCCTTCGGGGCCGCCGCCGCCGGCGTAGCCGGCTTCGTGGCCTCGGGAGCTGCGGTCTTGCTCTTGCAGCCGACCACTGAGAGTGCCGTGACCAGCGCGAACGCGGTCTTGACAACGGCCGTCTTGGAACGAGGCGCGATCATGCGAAGACCCCCCGAAGGGAAAGCGGCTGGACGGAGACGGTGGACTACGAAGTCGCGTCTCCGTCCGAGAGCCCAGCCCAGGAATTGCCCAGAAATAAACCCAACGTCAAGAAACCCAAGCGTCAAGCGGCACCGGATCGGTTGGCGAGCCTCGTGAGGACAGCTCGGCGACCGGCCCGGAACGTCTTCCGGCGGGGAGAATACTGCGGAGGCCCCGTCACCCGTCTGTCATTTTTCGGGAAACCGTCTCGACCTTCCCGGATGGGTGGACGAGATCCGCCTCGAGGACGCGAATCGGCCTCGGTTCGCGGCGCTCGGCCCACAGGGCGTTGCCGTCGGCGTCGCGTTCCACCCGCCCGTCCGGGCGGAAGGTGGGGGCGCGGACGGTGGTCGTTTCCAGGGTCTGCAGGACGCGAACGGCCTGGATGCGGACTCCGGCGTCGAGCGTGGGACTCGTACCGGGCGCCGGAGCGTCGAGCGGGAGCGATGCTTCGTCGCCCAGGGTGATCTCACCTTCTGCGGAGAGCCCGGCGGCCGATCCGGCGCCCCGGAGCACGATCCGCACGTGCGTGCCCGACGGCGGTGCGATTTCCGCGATCACGGCGAGCGCCACCGGCCGGACGTACCTCGGAATCCCGGCGTAGCTGCTTCCGCCTGGGGTGTCCAGGGTCAGGCGCCAGCGGCGCGGCGGCGTGATCTGTTCAGCCGGCGCCGACCAGACCCCGGGGCCCGGCGGCACCTCCATCGTATCCGTCCAGGGTTCGCTTGCAGTGCGACTCTGCAGGCGCCGCGCGTCGCCGTCCGACCAGGTGAGGACGACTCCGCCGAGATCCGACGGTGCCGTGCCGAGCGCCAGCGCGGAAGACGCTACCGGAGTTGCGACGAGCGCCGAGCGCAGGCGCGGCGCGACGTCCGAGACGAACTCCGCTCCGTCGCGCGCGGCGGGTGGCTCCGGCTCGGAGCGGACGTCCGTGTCGATCGTGTCGGTGCGCGTCGCTGACGCCTGCGTGCCGTCTGGTTCGCACTGCGCGACGATCCGTGCGCCGGCGTCCGACGTCGCGAGGAGCGCGACGAGCCCCGGCGCACGGACTTCGTCCCGCCCGCGTCGTGCGGCGTCCGACCTTGCCGCGCGCCACGCGCCGAGCGCGGTGTCGAGGTGCTTCGCCGCGTCTGCGTCCAGCTCGGTCGGCCGTGCCGGCGCCGGTGCGAACCAGCGGCCCGAGTACGCGATCGAGTCGGCGCTGCCGTCGCCCTGGGTCCAGGACTCGTCCTGTACCCGCGGCGCGAGCCGAGCGAGGCGCGGCGACCGCAGCGCTGCGCCCGTGGCGTCGCACGCGACGCGGTATCCGGCGCCGGTCCACGTCACTTCCACGCGTGTCGGCGCGAACCCGTCGCCGATGAGTTCCGCGACGGCGTCGGCGACGTCGATCAGCGCGACGGCGCGTGAAGCCTCGTCAACGGCCGGCGGGACGGTCAGCGCCGCTTGGCGACCCGGTCCGGCTTCCGTCACCGGCGACTCCGGGCGCGTCACGTACAGCCAGCCGCCTGCGGCTGCGGCAACCACCGCGATCGCCGCAGCCAGCGGCCACGGCGAGCGATCGCGCACCGCGGGGAGGTCGGCAGGGAGCGCGTGGAGTACGAGCTGAGCGTCTCTCGGCTGAAAGGCCTCGAGCGCAGCGCCGACAGCGCCCGCGAGTGCCGCCATCCGCTCTGCCGGGGCTGCGTCCCAGACGATCCGCGGACGCGTCTCACCGGGCGCCTCCGCCAGCGGAGCGCCCGAAGCGAAGGCCGCACCGAGGTGTGCGGCGAGCGCGCGACGAAGCGGCCCGCGGTCGAGGAGCGGGCCGGCACCGTGGAACTTCGGCGTCGGGAGGTTCTCCGGAGGGTCGTTTGGGACGTACCGCTGGACGACGTGGTAGCGCGCCACGTCCTGTATGTCGTGCGCGAGCACTTCCGCCGCAGCGGCGAGCGCGGCTTCCGTCGCAGCGTCCACAGCGCCGGATGCCACCGCGTCGCGGACCGCTGCGACGGGGCGCGAAAGCGCCCCCGCGGCCGCCGCGACGAGCTCGACGGCGCCCGCCGGCAGCAGATAGCGGCGGGCGCGCTGGTCGTCGATCGCGTACACGTGCGTCACGTGGGGGTGCAGTTCGACGACGTACGACGCCGGCTCGCAGACGCCGAGCGCGCGGGCCCCCCGCACGATCGACGCGCTCGCGAAGCCGAACCCGATGGAGGGGTCGCCGCGCGGCGACGCGGCGTCGCGGAACCGCCGGTCCTGTGCCGTCGGCAGCGCCGCGACGAGCATCTCGCGGCGGCGTCCGTCCGTTCGGAGCAACCGGAACCGGAGCGCCGCGACTTCGGGCTCGAACGGAGTGTGCTCGTGCAGTTCGCGAACGAGGTCATCGCCTGTGAGATCGAGTTCGTCGGCGGCGAGAACGGCAGTCACCAGGCAACCCGCCGAATCAGGCAGGGCGATCAACGTGCCTCGTCCGCGGAACGGCTTGCGCGCGGCGATCGCGGCCGCGCGCGTCACGGCATCGACGGGATCGTCCGGCGCCGACTCGATCCCTGAACTGATGACCCGAAACGACCCGTCGTCTTCGCGGCGCACGCACGCCCAAGCCGTCGCACCGGCGGTGGCATGGATTCCTAGGATGGGGTTCGGCGCGGGCACGCTGGTGGGTCTCGGCGGGGAGTCTAGCAGCCTGTCGGAGGTTTCGCCCGCGCCGGTCCGCCTCGCGCCTTGCAGCCGGCTCGCCACGACGCATCCGGCATCGGCCGACGACTCCGACGGGCTGCCAGCCTGGGAGATCCGCGAGGGATCGCGTGAAGACGGCCCACATCGCAGCAAACGAAAGCACTACGCGCCGGCACCAGAGACGATCGAGACGGCTGAGACGTGCCGCATCCCTCCTCGCCGACGCGGCGCAGCCGACCCGGGTCAGACCGGTCCCGCGAGGAGCCGCATGACAGTCTGCAGATCGGTCCAGACGTCGCGCTTCGACGTCGGCTCGCGGAGCACGTACGCCGGGTGGAACGTGGGCACGATCTTCGCGCCGAAGCCGTCGAAGACTTGGCCGCGGATGGTCTTGATGCCCGGCACGCTCCCCAGCAACGCACGCGACGCCGGGTTTCCGAGCGCGACGATCACGGTGGGGCGGATCACGGCGAGTTGCCGCTCGAGGAACGGTCGGCAGGCCAGGAGCTCGTCCGCGAGCGGTGCCCGGTTCTCCGGTGGGCGGCACTTGATCGTGTTCAGGATGAACACGTCTTCGCGACGCAGTTTCAGCCCCTTCTCGATCATGGCAGTCAGCAGCTCGCCCGAGGCCCCGACGAACGGTCGGCCGGTTCGGTCCTCGTCGAACCCAGGCGCCTCGCCGCAGAACACGAGGCGTGCCGTCGGGCTGCCTTCGCCGAACACCGTTCGCGTGCGGAGTTCGCAGAGTCTGCACTTGCGACACGCGGCGACCTCCGCGTCGAGCCCGCCGAACGGTGCGAGCACGTCGTTCGGAAGATCGAGCGACCGCACCGGCGCGGCGGGTGCAGCGGAAGTCGCCGATGTCTCCCGGGGGGGGACATACGTCGCAGTCGGGGAGCTCGGGGCGGTCGCGGCGGGCCGCTGCGATTGGGACGGCGTCACACGAGGCGTTGCTGGGCGGGGCACCGTTGCATGAGCGACCGTCGTTCCGACGACCGCCGGAACTCCTGATTCCGCGGCTGGACCTGCGGGCGCAGGCGTTCCGGCGAGGTCGATCACGCCCGCCTCGCGCTCGGCGGCAGCCAGCATGCGCGCTCGGCGCACGAGCCGACAGACCTCCTCGCGGGGATCGTCAGTCACCGGCCGACCTCGGTTGCTCGATGGTGAACGACCGCGGCCTGAAGGTCAGGGACGATCCGGGCGGCCGCCGCAGCCGGGGACTCTTGCGCGGTGAACCCCGCAGCCCGGCGGTGCCCGCCGCCGCCGCGTGCGACGGCGAACGCCGCCACATCGAAGGTTGTCGTACTGCGCAGGCTCACGTGCGTCGCCGCCGGCTCGGCCGTACCACGTTCCTGCTCGCGAAACAGCGCGGCCACCTCGACTCCGCCGAGGGCTAGCGGAACTTCGATGGCGTCGTGCGCGTCGAGCGGCGCAACGCCGGCCTCCGCGCACATCGCGAGCGTCACCTCGGACCACGCGAGCGTGCCGTCGGGCGATGTCGCGAGCCGACGCGTGACTTCCGCGGCGATGTCGAGGCGGCCCCGCGGCAACGATCGGTAGACGTGACGCAGGACCTCGTCGGGACGGACGCCGTGCCGCAGGAGCCGTGCGGCCGCCTCGTGCGACGCGGGGTCGGTGTTCGAGTACGAGAACCGCCCCGTGTCGGTCACCAAGGCCACGTAGATGCACAGGGCCGCGTCGGGCGTCAGCGGCAGCCCGAGATCGTCGATGAGTCCGAGCACCATCAGGCCGGTGGCCGCGTGGTTTGCGTCCACCCACGAAGCCGTGCCGAACCGCTTGTTCGTCACGTGGTGGTCCACGTCGAGGAAGTGCCGTGCGGAGCGGGCGAGCGGCAGCATGGGGACGAATCGGTCCTCGTCGCCGCCGTCCAGCGCCACGAAGGCGTCTGGAACGAATGGAAGGGCCCCGGGCAGGCGCACCGCGTCCGCGATGCCGGGCAGAAACGTCAGATTGCGCGGGACCGGTCCGCCGATCACGCAGACCGCCTCGCGACCGGCGGCGCGGAGCGCGTGGACAAGACCCAGTGCCGAGCCGATACCGTCGCCGTCGAGCGGGAGGTGGCCGGCTGCCGCGATTGTCCGCGCGCCGCGCAGCGCTTCGGCCACGGCCAGGCGCCCGCGGGGATCGGTCGGGAACGGCGTTTCGTCGTGCGAGGGGGCCATCGGCTCCATTCCATCACGATGGGGCGACGACGCCAGGGTCGAGGCGCGCGCGAGACGCGATCGACGGTCGACCGCAACCCAACAGGAACCGCCCCGGACCGAGGAGCCGAAGACGGCGCGCTCGTGGGGGCGCCCCCGACGAGGTAGGGGCGAGTTCCGAGAACCTAACAGGAACCGCCCCGGACCAAGGAGTCGAAGACGGCGCGCTCGTGGGGGACGCCCCCGACGAGGTAGGGGCGAGTTCCGAGAGAACGCGAGTTCCGAGATCCAACAGGAACCGGCCCGGACCGAGGAGCCGACGACGACGCGCTCGTGGGCGAGGCCCCCGACGAGGTAGGGGCGAGTTCCGAGAACCTAACAGGAACCGGCCCGGACCGAGGAGCCGACGACG
>JAIOPE010000109.1 GCA_021414065.1 Planctomycetota bacterium
GGCGGCGGGCCGTCGTCGGGGCGGGGCGTGGTCGTGGCGTTTCCGATCGGCTTCATGGCGATGTGCTCCGTATGGATGGAGCTCACGCTACACGCCCCGCGGGTGCACCCGGTTGTCCGGCGTCAACCCATCACTTCGCAGCCAGCGCCGGAACCGGCGCGGGCCAGATCGCGGTGCCGACTCTGTTGCGGAGCGACAGCGTCACGCCGGTGGCGGACGAACGGAACGCGGCCGGCAGTTGCACGCGCACCTGCCCCGGACCGTCGCCGCCCTCGGCGGCTGCGCTCGGCCACGACAGCACTTTGCAGGACTTCGTCATGACGCGGGCGCCCGCCACCCAGGTCGCGGTGACCGTGCCGCGCACCGTCCCGAAGGCATCACCTGTGAGCGAGACGTCCTGCCGCGGAGACCAAGCCGCCGCCGCGAGGTCGGGCGAGACCGACGCGATTGTCGGCGCGACGAAACGGAAGCCCGACGTGAACGTCTGCGAGTTGCCGAATCTGGGCAGCACGGCCAGGTCGCACGCAGCCGGATGGTCGAACGTGCCCGGGAACGCCCTCGCGATCTGGGCCCGAATGACGGTGTCTGTCCACGTCAGAACCTTCAGCCGCAGCCTCTTCGGGTGCTTCGCCGCCGCGGTGGCGAGCGTCGCCTCCACGCGCCCCTTCGCGGTGCCGAACGCCGTCCCGCGGATCTCGACGATCGTGCCGACTGTGCCGATCTCCGGCGTCACCGGCTTCGGATCGACGGGGGGCGGCGGGGGCGGCGGAGGCGGAGGCGTCGGGTTCGTGATCGTGTACGTGTAGGTCGTGACCGCGCCGAGGCTCGCGATCGACGTCGCGGGGCCCATCTTCACGACCACCGTCCGGCTCTTCGGGACGCCGTCGTGGAGGATCTTCAGCGGGATCGTGCGCGTCGCAGCGCCGGAAAGCCGCGGGAAGAGGATGCGGCCGCCGGACATCTTGTAGTCCACGCCGTACTCGGCCGTGCTGCTGCGGTCGATCCAGTAGAGGATCTGCTGGTCCGCGGGCCACGACGTCATGCCGGACGGCAGCGTGAACTCGACGGGGATCTGCACCGTTCCGACGGTGTCGTTGCTCGTCGTGCCGGCCGACGCGAACTGGATGCGCGGCATCCCGCCCGGGATGTCCACGAAGAAGTGCAGCAGGTTGAAGTCGTCCACGACGGTGTACGGCTTCGGGAACGTGGACGTGACGACGTACGTGGGGTTGCTCGCCGCGGGCGTGAGCGTGAGCGCCGTGCCGTCGGCCACGCTCATCTGGAAGGCGCCGCCGGCGACCGCCACGTTCTGCGTGCCGTCGCTCACGAACAGGTCGCCGTCCGTCGCGGGGTCGTACCCGCGGCCCGCCACGTAGACGCCGCCCGACACCGTGCGGGTCGCCCGCAGCCGCGTGAAGTCCACGCCGGAACGGCTCGTCGTCGAGACGTAGACGGTGCCGTTGGCCCACGAGCACGAGAACCCGTAGCCCCGGTACAGGCACGTCAGGTTGTAGGGCGAGGCGAGCGTCGCGGGCAGCGGGATGATGAACTTCCCGTCGGCCGCGGTGGGGCTCGACCCGGCGAAAGCGGCGCTGCCGTAGGACACCGCGCCGGTCCCGGACGCCTTGTAGTTGTTGACCACCGCGCCTTCGAGCGGGTTCCCGGACTCGTCCTTCACCGTGCCGCTGATCGTGAGCAGCGCAGCGGTCCCGCCGGTGACCGTCACCGTGGACGACGCGGTCTTCACGTGGCCCTTCATGTCGGTCGCGGTGCAGCGGACGATGTACGTTCCGCTCCGCGTCCACGTGTGACTGCCCTGCGTCGAGATCCGCGCGTCGGAATTCGCGCCGCCGTTCGACGCGCCGTACGAAGTCCCGCCGAGCACGTCCCAGTCGTCGAACTCCCACGAGTACGCGAGCGTGTCGCCGTCGGGGTCGGACGCCGTCGCGGTGAATGTTTGCGCGACGTTCGCCGCGACCGTGACCGTGGCGGGGGAGATCGAGACCGACGGCGCTCCGTTGCCGGCGAACGGGCCGAAGTTCACGACCACGTCGAGCGATTCGGGCGTCGTGCCGCCCTTCTGGATCGGCGTCACGTGCAGGTCGATCTCGGGGTCGGTGAACGTCTTCCCGATCTGGAGCTGCGCGTCGTGCATCGTCGCGTAGAGCGGCGCGGTCGTGTCGCCCCGGCTGCCCGGGGTCATGTCGAGCAGCAGCGTGTGGCCGGCCGTGGCGGGGATCGACTCGCCACCGAAATGGACTTCGAGTCCGCTCGCTGCCCATGCGGCATCGGTGCCCGTGATCGCCTGGCGGAAGTCGTACCAGTAGACGCGGTCCGCGTCGCGGCGGATCTTCATCGCGTAGTTCTTCCCGGCGTCGATCGACCCCTGGTCGAACGCGTGGATCCGGTACGTTCCGGACGTCGTCGGCGCGGCGAGGTTCGCGTCGGGGAGCCAGCCGAACAGGTTCTTCCAGAACGCGTTCAGATCGCGCGCCGGAGGGAGCGGGTCCACCGTCGTCGGGGCGTATCCCATGAGGCAGTAGACGTCGCCGTACGGTTCGTAGAAGTACGAGCCGGGCTTCGTCTGCGAGTGCATTGCCGGGCCGGAGCGGCCGTTCGCGTGCTGGCAGCCGAAGTTGTGGCAGAGCTCGTGCGCGAGCACCTTGAAGTTCAGCGCGAACACGCCCTTCCCGTGCGTCAGCCCAGACGAAGACGTGCCCTGCCCCGGGATGAACCCGCACGCGACGATGTCGAGGTCGTAGTTGTCCGTGTCGTAGAGCGCCGCGTTCCCCGCCGCGATGCCGGCGGCGCGCGCCTTCGCCCGGGCGTCGTCGAGGATCGACCCGGGCTCCGACCAGTTCGTGAACTTCGACGTCGTGAGGCCCGGGTAGGTCGCGTTGTAGGCCGTGTAGCTCACGCCCATGTCGATCTCGGGCAGCAGCGTGAACTCGACCGTGCACTTGCCGTACGACTGCCGCTCGACGAACGCGGCGATCTCCGCCTGCGTCGTGCCGTCGGCGAAGCGGCCCCACTCGGAGTGGTATCCGTTTGCGTTGGGTACGTCCGACGGTCCGCCGAAGTCCGTGAAGCGGACGGGGATGACGAGGATCTTCTTGTGCCCGGTGGTCCAGGTACCGCGCGTGGTCGTGGCCGCGAGGCCATCGGGCGCGATCGCTGCGACCGCTGCGACCACTGCGAGAGCGAGGAACACGACGACGCGGGCGCATCGCACGCCGCGGAGGACATCGCACAGCGTCGCGCAAAGCGTCGCGCACAGCGTCATTCGGTCGCCTCCTCGTTCGATCCGCGGAGGAGCCCGGTCCCGCGGTTCATGCGTCTCCATGCGCACACCCCATCGGCACGCGCACGGAACGGGGCGCAGTCTGCACAGGAGGTGCCATGGCTGCGGACCGAGCGGCTGAGCGCGGGCGGCCTCGATCCGAGGCTGCACGCACCGCAGGACGTGCGGGATCGCTCGCAGCCGTGTGCGTCGTGGGGCGCTCTCAAATTGAGAACGGCGGCGGAGCCTGCAGGGCCCCGCCGCCGTCGCGGACGTCGCGGTCGGTGCCGCTCAACTACTGGACGCGTTCCTTGTACTCGAGCGTCTCCGTGTCGATGCGCACGCGGTCGCCGTTGTTGATCGCCATGCTGACCTTCACGGTGATGCCGTTGTCGAGCACCGCGTCCTTCAGGCCGTTCGGCGAGCCCTTCACGGACGGCGCCGTCTCGACGACCTCGGCGATCACCGACTGCGGCAGGTTGACCGTGACGAGCACGCCGTCAACGAGCAGGCCGCGATAGTTCCCCGCCTTCCACTTCATGGCGTCCTCGACGCCGGCGGCGGGGCAGCGCCACTCCTCACCCGTCTTCGTGTAGAAGACCTCCTCGGGGCCGTCCTTGTAGCTGTGCTCGAGGTCGATCACCTCGGACTCGAGGATCGTGTAGCGCTCGTCGGGCTGCGCCGTCACCTCGCTCGTGCGGCCGGTGAGGATCTCCTTGAACCGCATCTGGATGCGGCTCCGCCGGTCGCTCTTCCAGATGTTCCAGTAGGTGATGCTGCAGATCTTCCCTTGCAGGTCCACCAGGAGGCCCTTGCGCAGGTCGGACGCGTTCAACTGAGCCATCGTAGTCGTCTCCGAAATCGCTTGTCTGCCCCGAAAATTGGGGTGTGGAACCGTACTCGGAGCGAGCGCCCGGGGCCAAGGACTTGGCGCGCCGGGCGGGCTTCAGACCGCGCCGGCCGACGGCTTCCCGCGTCGCTTCCGGGCGACCTTCGCGCCCGCCCGGACCCGCGCTCGCACCGCCTTCGTAAGTGCGCCCACGCGCGACTTCGGCACCTCGCGGCGCAGCACCCAGGCGGTGTGGGGGAGAGCGGTCCCTGCGATGTCCTCGGGCGTGGTGTTCTTCACGTCCACGCCGGGTGCCAGGTCGAGCCCCGCTTGTGTGAACAGGTGGCGGACGAACGACGAGCAGTAGACGGCGCGGTCCCGCGCGAGCAGGTTCTTCCGGCTG
Organism: Planctomycetota bacterium; assembly: GCA_021414065.1. Taxonomy (GTDB): domain Bacteria; phylum Planctomycetota; class JAJSAM01; order JAJSAM01; family JAJVHW01; genus JAIOPE01. Next base: position 4,513 of record JAIOPE010000109.1, read on the forward strand.
CGGAGTTCCGTGTGCTGGAGAGCGAACAGCGTCCCGACGAGTTCCCGGAGCGAGTACCGCTCGCGCTCCGCGACGAGTCCGAGGCCGGCGCGGATCAGCGTCTCCACGGCGCCCGCGTCGAGACCGAAGTCGAGCACCGCCAGCGAGCCGTAGAGCGCCTCGTCCTCGTACTTCGCGACGCGGTTCTCCTGCACGCCGAACTGCACGTGCCCTTTCTGGATCTGCAGGTCCGACTCGATCACCCAGTGGTGCCCGTCGGCGCGCACGCCTTCGAACAGGAACGCGTGCGACCACACACCCCACTTGCCGCGGGGATCGAGGTGCCTCTCCGCCCGGCAGATGACGCGGTCGATCCACGTTGTCCCGCCCGACAACCCGATCCGCCCGGGCGCCGCGTGGAGCGCGAGGAACTCGCGGTTCGACATCCCGGAGACGTGGTGGGTCTGCGTCATGGCGGCGGGGAGAGCGTAGACCCGAGGCACGTCGGAGCGCAAGGCGCGTCCGGATCGGCCGCGGCCGATCGTCAGCGGGGGGCGAGCTTCGTCTCCACCGGCACTTGGATCTCCCACAACTGCTCGGCCCGGGGGACGCTCGGCCCGTTGTATCCGAGCAGGCGGAACGCGCCCGTCCGGCGGAGGCCGTCCTTCGCCAGGCGCGCCTCGATGGCGGCTCGCGCGACCGCGACGTCCTTCGCCGTTCGGGCGCCGCGCATCGCCATGCTGAGCACCGTCATCGACGGCAGATCGAGCACGGCGACCCGTTCCGCGGTGCCGGCGGTGCCCTGCGTCGGCCGCTCGTAGAGGAACGCCATGTCCTTGATGGACATCGCGTCGTCGGCGCCGGCCGCGTCGAGCGTCATCTCGACGGGGGCCGTCATCGAGACGTCGTTCTTCTTGATGTGCTGGAAGAGGGTCCCAAAGGCGCCGTCACCCTCAGCTCGCGCCGCGCGGTAGACGGGGTACGTCTTCGTCACGATGCGGCCGATGGGCCCAGCGGCGGGGAAGCCCTCCGGCATCGGCGCTTCGGTGCGCGGGCGGAACGACTCGTCGGCGAGCACGCGGTCGAACGACTCCCTCAGCGCCCACGAGCGGGCCGAGTCGTCGCCGCCGTTCGCGAGGGCCGCCTCGAGGTCCGGAGCTCGCAGCTCGGAGACCGCGCCGGGCGTGGCGAGCAGATCCCGCGCAGCGGCGGCGTAGAGCTTCGCGCAACCGGACACGTCGCCGGCGTTGTAGCGAGGTGCGCCTGCGTCGATCGCTTCCGTGATGCGCGTGCTGGCCATGGGCATCTCCGCCGGGGGGACGATGACTTGGTCGATGGCGTGGATCAGCCCGTTGCTGCACGCGATGTCCGCCTGGACGAGCCGTGCGTCGCCGATCCGAACCGTGAACTTCAACTGGGTTCCGGCCGCGGTCGCGGCGCTCGGCGCGGGCAGGAGCGCGGCCGAAGCGACGCGCCCGGCCACGACGTGGTGCAGCAACACTCGCTTCAGGTCGGCGACGTTCTCCGGCCGAAGCAACGCAGCGAGCGCGGTCGGTGGGAGCGCTGCGAATGCGTCGTTCGTGGGTGCGAACACGGTGAACGGCCCCTCGGAGTTCAACGTCTCGGTCAGTCCGGCGGCCTTCACCGCGGTGACGAACGAGGTGAACCGCGGATCGGCCGACGCCGTGTCGATCAGGTTGCTTCGGTCCGCGTCGCGCGTGTCCGGTCCCGCGACGGCGGAGGCCGTCAGGGAGAGCGCGGCGAACGTAGCGAGGCAGGCGAGGAGGTGGTGTCGCATGGACACATGGTTACGGGAACCGTGCACGGGATGTCCAATAAAAGATCTGGACACAAATTGGCGGCGGCGGGGACTTGTGTGCGCCGGGAGTGCGTCGTGTTCTCCGTCAACGCGAGTAGCGGGGGGCGGGGCGAGTCGACCGCGGGTCCACGAGGCCGCAGGGCGCGCGGCCGCGGGAGGCATCGCGCACAGCGTTCCGGGGGCAACGCGCGCGGACCGCGCTGCGCCGGCACGTCGGCGCGCAGGGCGAGACCTGGACGCTCCCACGAACCCGAGAGCGGCGCGCCGACGCTCGCTTCGGTGCGCGTGGAAGCGTGAATCCCCCTTCGGAGGGCGCCGCTCCGCGCTCAACCCGACGTGCGGGGGGTGTCGAGCGTCCGCCGGACGCGGCGCAGCAGCGCGTCTACGGTGAACGGCTTCTGCAGGAACGTGACATCGGCGGGGGGCGAGGAAGTTGATTCTGAAGAGCGTTCCGGGGGGAAACCGCGAAGTCCCGCGTTTCGCGATTCGTCGCGATTCGTCGCGATTCACCCGGAGCCAGACTCGGGCGACCGGTACGTCGTCGCGCGCCCCTTGCCGGATGCGGCGACGAGCCCGGCCCGCTGGAGTTCGCGGAGGATTCGCTGGAGGCTTCGCAGGGCGAGGGGTTCGCCCAACTGCGTGAGAACCGCCGGCGCGCCCACCGGTCCCTCGCTCCGCACGATCTCCAGCACGCGTTGCGCGCGTTCGCTGAAGCCCGTCTCGGTCCCCCCCGGCTCGCCCGCCTACCGACGCGCGAGGAGCCGCTTCGCCCGGGCCGCCCACGGCGCCTTCGGGGACGACGCCAGAGCCCGCTCGAGGCCCGTGCGCGCCGCGGCGTCCTGCCCGTCGCGGAAGTCGGCAAGGGCGAGATGGAACCTCGCGTCGGCGCAGTCGCCGCGGCCGATGGCGTCGGCGTACATCTCGCGTGCGCCGACGGCGTCGCCGGCGAGCCAACGGACCCAGCCGGCGGTGTCGGCGACGTCCGCGATCGTCGGCGCGAGCGCCCGGATGCGGGCGACGAGCGCGAGCGGGCGGGCGAGGCGCGTCTTCCGGGCCGCGAGCTCCGCCGCGTCGAGCCGCGCGACGGGCTCGCCAACGTCGGCGACGAGCGCCAGCGTCAGGTTGTTCAACGCGCCGACGTCGTCGGGCGTCTCGACGAGGACCGCTTCCAGAAGGGGCAGAGCCTCGCCGGCCCGGCCGAGGTCGAGGAGCAACGCCGCGAGATGAAGGCGCACCGCGCGGTCGGTCGGGCCGGCCGCGACAGCTCCCTCGCCGGCGCGGGCCGCGGCCGGCCTGTCGCCGAGCTCGTCGGCGAGCGCTCCGGCCCGGAGCCATGCGTCCGGGAAGTCGGGGGCGGCCTGCTCGAACCAGGCGCGCGCCTCGCCGACGCGGCCGACCCGGTACGCCGCCTCCGCGCGCAACGCGAGCGCCCGCCCGACGGGGCGCGCCAGGCGGTCGGTCTCGGCGAGGGCTTCGGGCCAGCGCCCAGCCTCGACGAGGACGCCCGCCGCCGCGACGATCGGCGCCGCGTCGCGGGGCTCCAGGTCGAACGCCACGTTCCACTCGGTGACGGCGGCGTCAGTCTCGCCGTTCGAGGCGAGCGCCTCGCCGAGCGCCCTGTGCGAGAACGACCAGTTCGGCGCGAGCTCGACGGCGCGCCGCGCGTGGACGAGCGCCTCGTCGGTCCTCTTCGCGAAGACGGCGCAGCCGGCGAGGGCGTACTCGAGGTCGGCGCCCTTGCAGCCGCCCGCCGCGGCTGCGCGCAGGTCGTCGGCGGCCTGCGTCGGACGGGACTGCCGCAGGCGCATCAGGCCGCGTTGGAGCTTGACGGCGGCCTGGTCCGGATGCGCCGCGACGAGCGCGTCGAGGTCGGCGAGCGCGCCGACAGCGTCGCCGCGGCCGTCCTTCGTCCAGGCGAGCACGAGCCGCGCGACGACGTCGTCCGGCGTCCGCTCGAGGATCTTCCTGCACTGCGCGTCGGACAGGTCGGGGAGACGCTGGTCGAAGAGCGTCACGGCGAGGGCCGTCCTTGCGGGCGTCCAATCCGGCGCGAGCTCGACGGATTCCTCCAACGCGGTCCGCGCGCCCGGCCTGTCGCCGGCGCCGAGGCGGCGGCCCGCATCGACGAAGAGGAGGCGCGCCAACGCCGTCCGAGCCTCGGTCATTCCCGGAGCGATCTCCAGCGCGCGGCGCACGGCGACGACGGCCGCGTCCGCGTCGCCGCACTTCGCCCGGACTCCTGCGGCCTCGCACCACGCCCGCGCGTCGGCGGGACGGCGCGCGAGGTAGCGGTCGAGGAGAGGCGCCGCTTTCTTGGCGTCGCCCGCGGCGAACGCGAGCCGCGCGTCGAGACGCAGGAGATCGACCGCGCCGTCCTTGCGCGCCGCCAATCGGGCCCTCAGTTCCGCGACACGGCCGGATGCCGCGCCGCCGTCGGGAAGCGGTGCGAGCGCCTCGCCGAGGGCCGCCAGCGTCGCGAGGTCCGCGTCCTCGCGGCGGGCGAGGGGATCGAGGACGTCGGCCGCGTCCGCGGCTCGTCCATGGGCGAGGAGAACCTCCGCCAGCGTGCGCGAGAGTTCCTGGTCGCCGACGTGCTCCGTCAGCGCCCCGCGCAGCACGGCCTCGGCGTCGTCGAGACGCCGCAGGCCGCCGAGGAGTCGGGCGCGGACGACCACGTCGGGGACTTCGCGAGACTCCGTCAGCGTCGCGAGGGCGGCGTCGCCGCGTCCGTCGAGGCCGCGCGCCCAGGCCAGGAGCCCGCGGGCCTCCGACGTCGTGGGCGCGGCGCCGAAGCCCTTGACGATTCGCGTCTCTGCGCCGCGCGCGTCTCCGGCCGCGAGGAGGGTGCGCGCGTAGAGGAGCCGCAGCGCCTCGTCGTCCGGCCAGTTCGCTGCGCCCGACGCGGCGACGCGCGCGGCGACGGCGGCGCGGCCGTGGCGAAGTCCAGCCGAGGCGAGCGCGCGGACCGCGCGAGGTCGAACGCGGCCGCGGCGCGGCCCTCCGCCGCGGCAACTCGCGAGGCCCACGCCAGACCGCCGAGGTCGTCCGGGTCGGCGGCGCGGACGCGGTCCAGGACGGCGCGCGCGACCGCTTCGTCCGCCAGAGCCTCGCGGCCTGCGGCGAGCGACTCGACGAGCGCGGCGAGAGCGGGACCGTGGCGGCGGAACACGAGCGACGGCTCGCCGGGACGTCGGAGGAGAGCGGCGTCGTAGCAGGCGTCCGCGCGTTTGCGGTCGTCCGCGGCCGCGGCGGCGTCGCCCGTCGCCGTCAGAAGATCGACGTCCGTCGTCGCCGCGGTCCCAGCCGCCGCGAGCGCGTCCGACGGCTTGCCGACGACGAGGAGCGCGATGACGAGCGCGACGCGCGTGGGCACGTCGTCGGGCGACTTCGCGGCGAGCGCCCGAAGCGGCTCGATTGCGCCCTCGGCGTCGCCCGCGCGGACGAGCGCCTGCGCCCCGGCGAGGTCGTCGTCGGCCTTCCGGGCGTCGTCGCGGCGTCCGGCGCGGAGCAGGAACTCGACCCGGGCCGTGCGGGCCGGGCCGCCGCAGGCGCCGCCCGTCGCCGCGGACCACTCGTAGCGCCGGGCGACTTCGTTGCGGTCCGCCGTCGGATCGACGTCGGCCGCGACGGCGGCCGCGAGCGCCGCGAGCGGATCGTCGGACTTCTTGTCGGCGGCGGCCTTCGCCAAGACGTCGAGGCGCCTCCCGAGCTTGGCGGCGCGGGCGCGAAGCTTCGCCGCTCCGGGGAACGGCCGCGCGCCGAGGTCGGCCGCGAGGCGGGTCGCGTCCGTGAGAGCGCCGAGATCGGCGAAGATGGCGTCGCCTGCGTGGGAGTACGCCTCGGACGCCGCGACCGGCCGGGCGAGAGCGAGGAGCGCGCGTGCTTCGATGACCCGTGCCCAGGGTTCATCGGCCCCCGAGGCCGCTTGCAGCGCGCCGACGGCATCGCCGGCCGCGGCGCGGCAGCGAGCCGCCGTCAACGCGGCGCCCGGCGACGTTGGCGAGAGCTGGAACGCGCGGTCGGCGGCGGCGCGCGCGCCGGCGGGGTCGGCCCTTCCGAGGAGGGCGCATGCGAGGAGACGCCACGCCGTCGCGTCGTCCGGACGCATCTGGACGCACGTCTCCAGAATCCCCGCCGCGCCTGCCGAGTCGCCGCCGACGAGGCGGTCGCCCGCCGCGTCGCGCATGCGGCGGACGCGCGCCGCCTCGTCGGGGCTGTTGACTACGACCACGACGACGCCCGCGCCGACCATCACCACCGCTGCGACGAGCCAGGCCGCGCGTTCGCGCGCCCTGGCCCAAAGGCGGTGTCGCGTCCACGCCCGGCGTCCGCAGCCCGGGCAACGCCCGGTCGTCGTCGCCACCAGGACGCCGCACGGGCAGAAGGACTCGATCGCGTGGTCGTCGGGCGTCGGCGAGGACACGCCGGGGAGTTCGCCGCTCAGGCGCGGACCGCGCTCTTGCGGCGCCGCAGGACGGCCGCGCCGAGGCCGAGCGCCCCGAGGCCGAAGAGGGCGAGCGTGCCCGGCTCGGGGTTCATCACGACGTAGATGCCGAGGTCGTAGTTGTTGTCGAAGAGCACGGGCGCCCCGGGCGCCCCGGCGCCGTTGTTCCTCACCAGCAGATGTCCGGCCTGATCAGGATTCAGGTTGTAGTCCCACACACGGTCAGCCGCGTCCGAGCCTGGGACTCCGCCGATGCCGACCGCGTAGGCATTGCCGAGCGTCAGCGCGAGGCCGCCGGTATCGACCGTGTAGAGCGCCTTTGTTGCGCCCACGACGACGTCCACCGTGAAGAGCTGTGTGCCCGCCACGCCGTTCAGCGAGTTCCCGGTCGCGGTCCAAACGAAGAACCGAGCAACGAAGTTGTCCCCGGCGACGTCCTGCAACGTGAAGCCGAACGTCTGGAGGTTGTCGCCCGTGGCGATAAAGGTCTGCCCGAGCGTCCGCGTCCCGACCGTGTCCAGGACGGGGGCCGCCGTCGCCGTGTCGATCGTCCCCGCGAACGACGACGTCGCGATCCCGAAGACCAACGCCGCGGCCAGATGCCTGACAAGTGCCGACATGCGCGCCCTCCCTCGCAAGCAGAGTGATCCGGGTCGGCGTTGGCAGTTCCATCGGCGACCGTGGTGCTTGCGGGTCGGATCGCCGGCAGGCCGAGACGTCAGGGCCGAAATCCGCACACGCGGGGAACTATCGCAACAATCCGATTCTGTTTGTCGTGGGGCGAAGCGACCGGCGGTTCGGCCGGTCACGCGCGGACCGCGGTCTTGCGCCGCCGCAGGACGGCCGCGCCGAGGCCGAGCGCGCCGAGGCCGAAGAGGGCGAGCGTGCCGGGCTCGGGGTTCATCACGATCGTGGAGTAGATGTCTTGCGTGCTGAAGGACGTCGTGGGAGCGCCGGCGGCGGTGGTGAAGAACAGGCCTCCGGGCATCGTGTTCGCAGTGAAGCTGAGACTGGCGGCCCAACGGGAGTCGCTTCCGGGGGGCGGAGGGACGCGCGTGATGCCGATGAAGTATGCGGACGAGGCGGTGATGGCGAGGCCGGGGGTGAACGTGAAGAGGACCGAGCCCGCCGGTTCGAGTTGGCTCGCGCTCTGCCATAGGACCGAACCGGTGGGAACCCCCGTTCCGTCCGTGCCGTAGACGACGGCTACCCACGAGCCGTCAATGCCGCCGACCTGGTTGACGAGGAGCGTGAAGGACGCCAGGCGGCTGTCGTCCGCCGTGAACGTTCCGCCGACGGTGCGGGTCGGGTCGTCGGCGGCGATGGTGACGACCACGGCGCCGGTGTTGTCGATCGTCCCCGCGAACGCCGACGTCGCGATTCCCAGGACCAACGCTGCGGCCAGATGCCTGACAAGTGCCGACATGCGCGCTCTCCTCGAGTTAAGCCGGTTACGCGGTTCGTCAAGCTTGACTCGGCGTTCGAGCGCTTGAAGCGAGAGAACTAGTAGCAGGCTTCAGGGCGGCGGCAATCCCAATAAGTCCGCCGTCGTTGCGGGCAGGCTCAGTTCTCCTCCCGCTTCTCCCGCTTCTCCCGCTTCTGCGCCCGCCTCTTCGCCCCGAGCAGCCCGCCCGCGGCCGGGCCCGGCGGCGGCGCGGCGGAAGGCGGGGAAGCGCTCTGCGGCACGCCTGCCGTAGGCGTCTCGCGGGGCTGGACCGCCGACGGATCGAACGCGCCGACCGGCGCGGTCTTCGGCGCGCCGCGGGCGATGACGGGGGCCGGGCCGGGCCGGGCGCGACGGGCTTCCTGCGCTTGAGGGGCTTGTCCCACCGGACTCGCACGCGCCGCACCGCCGCATCGACTACGAGCAGCAGCGCCGCCGCGGCGGCGATCCACGGCCACAGGTCGATCGCCTCCGTGCTCTCGCCGGCGACGCCTTCCCACGGCGCGCGGCGGGCGTTGGGCGCCTTCGGGTCCTTCGCGAGCGCGTCGTCGAGCTTTTCGACGTCGAGCAGCGTCGCGCCGGCGCTCTCGAGCACCGCGAAGAAACGCTCGTTCGAACGCTGCGCGACGCGCCCACGCGCGCGCTGTGGCGCCCACGGAGCCACCGCCAGGCTCGCCAGGGGCGCACTTCCGTCGCCCGTCCGCCCGGAAGCGGGGCGTTTGGACGGGGCTAAGCCAACTGTAAGCCAACTCCTCGTCGAAAACGTGCCGTGCGGAGGACACTTTGCGAGGTCCGCGAGATCGCCGTAAGCGGCTCGTCCATAGCGAGTTGTGGTGGTCGGGGCGAGAGGATTTGAACCTCCGACCTCTTGCACCCCAAGCACCCGCAAGCCGAGCCTGGGAGGGCCTTCCACGGCTGTTCCGGATCCGCATGTTTCGCATGCTTCGCACCAGTGCACGGGCGTGAACCAACTGTTGACCAACTCCTGTGTCGGCGACGGCACACCTGGCGGGTGCGGCGGAAACCGACGGCGACGGGCGGGAGGGAGAGGTGTCGAACGGCGGCGGCGGGAGGCGGTGATGGGGATGGGTTTCGGGGCAGTCCATTCGCGGCAATCGCTCGCCGCCCTCTACAGGAACCGCTCATCAGCCGGGGGTTTCTCCCAGGGTTGGATCGCATCCTCGGAGAGGGTCACGTTGCGCAGCTTGTTCCGGTCATCGAACCACACGCAGTTGTAGGCCGTTGACGACGTGGTATCCGCGGAAGCGGCGAGCGAGACCGTGTTGACCGTCATCGTGGGACCGCCGCTCATCAGTTCCACTAGATCGCCGATCTTGAACTTGGGCAACGCCGACTCTCCTGTGGGCTGGCACTACGGTACATTAGCGACCTCCGCCAGATCCGCAGAGTACACCGACACCGGACCGCTTCCACGGACTCGACCACTGCCTCAAGCACGACGCCAAGGCGATCGTGAACCTGCGCCTGACTCCACTCACACCGGCGTGCGCACTAGAGAGGCCGCGGCACGGTCATCAGGTGCTTGAACTCCGGGTCCTCGATCAGCTTCCCGAAGTACTCGCGCTTGGAATTCACGATGCTGACCCATGTCGGATCATGGTGCACCAAGCACTCGATGAGGGGCAATGCGTCACGAGGACTGCTCCCCATCGCCAGGACGCACGCGAGGTTGTAGGTGGCATCATCGACCTCGCGAGGTTCGGACGCCCAGCGGCGCGCTAGGGTTAGATCCTGTTGAGCCTCTTCGAGCCGCATCAGACGCTTGAACATGGCGCCCCGGTACGAGTACAGACGTGATCGTATGTTGCCTGGCAACTCTGCCGGTGCGAGCGCGATCGCGTTGCTGTACGCGCGAGCCGCGGCCACGTCGACAGCTCGACCGCCGCGCTTGTTCGCGAGCGTGACGCCTTGGAGGTAGAAGCCCTCCCAATCGTCGCGGCCGGAGTGTCGGACCTCGGAGTCAGAGCTCTGCGGCGTCACCGAGCGGCGGATCTGATGCAAGCCCTCGACGAGCTCTTCAAGCAACTCCCTGTCGGTCCGATGGACACGACCCCCGGTCGGTTGAGTTGGAATGGAAGCTATGGCCGCGGAGACGCCCGGCCATAGCGCCTTGAATAGGTTGTCCAACGTCGGCGCCTGGAGTCGATCAGCGCCGAGTGCACCATTCACGGCGGCAGCAAGGGATCGCAGACCTTGTTCGTCCGCATCGACGGCCTGGAACTGGGCCAAGGGAAAGGTCAGATCCGACTTTCGGACCCCGAGCAGGACGGGCACCACGCGCGCGGTCTCAATCGACTTCGCGAGAGCGCCCGCCTCGAATAGTAGCCAAGGCGCGGCGAGATTCTCTCGAGTCAGGCAGATGACCCCGAAGTGCGTGTCGCGGAGCTTGCCTGAGATCTCCTCGTTCCAGCGCTGCCCGGCTTCGAGGTCGCGTTCGGACATCCAAGGCTCAGTCCGCTGAACCACGGCGCGCAGCCACTCGTGCAGATGCAGGGCCAGCGTCTTGCTTCGCGGTCCGGACCACGAAAGGAATACTCTCACAAATCCCCCCCTTCCGGAGCCTCTGGAGTGGCGAGCTCCGCGGCGGGTGCCAGCCGCGCCACGACTGATCTGAGGCTGAGGTGTCGGCTCACCATGTCAGATTCGACGCTAGCGCCCGGGCACGGTCAAGAGATGAGGACGCCGGCCGTCGCGGATCGGTCAGGCGGCGACCTCGATGCGGTCCGGGAAACAAGCGCCGAGGACGAGTCGCCGAGGCGTCCGACGGCGTCCAGCCGGCGCCACGAGCGCGCGGCCGAGTGACACAGCCCAAGAAGGTTGCCCTGTACCGTTCGCCGCCGAACTTGGCGGATCGATCGGAGCGGCCAGCGAGTAGCCCGCCTGGCAGACCGCGTTGACGACGGTGCTGGAGACACCTCGCCCAAGCAGCGCCCGCCTGGTGCTACGACTGGCGACCGTCACGACGTTCCTTGGACGGCACCACCCGCCGCGAGTGCGCGGCGACCGCGACGACGCCGTCGATCCGCTCGCGCGGCGACGTCGTCACGGACCGGATGATCGCGTTCTCGGTCAGGACCGCGTTCGCAAGTCACTAGGTCAATCCGGCGGCCCCGTCGTGGTGGTCGCGCCCCCTTCGGCAGCGCGTGGCGATCATTGCACGGCGAGGGGGGGGCCTCGACCGGTAGCGCGGCACGATCTCGTCTACGACGGCTCGCTCGGGCGGTCAGTGGTGCGTTGATGCGGCGTACGAGGCGGAGCGGGTCATTCCGTCGATCCGGCTGGCGCTGGTGGCACCACCCATGCCTGCGCGTCGTTCACGGTGTCCATGAGCCCGCCGCCGCCTTCCATGTCCAGCATCTTCACGATGTCGGCTAGGTCGGCGTACTGGACGACCGCCTTGGACGCTGCGTTGATCGTGCGCACCGGTGGCGAGCTGTTCAGCTCGACGCCCCACCCTTCCGAGAGCCCGCCGTGACTCGCGTTGGTCGCGTTGGAGATCGGTACGAGGCGCAGGTACCGGAAACCCTTGAGCCGCGCCACGCGCCGGTTGAGCACGTGGTCAAGCACAAGACCCTTCAGGACGACCTCAGGAAAGGCCCGCCCGTAGGCCCGGCGGTACGGGTGATAGTCCACGTCCACCCAGACCTGCAGTCGCGCGTGAAGCACCCCTGCACGGGGCATTGCCCAGATCGGCAACCGCGGGTCCGCCGCCTCGGGCTCGTAGGCCTCGACAAGCACCGCGCGATCCGGGACGCGGCCCGCAAGCAGAGCGATCGTTCGGCCGACGTACGTCTGGATCGCGCCCACGTCGCGGGCGGCGATGGGCACGAACAGGCACGGTGGCAGACCGGAACGCTGCGGGACGTCGAGTGCATGAAGATCAAGCGGACGGACGGTCATTGCGCGCCGAGTTTCTCACAAGCTGCATGAACGGCGGCAACGGAAGTGCATGGCGTCTAGCGTCGGCGTACGCTTCGCTCCATGCCCCGTGGTTGGACGATCGACTATCACGCCGTCGTCGCCCGCGCGCCGGAGGGCAGCGATCTCGCCGCGTTCCTCGGAGACGAGCTCCCCTGGCTCTGGTTAGACGCCTACGCCGCGATGACGCCGCATGCCGTGAACGTGCAGCGGCTCACGGGCGGCGACGGCCACGAGTACCTCTTCGACTTCGTGGATCAACTGATCCAGATGGGCGTTGTCGCCGCCGTAGATGCGGCCCCGACCGACTCGTCGGCGTCCATGGCCGATCTCGCGACCCGGCGACGGAGCGTGACGGAGCGCGGATGAGGACCTTCCCGCGACGCGCAGCCGTCGCGCCCGCAACCGAGACCCAGCTTCTGGCCTAGTTGCCATTCAGTTCTGCGGCCAGTTCCTCGGGATACCGCTCCACGACCGCCGTGGATTCGGCGCGCTCTCGCGGATCGCGCAGGACGACCTCGGACTGCCTGACCCCCGATGCGGTCCAACTCTCCCGGATCTCCGCGATCCGTCGCACTTGAACCCATCCGCGGTCGCCGCTCTCGTAGCGAACCGGGATCATGAACCGGCCGCGCGCGGCCGGCGTTGCGCCACTGCCCGCGTGTCGCTCCGAAACCCACGTGCGCATGAGCTTCGCGAGGGCACCGAGTCCAGGAACGCGCCACCAGCCCGGCACACGCTGACGACTCCGCGACTCAGTTGCATCCACCATCTTGGCCTCCTTGTTCGCGAGCCTCCGTTGCGCAGCGTGCGCTGAGAGGCCCGTCCACCGTCCTTACGCGCCCCAAGCCGCCGCGTGACACCTCATGCACGGAACATCGAACCACGCCGCGACGCCGCCCAGACTCTCGTTCGCGTACGATGTAACGGCTCGCGTCGGCCCGCGTAAGTGAGAGTGGCAACAGAGGTGACCATGGCTCAAAATCCCGAACCAGACGAAGTCCTAGCGGAGCGGGCTCGACTCGGCGACAGGCTGGCGCACGACGAGCTATGTGACAGATACTTGGGCCAACTCTCCCGGCTAGCCTCAAGGATCTGCGGCGACTGTGACCTCGGGAGCGGAGTCGCGGACGACGTCCTTGCGGACCTACTTCGCCGGCTCGCCAGGTACGATCCGAAACTGAAGTTCTCCAGCTGGCTGTATGCGGTCACCGTGAACGCCGCTCGCGACGTTCAACGTTCGAGGCGACGCGGCGGGCTCGTAGTTTCGCTCGACGACCTCCTCGGAGAACTCAGTGAAAACGCGCTGGATCCGCTCGAACGTGCGTGCGCGAACGACCAGCAGCGAGCCGCCGCAACTGCCCTCATGCGGCTGCGCGGTTGGATTACTTCCCTGCCGACGGCGCAGCGCGATGCGATGCGAGCGATGTTCGATCACGTCCTGCGGGTTGGTTCGGCACCCGATTCGGCCGAACTCGCTCGCTCCCTCGGGAAGCGTCCCGGCACCGTCCGCGCCAATCTGAAGCGAGGGCGGGACGCACTACTTCGGCGAATTCCTGCGTCGCTCTTGCCCTGGAATCGTGAACCGACAGACGAGAAGTCCGACTCTGAGGAGAGTGACTCGTGACCGATCGACACGCCGACGTTGAGCGCCTACTGCGCAGCGGCCCGCAATCCCTGTTCGGACTCTCGGAAGCCGAGCATCGAGTAGTCGTGGCGCATGTCCTCGAGTGCGCGTCTTGCGCTCGAGAAGCGGAAGTCTGCACGACGCTGATCGAGTATTGGGCTGGCGAACTCGCGGCGGTCGCCGGCGGCGATTGCAAGACCCGGGCTGCGCAATCCAACTCCGGCTCTCGACGGTCCGCGGCCGCACTTGTCGCGCTCGCGGTTCTGGTTGGCGTCGCGATGCTCGCGGTGGTGTACATGGGCCAAGGGGACAGCCGTCCGTCGAGCGGGCGAGAGGTCGTCCTCGTCGGTCACAGCCAGGGTGGGCTAGTGAAGTCGATACATGCAGACCACGCACACGGTGACATGTACCTTCACCTGAGCCAGAGGGACTCCGACTGCACGATCAACGCGGCTGGCAATCTCGGAGACTCGACGGGCCTCACGGGCTGCCCGCCCGCTGTGTTGGATTCGACCCCGCTGACGTTCGGGGACAGTGGAACCGCAACGACTACAACTCGCTCGACCTACCGCGCGGGCTCCGGTCTAACGCTCACGGGGAGCACGTTTTCGCGCAATCCCGTCGCGTTCTCGGAGCTGACCATCATCCCCGCTGGTCTCCTGGACGGCGACAACGACACGACCTACTCGGCTGGCACCGGGCTCACGCTGACCGGCACGACGTTCTCCATCGACTTCACGCCAGCCGACGCGCGGTATCTGCGGCTCTCCGGCGGTTCGCTCACGGGCGCAGTGACGTCGAACCTGGCGTCGGGTACCGCGCTCACCTTGTCGACGACGAACACGGGCGGTTCCGCGCTGTCGGTGACGAACAACGGCACGTTCGGCGGATCGGCCGACGGCATCGACGCATACACCTTTTCGTCCGGCGGCGCGGCCATCGTTGGCTGGTCCAAGACCACGGCGACCACTAACTCCAACTACGGCGTATGGGGACGGGCCGACAGCGCGACCGGCGTTGCGGTGCAAGGCGTGACGACGCCGACCCCGGGCGCGACCGCGGTCCGCGGGGACGCATCGTCGCAGTCCGGTACCGGCGTCGTCGGCAACGGCGCGACGGGCGGGAGCTTCCAGTCGACGACGACCGGCGGCATGGCCGTTTTTGCGCAAGGAGACAACGCCATCTGGGCGAACGGCACGAGCGGTGGAATCGCCGTGCGCGGCCGAGCGACCGGCACAACGGCGATCGGCGTCTACGGCGAGACGGTCGGGAGCTCGGGGATTGCCGTGCAAGCGGTGACGTCCGCGGGCGGCGGGAACGCGATCGTCGCGAACCTCTCGACCGGCATCACCAACTCGACCACTACCACGGACAACCTGTTCATCGGTCAGAACCTCGGCACGAACGTCGCTCGCGTCGATCGGACTGGCAGAGGGTTCTTCAACGGTGGCACGCAGACCAACGGCGCGGACGTGGCGGAGAGCATGCCGGCAGACTCGGCGTTCCGGCCGCTCGAGCCCGGCGACGTCCTCGTCGTCTCCCGCGTGAACGACGGCCACGTCGCACTGAGCTGCGAGTCAGAGTCAACCACCGTCTTGGGCGTCTACTCCACCCGTCCCGGCGTGATTCTGACGCTGCACGACGTTGCGGGTGAGAGCGTTCCGGCAGGTGAGGTGCCGTGCGGAATCAAGGGCCGAATCCCGACGAAGGTCTGCGACGAGGGCGGGGCAATCCACCGCGGCGATCTCCTGGTCACCGCGTCGAGAGCGGGCTATGCCAAGCGCGCCTCGGCAAATCCGAAGCCGGGATCGATCGTAGGTAAGGCGCTCGCCGAACTGGAGTCGGGCGAGGCGTTGATCCTCGTGATGGTCTCGGTCCAGTAGTCGGCCGTCCACGGCGCGCGCCGCGTCGATCGTAACCGTCCGACAGACCTCATCTGGCGGCCCCGCATCGCGTCGTCGATGCTCGCGCCCACGACCAGGAGGTAGCCGTGGTGAAGTCATGGTCCCGCGGAAGTCGCCCCAAATCCGCGAAGCGGGAGCGGGGACGGGTTCCGCGAAACCCGGACGGCTTCGCGACCTGGGCAGGGGGACGGTCGATGCCCGTAGAACGCCCGGGCAAGCCCGTGTCCTGGCACGGGGGCGTGCTTGTTGTTGGGCGGGTCAACTCGTAGACGAGGACGCGGTCTCGGGCGGCCGGCGCCTGCGTGGATCGAGGTAGTCGTTGCGCATGACGGTGCGGATCGCTCCGGACATCTCGGGTTCGGCGCGAGAGTGCGTTTCTTCGCCACTGGCTGCCTCCTACGCCCTCTTGTACCGAGCATCGGCGACGCCCGGCTACCGCATCGACCAGCCGGGTCGCCCTGAGGTTGACGGGGGCGGTGCCGGCTCCATCAGCTCGATGGACTCGACCATCCTTCGCTTGATCTCACCCTTGCATCTCATCACGCGCTCGACAGCCTCTTGGACCTCGGACAACGTCCGCGACTCGGGTGCTGGCACTCGAACTTCGAGAAGGCGATGTCCGAGCGTGTCGATGACGTCCCGCGTGAACTGCTTGCACCGAAGCTGCCGACGAACGAGGGGCAGATTCAGGAGTCCGAGGAGCACGTGGGGGCTCAGCACGTCGCGCTTCGCGACCCTCAGCCGACAGATGCCGCCGCAGAAGAGAGCAGGAAGGTCTTCGTCGAGCACAAGCGCCGACGACCCGACGAGGTAGGTTCCGTCGCGGACCAGCACAACGTCGTCGACCTGAAGGCTCCCCTTGCCAGTGTACTTGGCGTGGATGCCCTCGCTCACGCCCTGCGTAGGGTCACGATAGAGTTCCCAGTCGACGACGTCCGACGTGCGGATGAACGGGATGCGGCCCGTTCCGTACGCCATCTTGCCGACCTCAACTCCAGTCGAAACATTCAGCACGCCGTCGTCCGCCAGCGCGCCGATCGTCACCCAGGACTGCCCATCGAGCGACTCCGCCGCTGCGATTGCCGCTTCGAGATCAGGATCGTAGTACCGAGGAATGAGCACCCTGTTCACCAGCGTGGAACGCCGTCGGCGGAAGCCGTACTGCGAACCAGCGCGCGGGCCGGGAGACCGCGATGTTTCGGAGACGAGCGTGATGTTCGTCCGCACCTCCGCGTGCAACTCGAGGATGCGACGCACCGACTCGACGACCTTGGCGCGAACGGAAGCGTCACTCGGGATCGGCACCTGAATCCCGAGGTGGCGCTCGCCGATCTTGTCGATGATCTCCGCAGAGAACTGCCTCGCGCGCACCTGACGGCGTACAAATCGGGTTGAGAGCGCCGCAAGTAGTAGGTAGGGATGAACGCCTGCATCGGGGCGGACGCGAAGGCGGAACACATGGTCCGAAACGAGTAGCGGGACGTCCTCGGCGCGGACGATCGCGACGTCACCGATCAGGTAAGAACCGTGAGCGACGAAGAGAATGTCGTCGGCCGCGACGTCGCAACGACGGCGGTACTGCTCGTATGCGGCCTGAGACACGCCCTTCTTGAAGTCAGGCCGGATGCGCCAGTGAAAGAGGTCACTTGTGCGGATGAATGGAATCTCGCCCGTGCCGTAGAGTTCCCTCGGCAACCAAACATTGAGTGCTGAACCCTGTCTACCGGGCAGCAGGAGTTCTTCGAGTCGAGGCAACTCGAACTTGGCTCGGGCGAGGCGCGCCGCCTCGTGGAATGCCGGATCGTAGAACTTCGGAATCAGAATCCGGTCGACCAGTTCCCGGCGACCGATCGTGAAGTCGAGATGCGTCTGCACTACGACCTCCACGACAGGCGGGGGTGGACCCGCTCCGCGATCTTGGGGAGATCGTCGAGCAGCTCTTCCTTGCCCGCGTCATCGACCCGAAGCGTCGGATTCCCACGCGAGTCGTGCCCGCACCAGTCCGCGATTGCCATCTCAATGTCGTAGTCGTCGGGCGGTCGTCGGTTCTCCAGGATGACAATGCAGGTCTTCGCATGCGTGGAAGGCTGGAAGACCTCCTCCGGGAGCGAGACGAACGCGCGCAGTACGAAGTTGTCGAGAAGCCACTTCACGACGTAGCCGTACTTCGGCATTCCAAAGATACTCTCTGGAAGGACGATTCCGAGCCGCCCGCCTGGTTTCAACAACTGAGTGCAGCGCTCGATGAACAGGATCTGCGGTGACTCGTCCTTTCGGAACTCGGCGGACACGGCCCAGTCGTCGCTTGAGCGCTTCGGTTTCTTCCACTTCCGCGCGAGTTGGTACTGGCCAAGCTTGTGCGCACCCGCGACCTTGATCTTGGAGCCGAAAGGCGGGTTTGTCAGCACGACGTCGAACTGAGCGAGCGCGATGTTTGAAGCGCGAGTTCCGGCCCGCCAGTTCTTGGGTTCTTCGAGGCTGTCTTCGCAGAAGATCCCGCCCCGGCCGTCACCAACGATTGCCATGTACGCCTTGGTGACCTTCGTCAGGAAGGAGTCCTTGTCCAAGCCCCGGATGAAGTGCGTGGCGGCATCGCGCTTCTTCGAATCAAGCCGCGCCGCGGGCCACTTCTTCGCGCGCCCCTCCTCGTCGAGCTTGGCCCAGATGTGCTCGAGAGTGACTATGAGGAACCCCCCTGAGCCACACGCGGGGTCGATGACGCGCTCCGTCGGTGCAGGATCGAGAAGGCCGACCATGAGCTGTACGACGTTACGCGGCGTGAAGAACTGACCCTCTTCGCCTCGGACCGCCGGTCCGATGAATACTTCGAACGCCTCGCCGATCGCGTCGCGGGACGCCACGGTGATGAGGTAGTTCTGGAGTTCGCCGACGACGTACCGAAGGCTCTTGCTGTCGAGCGTGATCTTTTCGTCTGGCTCAAACACGTCAGGGTATTCGGCTTTCACCGACTTGAAGAGCGCGTGGATTCGGTCGGCGACCTTGTCTTCCGGTTCATCAACCTTCGCGCGCCATCGCATCTGGGCGGTCGGAGCCGCGTCGAGTTCGTCGAAGATCTTGCAGAAGAGCAGACTCATGATCTCCTGCGCGAGCCGCTGGTCTGTCGTGATGCCGACCGTGTTCCCGGCGAGATGATTCCGGATGTCGCGGAACACCGACTTGAGATTCGCGGGAGGCACGAGCTGCTCGCGTGTCACCGATCCGATGTCCGCGAGATCCTGATCGCGGCGAGGAAGGGTGGGAAGCGTGATCCACTCGACGCTGCCGTCGCGCAGGAGCCTCTTGTGAAGGTAAAGGTGGTCCTCGCCGTTGAACCAGACACCGATCGGGGCGGAGCACATCTGGAGGTACAGTTTGAGTTGCTTCTCGCCATCGACGCGGGACTTGCGCTTGCACTCCACGACGATGTAGACGTCGTCCTCGAGCTTCTTCTCGCTCCTGAAGACGGCGATGTCGATCGGGTATCCGCGCGTCACCACGTCGGACGGACGCATTCGGACGCGGAACTGAGGGCGAGTCTGAATGACTTCCTTCGGGTAGCCCAGCTCCTCGACGAGGCGACGCGAGAACACCTGAACAGCCTCGACCTCTTCGGGAGTCGCGCGGAATGAGCGGCCGGACACGTAGTCGGCGAGGTGCTCTCCTACCTGGTCGGGGAGCTTGTCCGTGTGGATCTCGGGTGCAGGCTTGGACATCGGGACCGCGCGAGCGCGCGGTCGGCGGGTAGCTACGGACTTGGAACTGAGGCGTTTCTTGGGCGGCACGGGGGATCCTCTCGAACGGGGCACGCGCGACCGGGCGCGACGGCGGATTCAGCACAGAATCTAGCCACAGCCAAGGACACGATCTGTCGGGACGGCAGCGACGACCTGCGCTCGTTCGTGTCGAGGGCGCTGAGCGTAGGCGAGATCCAGGCGGAACACCACCGTCCCGCCGACCTCGCCCGCGCCGCCGACCGTCGTGCCGTTAGATCGTCACGCGGCCGAGGCAGCCAACCGAGACCGGGTTCGTGGCGTCGTCGTGGTCCACGACCAGCTTAGTGCGGTGAGACGCCCCGTCGTCGATGGTCGCCGGGCGGCGCCCCGAGCTCCTCAGCCCGTGCCGGAAAGTCGATGACCAGCCTGACACCCACTGGACTTCGGTCAGCCGGCTGACGCAGGGACTGCCCGAGGATCGTGAACGAACTCTTCAACCACCTCCTCAACCGTCCGGGCGAACAGCGTGTGCAGGTGGCGGTGGTTCATCCACTGCGAGGCTGCCAGCACCACCCAAGCCGACAGCGCCGCGACGACGCGCCCGCCGTCAGGCAGACTGGCAATGACGAAGGCAAGCCAGACGGTGAACGCGATCAGCGTCCCGGTGCCGGTTGTCCCCAGGGCGTGCGCGTGATCGATGAGATTGCGCGTCTTCACTTCGGCGCCTGCGAGCGTCGTCGAAGTGCCCACGCGAGCAAACCACCACGCAGTCAGGATGGTCCACGCTGCGCGCCGACGATCCATGCAGGCGGTCGGGAGCCCTGCAATCTGCGCGTCGAGCCTGAGCAGATCGCGTTCGTGCTGTCCCGACGCTCGATAGGCGTTCGCAAGTGCGCGTAGCGCGCCCTCGTGATCGATCGCAAGGAGCGGACCGAAGAGCCAGGACCAGTACGCCGAGAAGTACAGCACAGAGAACACGAACCCCAGTCCGCCGGAGACGACCACAGCCACCACCGCGGCGGCCATCGGATCGACTCCGCCCGGCACGTTCTTGGCGGCATCGGGCCATGTGAGAGCCGCCAGCAGCGCGAACTCAACCACGACCGCGAGGCCCGGAAGCGCGAGTCGGATGAAGCGCCGTGTCTCCTCCATGCGTTCTCCTGGGTGGGCGTCGTCCATCCCGTCGGTCGAGGGCCGACTCGCCAGGTGCCGGTGCTGCCACAGCCACACGACGCAGCCAACCTTCGTCGGCAACGACCCGGGACCCTCGCGATGCTCGTGCCGGGGCCGCTGCGCGTGCTCTGGATCCGCTCGGAACGCGATCGTCGCCCGCGTTCCCCGCGCCGCTCGTGCTCGCGCGCCAGAGCGTTGGGACGACCGGGCAGCAGGGCGACACCGGGTCGGTCGGACCTTCGTGATCCACGGTTAGCGCGGTGACGCGCGCGTCGCCGCCGTCGCTTTCCGCGGCGTCGGCGCCACCCCCGCCCGTCGGATGCGTTGAAGCGTGCGAGGCGGCCCCACACGGCTAACCTCGACGACTCGTCACCGAAGGGAGCAGCACATGGACCCGTCGAGCATCCTCGCCCTCGCCGCACTCGTGAAGGCGTCGCAGCCCGTGGCCGTGCCGGTGGTCAAGCGGGCGACCTCCCTGCTCGGCAAGCTCCTCGGCCCCGGCGCTGACGCGCTCGGCGCCCGGATCGGCGAGTTCCTCACGCCGCCGACGCCGGTGCAGCCAACCGTCCTCGACGCGATCGCGAGGTGGCGGCACGGAAACATGACACTCCTGCTCGCTCGCACCGCCGAGGTACTCGACAAGCGCGGCGTCGAGCCCCGGCCGATCCCGATCGCAGTCCTGTTCCCGCTTCTCGAGGCGGCGAGCCTCGTCGATGACGTCGATCTGACCGAGATGTGGGCGCAGCTCCTGGCGTCCGGCGTCGAAGCGGACGAGCACCAGCATCCGATGTGGGTGAGGATACTGGCGCAGATGTCGGCGGTGGACGCGCGGGCGTTCGCGGCGGCGTGCGCCACCACCGACCGGGATGGCGTGCCCTTCGCGCCTCCCGGAGTCCGTCCAATGTTCGCGATCGGCGGGCAGCATCCGGAGGACACGCGCCTGAACGCTCTCGACGTCGTCGTACTCGTCAGCCGCCACGACGAATCGGTTCCCCCGGAGCAGCGCGTGTTCACCGCCCTCGACCCCGTGCCCACCGCACTTCTCTCCGAGCTCGGCGCCCAGTTCCGCCGCGCCGTGATGCCGCGCGACTGACGACCTCTTCCGCCCCGACGCCGCGCGTCGCTGCGTCCACCTCCCGAACGCGACCGACCTGCGCGCTCAGCACTCAGCAAACGCCTCGCGGATCAGAGCCGAGCCGCCGCCACACGGCAGTTGCGATCTCGCGAGCGTGTTCGGTCCTCAAGGAGAAGGGCGAGCCGGGGTCCTCCCCAATGGCAATCCCGAGAATGTCGTTGACCTCATCGCCGCGGGCGAGAGCGCACTCCGCGTTCGGGATGGTGCCTCCGCCCTCCGCGGGTCCGGCGAGCGCGGGGTTCATGCCCGGGCGCCGGTCTGCTCGACCGCCATCGAAGCACCCCCGACGCCGATGCTTGGCGGCGGGGAGACCCGATCAAGACACGCGGCATGCTTCGAACCCACGCAACTTCTGCGGGCCCCGGCCACGCCTGTCCGGGACAGGGCAGCGCGGGAGTGGCGTCAGAAAGTCAGAAACCAGGGCCTTGACGAGAATCTGAACCTGGCCTACCCTGACGGCTTGACCCTGGGAACCACGGAGGCGCATCCACCCCCACCATGCTCCGGTCAGCCCCTCCTTCTGGCGTGTGGCACAAGCTGTCCGGCTTGCTTGGTGCGCTTGGATCTCTGGCGTCGATCATCGTCGTGGATCACCCCGCCGCAGTCGTCCTCGCCATGTTCGCCGGGGGCTGGGCTGTCATCGTGGCAATCCAAGTCGCGGTGCGGTACTGGCGGAGAGATCGACTTCGCTACTACCTGCATGCCAACCCGACGGCCGGCCTCGCCTGCTTCCCGAGCTTCCCGAGGGCTCTGGAGATCCAACCTCTCCTGTTGCATCGCGACGAGCAGGAGATCGCTCGTCGCTCCGGTCTCCCCCGTTTCGTCGTTCGACACGTCCTCGCGAACCGGAGTGCCGTGCTGCGACCGGACCTGATTCCGCGCGTGGAGTTGGCGCTCGACCTCCCGCCCAACTACTGTGCCAAGGGGCGGTACGGCCGGAAGATCTGCCGCGCGCGCATCCAGTTCTACAAGGAGTCCCACTCCGCCAGCGCAGTCCTCCTCAAGGACGCCGCTGCGTTGAGTTCTGCCGAGTTGGAGAGCCTGGTTTGCGAGATCGAAAATACTATCGTGCAGGACATTCGGCAGCACGGAGGTGGTCAGTGAGCGATCGCCACCTCGTTCCGGCTGCGGCACTCTCGGAGCCGTCCCTGGGACGGCCCACGCCCGGCCGGCCGTATCTCGTAGTATTCACTGGGGGCACTGGCGCCAGTGTGGCATCGAGGATGCTGCGCCGCCTCAAGGAGGCCATTCGACGTTCCCTCCGCCCAATAGCCTTGATCTGGGCGCGCGCAGCTGGAGCGGAACCTGTCAGGCAGACTCTTGATCACGAGATGACATCCGAACTCTCCGACACGATCGTCTATCGCTGCGCGCGCCTGCTCGCGACGAGATGGGGGATCTCGGTCAATGATCAGAGCGGACTACTGCTCCCGGCGACGATGGTGAATGTACAGCAGCGATACTATGTGCTGTTGAGTTCAGGACTCACGCCATCTCAGAAGCCCGTCGCATTGGCCCATGAACTTGCGCATTTCTTCTTCGGGCATGCTCCAAACACCGACTTCGACATTGCCGGCACTCACCGCACCGCGGCTGTAGCGGAGATAATCCGAGGGCAGGAAGCATCAGCGGACTTGCTAGCTGGACTCTGGCTCAATGCAGTGTGGCGCGGGCTTGGGAGCTTGACTTTCAACCCCAGCGATGCACCGGGTAGTGCATCGACCGCGTCTAGATGGATAGCTCCTCGTTTCATATGCCGCGATTGGCAAGCACTAGGCGTTTGCAAGGACGCCGAGGAACGCTCGCTGGCGCACTTCTTCGAGTCTGCGCATCTCGGGTGCGGTGCACTCGTTGCTGAGTTGCTTACGTCATTGCTTGACGCTGAGTGCGATCGCATGTCGCGACTGGTGCCTTCGTCGGTCAGCATGCGCTCCATCAGGTGGCACGGGCTACAGGGACTGCTGGACATCGTGGGCAGTGCCACTAGCGGCCGGCCTGGGAGTTCTCGATTGAAGTCGCGGCTTACGCACCACGTGCGCCGAACAATACTATCTGGATTGGAGCGCGATCGCACTCTGGAGCGCAGCGTGCGTCGGGCCGCAAGCCGCCTTCTGGCTCTATTCGGCGCACCGTCAGAGGCGACTGGATACGCGCCTGCCTATTACGAAGTGATGATCGCACGAGGCGAGGCAATCGCTGATCCTGTACTTTCGACATGGACACTAGTTAGTTGCGCATGCGAGAGTCACGAGGCTCCGTGGGTTCATGCAGCGTTGCGGAATTCCAGGCCACTCAACTTGCTTGCTCTCGACGCACTCGTGAAAGCCGAGTTCGGGGTAGTGGATCGTCATGCGCTTGTAATGCTCCACGATGAGAGTTTCGCGCCTAGCGATGTTGCTCGCGCGACAGCACGCTCCGTGCAATCAGTTGAGAGTATTCGTGAGCGAATGAACCGGCTAGCGGCGCATTGGCTGACCACACTTCGGCTTAGAGATCCAGAATTGAGATGCCAGCCGAACGATTCTTCGGAGCCTTCGGCTTCGCCTATTGCGAGCCAGGAGCAGCATTGCTGCGCCGCCGGCTGCTCTGATCTGTCCCTGCCTTGAGACGAAGCTGACGACGCAGACCGCGAGCCACGACGACTGCATCGGCAGCCTGGTGTACTGATCGCCGGAATTCGACACTCGCTGGATCGCCGCCGGGTGGCTCGGACCCACTGATGTGGACGTGTGTTTCCGGATCACGAGAGATGTCGGGGGGACTCTCAACGAAGACGCGACGGCCCGGCGCGACGGGCTGCTCGACGACGCGCGTAGCGAGGCGGGCCGATTTCGCGGGCTACGCCCGCTCGTCTCGCCCCTTGGTGCGAGTGCCACCGGTGGACGGACGAGGAGTCGCACCGCGCCGAGGGGCGCTGGTGGGCGGACACGGGGATGGGCGGGACGTGGCTTGTCTGCGACGCGGTGAAGGCGGCGTGCGCAGCGGAGGCGGCGGCGGACCCGGAGATCGATCCGGCCGTGTTCACGGCGGCGGATCATGCCTGCCCCTCGACGCCCCCCGGGTTGTAGAGGACATAGTCGAGTCGCTTCACGTCGGGGTCCGCGACGCCGCTCGCGCGGAGCCCCTCGATGAGCTCGAGGACGCGGTGGCAGTGCGCGCGGTAGCGCGCGTTCGGCGCCGTGATCGGGCCCGGATCGGCGAGGGGCAACCGCTTCGCGGTCTGCTCAGCGATCCCGTCGAAGAGGGGAGCCGTCTGCGGGAAGTGGAAGCTCAGGTACTTCGAGCAGAACGACTCGGTTACGCGGCCGGTCGCGTCGCGCGCAACGGCGACAAGGCGCGCGTGCGCGGTGAAGAGGTCGGGGCGGGCCTCAGCGGTCAGGCGGTCGTGCGCGCGCAGGGGATCGAGCGCCGCGTCCACGCCTGCGACGACGAACGCCTCGGCCAGCTTCCACTCGGCGTTCCGCGTCCCCATCTGGACGTTCGCGCGATAGGCGCGATTCACGAGCGCGATCTTGCCGAAGACGATGCGCGGGTCGGTGTGCTCCGGGTGCCGCGAGCAGAGCTCCAGGATCGGCTCATCGAGCGCGTGCCACCAGTACTCGACCCGACGGTACGCCTCGATGAACTCGGCGATGGTCTTCACGGGCCCTCCCTTGTGCGACGCGCAGCGGCGCCGACGCGGCGATGGTAGCGGCCGAGATGGGCGACTGCGCGGGCGGAGATCTGCGTGCCGACAGGTCGCCCGGTCGCGGCGGACACCGGGATCTTCGGCGCAACGCGCTGTGCAACGGGCTCGTCGTAGCCGCTCGTCGCGAGACGCGCGGCGGCGGTCGGGTCGGCCGCGTTCACGCCATTGAACGCGCCGAAGTCGAGGTCGCGCGAGAGGGGACCGCGGGCGGGGGCGGCGTCGCTTCGCATCGCGGTCGTCGCGTTCCCGTTGACGATGGCGCCGCCGGTTACGGCGGAGAAGCGCATCACGCCGACAGAATCGTCCTGGGTGATGAGCTTGCTGCAAACCATGATAAACCGCGGCGTTCGGCCGCTGGAATCTCCCGCGCAAGTTTGTGAATGGAGACACGCGCGGGAGGATGGGGTGCGGCGCTCGGGTACTCGCCCGTGCCTGTGATCAGGCGCATCCTCCACTCCGTGCTCCCCGTTTCGGTGAGCATGCACGTAAGCCCACGAGGATGGCCTTCGCGCGCGTTATGCCACGGCAGCGATGCGGCGGCGAGTTAAACCACCGGTGCCTTGCCTCATGGTTTCTTGGGCACCCAGTACTTGATTCCCGCGCGCTCCGCTGGCTTGAATATCTGGTCTGCCGTCATTCCGCCAGTACTTCTGGCTGCGGCAGCACCGCCGCCTACGACGTTCGGATAGAACTTGCCGTCCCTTCCCGTATGCCCCTCGCCGGGGTACACCTGAAACACGTGACCGCCCGCACCCGGCTTGCCACTCTCACGCCCGCCGATTGCGAGGTCCCCTTTGTTCGCGGTCTTCTGCGCTTCTTCGGGACTGACGGATTTCCAGTTGCGATCCATCCACTTGATTTGGTCATTTGCGTAGCCTGTTGGTATGGGCGTGCTGTTCTGCTGTGACACATCTGCGACATAGTTGGAGCACTTGCTCAGATTCTCGTCCTTCTTCATGGCGCCCGCCGCCTTCGCTTCGAGCTCTGCCACCTTCTTTTCCGCCGTCAGCCGGTCGATCTTCGCCTGCGCGGCTGTCGCCGCGGCTGTTGCTGCCGACTTCTCCTCTGCCGTCTTCGCGTCGGCCAACTGTCTATCCGCGCGCCTCTTCTGCTCTGCCGCGCGCTCCGCTTCCTCCCTGCTCTTCGCTTCTCGGATCTCCGCCTCTCTGCTAGCGGCCTCGGCTCGGGCTTTGTCCTCACGCTGAAACCAGCTTGACGGGCGCCCTCCCCCTTCGTCATCCGGAACGTATACAACGGGACCGTACTTCTTCAATAGCCAGGCGCGTAACTCTGGATTGATTGGATCGTCGCCGAGGGGATTGTCGACTATCCTTCCGGTCGTCGGATCAGTCAGTCGGACATGAATGTCAACATGTAGTCGGTCACGCAGTCCGTCTAGATCATCGAGGTCGAGCGGGGTCAGATCGTCCTTGACCTTGGCGGAATTCCACTCTGGTTTCGGAAGTCGCTGCTCGAATTCCGATTGGGCGGCGACTGCATCGACGACTGTGATGGTGGGCAATGGCACGTCGACTGTCGTCGCCTCCGGCTGTTGCGCCAGTTGTGCTTCAAACGATTGCCGGTGGAGGAACTTCGAGAGAAGATCCTGCTTGGTGGGATCTCCTGCGAGAGATTCGAATGCTTCGCGCCGACCACTCCAGTCGGTTGGGTCGCGCGGAATGCTGATCGAACGAGGGTCTAGGGTAGCGCCGCGACGATCGACGCTCTCGTTCGTCACGCAGGCGCAACCTGAAAGCGTGGCCGGAATCGACAGTCCGACGAGCGCGAAAACGATGTTCAACCTCACGCTATCCCTCCCTTGCGGGCGCAACCCTAACCCGTCATCGGTTTGAGCGGAACCAGCCGAGCAAGAAGTACAGCCGGGCCAGATCGCACGATCATGGTTCGGCTCATGGGTCGGTATGTGACCGGGTCAAGGCGTGCGATGCAAGTGAATCTTGGGTTCCTCGCTGTCTGGTGTCGGTAGCGGCCGTGGAGACTTCGATGAGCGGCGGCCACCGCTGCACCGCAACGACATAGGACCGAACGGCGGTTGGGAGTGCGTGACGTGGTCGGTCCCCGGGTTCGGGCCGCTCGCTTCTCACTGCCGCCCGCCCGCCCGCGCCCACTCACGCGAGCCTGGAGCAGAGTGCCGCCAGCGACACGCCCACGCCGAGCAGCGAGGAACCGGAAAGGTCAATACGGAATACACTTACTGAGGCACGAAACCCACACGCTACTCCACACGGTTTCACAGTAGTTTCCCGATCCATCGGGCACTGACACGCAGTAGGAACGTTCGCACTTGCCGACCACTCCGTTGTCGTTCGGGGGAATGACCTGAAGGCCCAGGGTGATCCGCCTGAAGCGCCCCTGGTTGGCTGCATGTGTCTGACGCACAAGCTGTCTCCTAGACTTCACGCCATCCGGGAGTACTCCATCCCAAATGCAGTACGCGCTTCGCTGCGCTCTCTTAGCAAGTTGCATGCGATGACTCTAGCACTCGGCGGCGTTGCGGAACGCGCCGAGCTCTGTCCACTCGCCGCGGGTGACACTCATCAGTTCCAAGATGGGGTCTCCTCATCTCTGTGCGGGGCATGGTCGCCCCGCGCCGAACAGTGGATCACGCGGATCCGCCGACAGTTGTGTCGCTTGGCGCAGCCCAGTGAGCGGGCTCACCCGCCCTCAAGCACCGCACGGGTGATCTGACGGGCGCGCCGGCCAAGACCGGCGGAGTCTTGCGCGCGCCTGAGATACTCAAGGCCGCGCTGGCGTGACGCAGGCCCGCGGCGTCTGCCTGTGCGCGAGGTGAGGGAGCGGCCGAGAGCGTAGAGCAGCGCCGCCGACGCCCCGGGGGCGCGACGTCTCCGGCACGCCTCCGCGACCCGCCGCTCGTCGTCAGGCCGTAGTGGGTGACTTCGGTAGAACGCAAAGCGTGCGAACCGGCGGACGGTGAGGAGGTCCCGCAGTTCTGTGAACTGCCGGCTTCCCGGCGAGGCACCGCGGACGTGGACCTCGATCGGATCGGACCAGAGATCCGCGTAGCCAGGCACCCGCAGACGGACGCTGAGCCAGTGCGATCCTGGCGCCGCGAACGTGTAGGACCCGGCCTGCCCGAAGATGCTCAGATCCCGGTCGAACGGCTGTCCTGCGGCGATGACCAGCTCGCCCGGAGGCGCACAGAATCGCTTCTCCGGCCGGTAGCGCCGACGTGTGCCGTCCGGATCGTCGATGAACAGCGTGAACGCCTCGTAGCCCGGATCGATGACGTCGGGCATCCGGAACGGCTCGTCGCGGCCCTGTCGGAGTTCGACCCGGACGTCGAGTTCAACGGGTTCGAAGTTCCAGAACTCGCGCCGGGCCATTGTGAGCTCGACCCTGACCGGCGGAGCGCCAGACGTGATGTTCTGAGGCGGGTCGTCGTGAGGCGGCCCGTACGTGCCGCGTATGCCGAAGGGCGACTCCGTCGGCCGGACGTACAGGAGATCGTCGCACCGGCTGAGGAACTCGCGCTGAGTCAGATAGGAACCCACCGGGACCGGGTTCGTCGAAGGCGTGCCGAGGAAACGATGGGCCGCGCTGCCGTAGACGCCGGCAGTCGAACTTTGGGCCATGAACGAGAGGGGGTCGCGGACGTGCCACAGGTTGAAGACATGGCCGAGTTCGTGGATGGCGGTGAACAAAGCTTCGTCCGCGATTGTCGGCTGTCCGGCGGCCTTCCGCAGTTCCGCGACGGCATCAAGGAAGACCGCGCATCCTTCGCGCGGGATCGAGTCCTCTTCGCTCGGCTCGCCCGGCGTCCCCGGCGTGAATCCCTCGTCGAACATGATCCCGAGCACTCCGTCCTTTGGCGCGAAGGAGTCCGCGAACAACAGGCCGATCCGGGGCACCTTCCGCGTCTCCGATTGGCCGATGACGAGAGAGCCGAGTGCGGACTGGAGGTTCGGGATGCTGGTTCCGGCCCCGGCGGGGAGGTTCGCGTCGCCCAGATGGTCTGTATCGACCGTGAGGTCGATCCCCGGCGCTCCGTCCGCCCGTCTGGATCCCTCGGCGAAGTGCTCGGCAATGGTCTTGCCATCCAGCGTGAGCGGGTTCCGCGGGAGCTCCATCTGCTGCCGCAACATTCCGACGAGGCACAGCACCTTCCTCACAGGAGGAGGACCACAGAGAGATTGCACTTCACCTCCTGGGCGTCCGACGGTGGGCCGCCGAGCCGGTCTGCGAAGGTGATCTTGAAGGTCAGGATGTGGACGCCCGGGATCATCGACGCCGGGACGAGCCTGACGTCGACCTGCTTCGTGCCCGCGACCGGCGTCAGCGTGAGCGACGGAGTCAGGTCAATTACACTGCTCGTCGCGTCGTCGATGTGGACGAGCTTCTGGCTCGTCAGTGACAGCGGGACCACGTTGAGCTCGACGATGCCTTTGAGCGCGCCCTGCTCGAGGCGTAGCACCAAGGGCTCCGGCGTGGCGACCTTCGCTTTGAGCCGCTCCGGGTCCTTCTGTACGGCGGCGGTCGGGAACGACGGCTGGGCTGCTCCAGGGAACGGCGTGGCAAGGCCGTACGTGATGGCGTCCAGGCTGACGACTGGACGACCGTTCCTGCTGTCCACTGTTTCATTCAAGGCATAGAGGATCGGCCCGCGTGCCACGCTGAGCACCGTGCGGTCGCCCGCCACGGGCGCTGCCGGCGACCCGGTCCCGCTTGCCAGGTTGTAGTTGGCGCCGGAGGCAGTCCCTGCGGCTTCGACGGCGACCGCGGCATTCTCAGTGGCCTTGTGGGTGCTGTTGAAACCGGCCAGCGCCGCAACGGCGGCGTTGTACTCGGCGACGGCCTTCGCGTTTGCCGCGACCGCCCCGGTGAGGGACTTCTCTGCGTCCGAGATGGCGCCGGCGTCCTGAGGGTTGGCCTTCTTCAGAGCCTCGATCCGCGCCGTGAGGTCTGTGACCGTAGCCGCCGCGGCCGTCTTCGCCGTCTCCTTTGTCGCCACGGCGGCAGTGAACTCCGCGCGCTTCGTCTTGACCTTGTCCGACGCAGCCTCCTTGTCCGCGGCGTCTTTCGTCTTCTCGGTCTTGCGCAGGTCCGCCTGAGCCTTCAGAACCGCGTTCGCGGCCCCGAACTCGGCGGCGGGGACGGCTGTGGCTTCCCCAATCCACTTGACCTTCGTGAGGAGACGGTCGGTAGTCTCGATGGCGACGTTGTGGTGTGCGAAGACGGAGTCCGTGTCGATCGTGTACGTGCGCTCGTCGTCCGGCAGATAGCGCACCTCCGCCGTGAAGCCGCCGTCAGGCGAGTTCGCAGGGATGACGACGATCACCGGCTTCGGCAGCGAGTAGCGGAAGCCGGTCGTCGGGGCGGCGGGGCTGTCCTTGTAGACTCGCATGCGCGTGCATGCGGCCGTGGCCGCGCCGCAGGCGAACACGATGAGCAGCATCCGGCCGTGCCGGGCCGCGCTGCGAGAGCTGGAACCGCGGATGGTCATTGCTGTCTCCTTGCGCTGGTCACTTCACTTGTCCTTCGGCTGCAGCGTCACCTTGAAGTCGGTGTCTCCCGGGCCGCCGTAGAACGTAGCGTCCGAGCCGGTGATCACGATCTTGTAGATGTGCGGCGCAGGGACTGTGTACTCGTCGCTCGGTTCCGCATTGGCACCGGCGATGTTGAGAGCGGCCGCGATCAGGGGAGCCGCGGTCGCGACGGCGTCCAGGATGACCTTCGGGATGGCGGTGGAGTCCGCGTCGGTCGCGGAGGTCGTCAGGACGCCATTTTGGAAGGTAAGCGTCATGTCGAGCTTCGCGAAGATGCTCGTCGGCTCGGCCGACATTAGACGCGTCTGATCGGGGAGGAACTTCACCTCGGACTTATGGCCGCCTTTCCCGTCCGGGACGACGATCAGATACGGTGAGACTTCGTAGTACCGGATGCCGCGCGCAGCCTCGTCTGCCGCGGGGTCGCGCGTGTCGATTGGCCGCGTCGCCACGCCGGCGCAGCCGGCCGCCAAGAATGAGAGCATCGCGAGGGCGCATCGCCGAGATGCGAGCAGCGGTCGCACGCTTCGCAGCACCCGCCACCCACGCGCGACTGGAACGATCCTCATGGAAGCCTCCGATTCACTGACGTTCAGCGTGCCGTGATCCCGTGTCTGTCGCTTTCGAAGAGGAGATTGCCCTCGGCCGAAGTGACGTACACGGCGTGGGGCATCCAAGTCTCCTCCGCAGCATCCCAAGCTGCGCCTGCGAGCATAGCCGAGAGTCAGCGCGCCGGTCCATCGCCTTTCCCGAAGTGCTGTGGGCTGGACGTTATGCGTCGGCGAGATGCGAGGTCGCGTTCCGGGCGACGCTCACCTTCTCGGGTATCCGCACCAGCGACCGAACGACCGGGCAGAGTAGAGCAAGTTGCCGCGGCAGGAGAGGACGGCGTGGCATCGTTGATCGCCGCCCCGGCAACGTGCGGCGATGACGTGGGGCACGCGGCCCGCAGATGCGAACGGTCTACTTCCGCGGGTTCCCCGGCCACGACCCGTACATCGGATTCGGAAGGACGAAGTACTGGTCTCCGAATTCCTCGAAGAAGGCGCCGGGCATCCCCGTCTGATCGCCGTTCGGGAAGTCGCGGATGTTGTCGCCGACCCACATGACGATCTTCAGCGACTGGCCGTCGGGAGTCGCGCTGCCGTCCTCGATCTTCTTCCAGCGGGCGCCCTTCGACTGGTCACCCGCTGGGGGCTTGCAGAGCAAGACATCGAACGGAACGTCGAGCTTCGTCAGGTTGGTCCGCGTCTCCGCCTCCACGACCGCCTCCCGGTCCGTGACGATCGCGATGGCACCACCAGCGGCGCGGACTCGCTGGAGGAACTGAACCGCTCCCGGGAGCGCCGCCGGCAGATCGACATCGCGCGTGGCGGCCGCGCTGAGTCGGACCCATTCGTTCCAGGTCTCCTTCGAGTAGCCGAGGAAGCCGCGCGCCTTCTGGTAGAGCGAGTTGTCGATGATGGTCTCGTCGGCGTCGAGCGCGACGGCCCACTTCGTCCCGGCGGGCAGACCCGCCACGCGGCGCGCGAGTACCTCGCCGGCGAGTCGGTAAGCCTGCAGGTAGGCGGCCCGGTGCTCGGCGGAGTTCCGCGACCAGTGGACGGAGTCGGGGTAGAGCGGCGACGCGACCGCATCGGCCAGGTCCTCGAGGTTCCCGCCGATCAGCGTTCCGAAGTCGGAGGTCGCGGCAACTGGCTGCGGCGCCCTCTTCGCTTCGTCGGAAGCACAGCCAACCAGCAGCGACGCCGCGACGAGCCACGCAGAAATCCACCCAACATGACGCATGACGCATCCTCCGTTATCCGGCCACCGACCGAGCCGACGCCGCCTCGGCGCCATTCATGCTGAGTCTCCTACGCACATCCGACGGAGGCAAGCGGAACATCCGTTCTTCACGCGCTCGCCGCAGCGCCGCCCGGGATAGAGGCGGCCCGCGTTCGCGCCACCGGCCCCTCGGCGCGCACTAGCGCAATCAGCAAGCGTCGGTTGCGAGACGCTCCGGTCCGGCTGCGGACGGCGCGATGCGGAACATGATCAGCGACGCGAGGTTGCACGGTTGGTGGGCGGCGACGGCCTTCGCGGCACGGATCGCGACGGCGCTGGGACACGCCGCCTCCCTCGATGCCCGCGATCAGCGAGCGCACCTCCGCCGTCGCGGCGGCAACGAGTCGCGCGAGGCGTCTAGCCAGGTCGTCGACGCGGGGCGTCGAGTTCTCTGGGATGCGGGGCATGGGGCACTCTGCGTTGTGGAAGCCGAGGAGAACGCCGCCGGTAGGGAAAGGAGTGTGGAGTGGTCGGCAGGTCGGTCTTACGGACGGGTCAGGCCCAGCCTCGGTGTGGACATCTTGCCGGGAGCCGGGGACAGCGTCGGGCGGGACTCGTCGCCGACTCGGCCAGGCGCGCTCCGCTCGACGCTGCCGCCGTCGGCGGGGATGCGGTTCCGACGCATCGCGCTCGTCTTCACGCGCGCTCAAGCGCTTGTCCCTGGCCCGCGGCACGCCGAACCCACGGACCATGCGGGCCGACCGGCGCGGGTGGGGCGATGCCCGCCCAGCGGATCCGTCGGGCCGTCAGGACCGCCGGGAGCCGCCTCCGTGGTTGCGCTCGGGTCCTGAGCGTGGGCGGCTACGGAGGGTCGTGCAAGGCGCTCGGCTTCGAGCGCTCCAAAACCGCCTTTGGCGTCAGGGCGAGTCCGATGACACTGGGCAGATGCGCGTGTTCCTCTCTTCCACCTGCTACGACCTCGAAGACCTGCGTGCGGTGCTCGAACGTGCGATTCAGAGCCTTGGATACGAAGCCCTGCTGAGTGACCGACTCACCTTTCCTGTGGACCCGCGAGTTCATCGTCACGAGGTCTGCGTGCGCGAGGCAGCAGCCGCCGACCTAATGCTCGTTGTCATCGATCGCCGCTTCGGTGCTCCCTACGCGAAGGACCCGAGCATAAGCGTGACCTGGGCCGAGTACCGCGCGGCAGTCCAAGCGGGCGTCCCGGTGTTCGCGTGCGTGCGCCGAGGCGTCTTCGACGAGCGCCTGACCTGGTTGAAGAACGACAAGTCCGGCCTGCCGGCGCACTGCGATGACGCTCGGACGTTCGAGTTCATCAGCGAGATTCAGGGACACCCTCACGGCACATGGATCGACGTGGCGTTCTCGAACGTCACGGAGATCGAGGATCGTCTCCGTGTGGTGACAGGTCAGATCGAGCGGTTCCGCCGCGCACCGCGCCCCGGCGGTGGTGTTCCCGCAATGCGCACGGGGACGAAGCTCTCGCCCGACCAAGCCGCCGTCGCACTCGAGGCCGAACTGCGCGCCCTGACTGCGCAACGGGACGAACTGGCGGGCCAACAGAACGAGTGCCATCAGACTCTCATGGACCGTGGGTACCTGACATGGGTTCGCCCCGCCATGATGGGCAACGTCGTGGCGCTCGGAGGGCGAATCAGTGCGATCCAGCGCGAGATCGACTCGATGGAACGATCACTCGCGAAGGTGCGGGACGCTTCGCGGACGGGACTCGACGGGGCTGACATTCGCGAGGGTGCGAAGTGTCCGTTCTGCGACGAGCCACTGCACATGTACGGCACCCGCTTGGTCTCCGGTGCGTTCCGCGAAGTGTTCCAGTGCTCGGCGGCCGCTCCGCACGTGGTCTTCGGCGGCGAGATTCACGGCATGGATGACTGACCGAGAGTTCGTGCCTACTCCTCACCCGGTCGCGGCCAGCGTCCACAGCAACGCGAACCGGCGACGTTCGCGCGCCGCCGGTCGGGGACCCGAGGTCCGGTCGAGAGTCAGGCAGACGCGGACTCCGCCGCCGGAGCCACATCTGTCGGCGCGGCGACCGCCTGCGCGGGCCGCTTCCACTTCGGGCTCGCCGCCGTCGCCCGCTCCGTCCCCGTCAGCCGAAAGAACGCCGGCCCGGAGCACGCCGGGTACCCCGTGATCGCGAGCGCCACGGCCGTCAGCGAGCGGAACTCCTTCCCCTCGTAGCGGAACCCGTCGTCGAGGACCGTCACCTTGATCTCGGCGCCCTTGAAGGTCCGCGTCAGCACCGTCCCCGCCGCCGGGAGCCGCGGGTCGCGCGCCCGCTCGCGCGGCGCATTCGGAGCGGCCGTCGGGACCACCGCCGTCTTCGTCGCCTTGCGGGTCTTCCCCGCGCTCTTCGTCTTCGTCTGCTTCTTCGCCATCTCAGCCTCCTGGTTCGTGCCGCGGCGCCATTGCGTTGGCTGAGCGGGACATTCGCTCTGACTGGCTCTGGATAGCCACTCGTGTCTGCCCGTGAAACGCAGGTTTTCTATGCGTTCCAGGCTTGCTGACGTTGGCGCTCCGGAGCGAAGGTCCCCTCATGCACAAGGAGACCCAGATGAAGACCACCAACCCGACGCTGCCCTACATCCTCCGCGTGACCGCCACGCGCGGCGTCGCGCTCCCCGATCTCGCTTCCGCCGCCCGCGCGTTCGCCGAACGCGGCATGGTCGGGCGCGGCTCCCGCTTCTACGTCGGCGGCAAGGGCGAGATCCTCGACGCGCGGACGGGCGATGTCGTGGCGCGCGTCTCCCCGAACGGGCGCGTCTGGGCGGGCGCGAAGTACGTCGCGGG
>JAIOPE010000110.1 GCA_021414065.1 Planctomycetota bacterium
GCGGCACTTGCGTCCAGGTGCTGCGCTCGGACGGCGAGAAGTACGACATCTATGAGACGACTCTGCGAGAGAAGTTCGAAACGGCTCACGCGCGAAGGCAGCAAGCTGACGCGACGGCGTCCCGCTCGCACCTGTGCAAGTGCCTGCGCGACCGCCGCACCGCGCTCGGCGTCACGCAGACCGACCTCGCGGCGAAGAGCGGACTCGACCAGGCGCTCATCTCGAAACTCGAGTCCGGGCGGCACGAACCACGCTTCGGCACGCTGGAGAAGTACGCGAACGGCCTTGGACTCTCCGTGCCCGAACTGCTGCGCTGACCGCCGCCGCCGGCCGTGTCCGGCCGGGCGCTATCATGAGGGCAAGAGCCTGCGCCCCGCTGCGCTGCGGAGCGCCCAGCGATCAGCCTGGGCGCATCCGTGGCCGCAACCTCTTGACGTCACGAAGGTGGGACTTCGACGGCGTGTTGTCCTGACGCGCTCCGGGGCCGTTGCCTCGCGGCGTGCAGGAGCCTGCTGCGAACGCCGTGTCTCCCGCTCGCGGCCGTTCCGCGGGCACTGCGCGCCCGCGGAACGGGGCGGGAGGAGGAAGTTGATTCTCGCGAGCGTCCCGCTGGGCAAGCGTCCCGCTGGGCAATGCGAACCCACGCGGAGAGGCCGGCGCCGATCGAAGCCGGCGCTCGGTCCGAGGATCGGCACCACCGTCGCCGCCGCCGTGGAACATGGCCCGCAACCGCGACCGTGAACCTCTCCGAACTCCAGATGATCGTCGCTGCGGGCGAAGGCCAGCGGCTTGAGCTGAGACGTTCGACCGGCGGCCTGCACCACGGCGCGATGGAGCGGGCCGACGCCGTGCCGTCGACTCCGCGGCGAAGGAGGACACGATGAGCGGCGAGCTGTCGCCGACCGAGGGCGACATCGTCTTCTACGCAACCGGCGAAGGCGTGGTGCGCGTCGAGGTCGTCTACCAGGACGAGACGTTCTGGCTCTCGCAGAAGCGCATGGCCGAGCTGTTCGGCGTGGACGTTCGCACCGTCAGCGAGCACCTCCGGACGATCTTCAAGACCAAGGAACTGCTGGAGGATTCAGTTGTCCGGAATCTCCGGACGACTGCCGCCGACGGCAAGAGCTACGCGACGAACTTCTACAGCCTCGACGCCATCATCTCCGTCGGTTACCGAGTGAACAGCCGGAACTTCTACAGCCTCGACGCCATCATCTCCGTCGGTTACCGAGTGAACAGCCGCCAGGCCACGCAGTTCCGGATCTGGGCCACGAGGACGCTGCGGGAGTTCGTGGTGAAGGGCTTCGTCCTCGACGACGAGCGCCTCAAGCAGGGCAGACGCTTCGGCAAGGACTACTTCGACAAGTTGCTGGAACGGATGAGGGAGATCCTCCCCCGCTCGTTCATTCGCCCTACCTGCGGGACCGTGCCATTCCGGGAATCCCGGGACCCTTTGCATCCCCTCGGTTGTAAGTAGGGTCATGACCGAGGCGGCGAGCGCGGGGACCCACGATGACGACATCGGTGACGACGCCGTGCTCGTCGCTCGCTCCGCGCGTGGCGATGCCGAGGCGTTTCGCGTGCTCGTCGTGCGCCACCAGGCGTCGCTTCTGGCGGTCGTCCGCGACCTGTTGCCGGGCGAAGCCGACCGTGAGGATGTTGCCCAGGACGCCTTCGTGTCGGCGTGGCTCCACCTCGCGGACTACGACGCCGCGCGGGGCGCGTTCTTCGTGTGGCTGGTGCAAATCGCCAGGAACCGCGCGCGCAACGTCCGCAGGAAGCGCAGACCCGTGACGGTCTCCGACGTGCCGGAGCGCGCGGTCACATCGCGACCAGAGGAAGCCATGTCGCGCGAGGAAGCCCATCGGCGGCTGGACGACGCCCTCGCCGCGCTCCCGGACGACCAGCGCACCGCGTTCGTGCTCGCCGAAATCCACGGGATTCCCTACGCCGACGTTGCGGCCATCGAGGGGGTTCCGCTGGGCACCGTGAAGTCCCGCGCCGCGCGCGCGCGGGAGAAGCTCCGGGCCGCGCTGTCGCGCGAGGAGATCGAACCATGAGACCCGACGACCGGCTCTCCGAGTGGATGGACGCGCGCCGCACCGCCGACGTCCCGCCCGGCTTCACGGACCGCATCATGACGGCTGCGGCGAGACGTGACACGCCGGCTGCGACGGATCGTGACACGCCGGCTGCGACGGATCATGACATGACGGCTGCGGCGAAGCGTGACATGACGGCTGCGGCGAAGCGCCGCCGCGACCGCGCGCTGCACGTCGTCGTCGTCGCCCTGGCCGGCGTCCTTGGCGCGGCTCGGATCGCGGCTGCGCTCGCCGTGTTCTTCCCGCAGTAGGAGATCCCGTCATGCCCACGACCGAACGCAAACCCTGGCTCGCCGCATCGGCGTCGTTGCTGTGTCCCGGACTCGGCCAGTTCTACTGCGGCCGGTTCGTGCGCGGCGTCGTGCTGTTCGTGCTGTCGCTCCTGTACGCGCCGGTGACCGCCGTCGCAGCGATCGCGGAGCCGTCGGACGGAGTGCTGCACGCGCTCATCGGCGCCTACGTTGCGTCTGCGCTCGTCTCTGTGATCGCGGTTCTCGATGCTTGGATGCTGGCCCGGCAGCGGCGGATGGAGTTCACGATCCATCGGTACCAGCGGCCTGCCCTCTACGCCGTGTTCCTCGTCGCCGGAGTCGTCATCAACGCGGGCCTCTTGACCGCCGTCAGGACGTGCTCGTTCGCCGCCTACAAGCTCCCCACCGGCAGCATGTCGCCGACGCTGCAACCCGGCGATCACGTCCTTGCGAACAAGCTCCGCTTCGGGCGCGTCCCCGTGGAGCGCGGCGACATCGTCGTGTTCCGTGCACCGGACCGAGAACTGAACTACGTCAAGCGAGTCATCGGACTCCCCGGCGACAGCGTGAAGCTGACGAACGGACGCGTGCTCCTGAACGGCCAACTCCTTCCGGTTGACGCGCCCGCGAGCGGCACCGACGACGGCGTCGTCGTCGAACACCTCGGCGAGCGGACGTACCGCGTGCGGCTCCACGCTGCGGCGGGCGGCACGGCCAACACTGCCGAGACGACGGTGCCGCCGGCGAGCTACTTCGTTCTCGGTGACGGCCGCGACACCTCAATGGACAGCAGCACCTTCGGCCCGGTGTCCCACGACAACCTCATCGGGCGGGTGGAGTACGTGCTCGTCCCCGGTGGCGACTGGAGCCGCGCGGGAGCGCTGTCCGAGGCGAAGTGATGCAGATGGGCCTCGGAGTTCGGGCCTGGTCCGCCCGAGTAAATCGACGGAGTCGGTCGCGACTCGGACGGCTTCCTGCTTCCGCCTTGGGCGCCGGGGCGCGAAAACCGTCACGAACCGTGAACCGGCCGGGTCCGCGCCCGGTTCCAACGGGTCGTGCCTCTCTCCCATGGATTCCGAAACCGCCGAAGCCGTGTCGCTCATGCAGCGATGCGCCCAGGGCGACGAGCTTGCGCTCGCCGCTCTCTACGATCGTTGGGCGGGGCCGGTGCTGTCGTTCGTCGAGCGGATGTGCCGGGACCGCGCGCAGGCCGAAGACATGGTGCAGGAGACGTTCGTCCGAGTCTGGCGGGCGGCGCCGCGCTACGAGCCCACGGCGAAGTTCTCGACCTGGCTCTTTCAAATCGCCCGGAACGCCTGGCTGAACGAGCGCGAGAAGCAACTCCGCCGGCCCATGCCGATGGACCTCGACTCGCCGGAAGCCACGAGCGGCTCGGTCCCGTCGCCCGCGGCGCCGCTCTCCGGTTCGCCCGACCGGCTGGCGCTCGACCGGGAACTCGGCGAACGGATCGAAGCGGCAGTGCAGAAACTGCCGGACAAGCTGCGCGAGGTCTGGGTGCTGGGCGCGGCTCAAGGTCTGCCCTATCAAGACGTTGCGGCGATCCTCGAGATTCCGGTCGGCACCGTGAAGTCGCGCATGTTCCAGGCGGTCCGGCTGCTCCGGTCCGATCTGGAGCCGTACGTGGCATGACACTTCAAAGCGTGACACTTCGAAGCGCGGGCGTGCGCGGATCCGACCTGCGGGCCGGCCGGGCTCTCCCGCGCTTCCTCTGGAACGGGGAGATCTAGCCATGCGCTGCGAAGAACGCGGCCCGGATCTGCTCGCAAGAGCGCACGCCTCCGCACTTCTTCGTGACGATCGGAACTCGTCCCTACCTCGTCGGGAACCTCACCACGAGCGCGCGGTCACCGACTCCTCGGTCCGGGCCGGCTCCGGTGCGGAGTCGCTCGCGATCGGGGGCCCCACACCCGAGCGATCACCCTCCACCTCCCCGGGCACCGACGCCGCTCGCGAACTCGAGGACCACCTCGCCGCCTGCGATGTCTGCCGCGCCGAAGCCGCCCGACTGGCGTCCGACGTCGCCGCGCTCGCGAAGGCCTCCGCGCAGAGCGCCCCGGCCGCACCGTCCGCGGCGCTGCGCGCACGCCTGCTTGCCGCCGTGCGCGACGAGGCCGCCGAGCGACGCGCCGACGCCGCCGTGGCCGACGCGAAGTCGTGCCCGAGCATTCGCGAGGACCTGCCGGGGCTCGTGCTCGGCGAACTCGACGCCATCGACCGGGTCCGCGTGGCTTCCCACCTCGCGACCTGCCCGCCGTGCGCAGAGGAACGTCTCGCGGCGGACCGTCTGATCGCTGCGACACGAGCCGTGCTCGTAGTGTCCGCGCCGCCGGCCGACGTCCGCGCTCGCGTGCTCGCGTCGGTCCGCGCCGAGCGCGCCGCCGACGCCCAGCTTCCTGCGGCGCCGGCGCCGGTCCGGCTCCTCGAAACTCGCCGCGCCCGGATCCGCATCCGCAGACTCTCGCTCCTCGTCCCCATCGCTGCCGCTGCGTCGCTGCTCGCAGGGATCGTACTCGGGTCGCCCGCCGTCGGGCTCCACGTCCAAGACGACGTCGGGGCGATCTTCGTCCCCTGCCGCACGCGCGCCGACACCGCGCCGACCCGCACCGTGGACCGCTCCGCGGGAGAACTGTTCCTGGCCGAAGGGGATGGCGTCCGCGCCGGGGCGCAGGCGGTCGATGTGCGTCTGCGCCTGGGCGGACGCGCCGCGGCCGATCCGGGTGCGGAGCCCGGCACGGGCGAGGTCCGCGTCCGTCTCCAGCCGGGCACTCTGCTGCGCCGGGTCGGCGACAACGATTTCGAGCTCGACTCCGGGCGGGTCTCGGTCCACGCGGGTCGCCTGGAGGCGCGGTTGACGCTGCGGCACGGCGCCACGTACGCGGCGATCGTCGGCACGCAGTTCGACGCATCGGTCGTCGGCAATCGGCTCGTCGTGTCGGTCACCGACGGGCAGGTTGCGGTTGGGCGGCTCGCCCCCGCCGGCGGGACCACCAGCGGGGGCCGCGGCCCGGCCGTTGAGTCGATCATCGGCCCGGGGACCGACGCGTTGGTGGACGGAACCCGCCTGCTGACGCGCCGCGCCGACGGCTCCCCCGCCGCGGACGCCTTCCTCGCACCGCAGATCGCGCTCACCGCTCCCGCCACGTCCTTCGCGCACGGCTCGCCCGTCCGCCTCGACGCCGAACTGCGCACCGGTCCCGCCGGTCCGGTCACGGTGTCCGCATTCGATGATTCCGACCCGAGGGTGCTCATCCGTCTGAAAGGACCGGACGGCCGAACGCTCGAGGCGAAGGTCCAGCGCTCCATGCTGGCCGACGACCTGCCTGAAACGCCGACCGTCCGTCTGGAGGAGTCCCGTCCGTACCGCCTCAAGCTGCGCCTCGACGACCTCTCCCTCGTTCCGGGCACGTGGGAGGCTCGCGTGCGATACCAGTCCTACGGGTCCCGCACCGACGGGTCCGAGTGGCACGGGACCGCAGAAAGCGGCCCCGTCAGCTTCGAGGTGACCGCGAAATGAGACCCGCATCGACTCCGGCGCCCGACATGGCGTCGGCGCGCGCCCTGCTCCACGGCGTCCGCGCCAGACTCCGTCGCGTCCACACCACGCGCGGCGCGGCGCTGCTCGTCGCCGTCGCCACCGGCATCGCGGTGGTCTCGTTCGGAATGGACGTCCTGCTCGACCTGCCCGTCGCAGTCCGCGCCGTGCATCTGATCGTCGTCGCGATCGCGCTGCTCGTGTTCGCGAAGTGGGCCTTCGGGCCGCTCCGCACCCACTCGACCGACGAACAACTCGCCGAAGCGATCGAGCACGACGTGCCGGAGTTCGAGGACCGCCTCGTGTCGGCACTCGACTTCGAGAAGCGGCTCGCCGACCCCGCGGAGCCCGAGTCGAAGTCGATGATGGCGGCCGCGGTGACCGAGGCGTCGTCGATCGCCAAGCGGATCGACGCGACGCTCCTCGTGGACAGTCGGCCGTCTCACCGCGCGATGGTGCTGGCGGGCTGCGGCGTGGCGGCGCTCGTCACAGCGAGCTTCGCATTCCCCGAGGAGTTCGCGATCTGGCTCCGTCGCGGGCTGTTCATGGAGGACATCTCCTGGCCCCGTCGCACGACGATCCACGTGCTCGACTTCCCGGCCGAGGGCCCGCTGGTCGTCACACGCGGCGACGACCTCCGCGTCGTAGCGCTGGCGGAAGGCTCGCTGCCGTCGGACCTTGACCTGCACCTCGAGGAACTGACGGAGGAGGAAGAAGGCGTTGAGCCCCGCATCGGCTTCCAGGACGTGCGGAAGATGTTCCCCGTCGCCGATCAGCCGGGCCGCTACGCGTTCGACTTCCGCGCGGTCGCGTCGTCGTTCCGCTTCTGGGTGACCGGCGGAGACGACCAGGACCGGCGCCCGGAGTACACGGTCCGCGCGCTCGTCCCGCCGCGCGTCGCGTCCTTCACCGCACGCATCGAGGCGCCCCCGTACTCGGGGCTCCCGGCGACGACCGTGCTCGAGCCGATCTTCGACGCGCTCACCGGGTCGGTGGTGACGTTCTCCTTCAAGGCGAACATGCCCCTCGCCGGCGCACGTCTGATCCCTCACGGCACGGGCGCCGTGCAGGATCTCGCGCTCTCCGCGGCGAACCGCGAGTTCTCGGCGCGCTTCGAGCTGAAGGAGTCCGTCGAGTTCCACTTGGAGCTGAAGGCGGTCGCGGGCCACGTGAACCGGAACGAAGACGACGTCTTCCGCGTCGGCGCCACGACCGACCGCGCGCCCACCGTGCGCGTGCTCTTCCCCCACGGACGCATCGTTGCGACGCCGCAGGCGGTCGTGCCCGTCAAGGTGCTCGCCGAGGACGACTTCGGGCTCTCCAGCCTGACGCTCGAGGCGCGCCAGTCCACATCGGCCGCGTGGACCGCGCCGCTCTGGTCGGCGGTCGCCCCGCCGGTGGCGCCCGTGCCTGCGGCACCGACCGCCCCGGCCGCTCCCGCCGCCACGGGTCCCGCCGCAGCCGCTACGAAGTCGGTCCACGTCTATCGCCCCCTCGACCTCACCCGGTTCCAGGGGGACTCCGGCATCCAGGTGAAGGCCGGCGACGTCCTCAACCTGCGTGTGCGGGCGAAGGACGCGGGCGGCCTCGAAGGCGAGGGCGCCGAGATCTCGGTCGAGGTCGTCTCCCCGGAGGAGATGCAACAGCGGATCTCCGGCGAGATGAGCCGGCTCCGCGACGACTTGCTGCAGGCGCGCCGCTCGCAGCGCAAGCTCGTCGCGAGCCTCGGCGAACTCTCGCAGGCCGCCGGCGCGGCCGCCGACACCGCCGCACTCCGCCGGGGGCGCGACCTGCAGGTGGACCAGGGCCGTGTGACGAACGACGCGGGCCGGTTCCTCGTGGGGATCGAGCGCGTCTTCGACAGCAACGTCCTGGATCGCCTCGGCTCGGGGCCGACCGTGGATCGCCTCATGCCGATCTACCACGAGTTCCTCGCGCTTCCGCCCGACGACGCAGGTGAGGTGTTCCCGGCGGCGCTGTACGCGAAGATCCTCGCGGAGAAGGCGGCCGGGCGGCTCTACGACCCCGAGATCCTCGGCATCCTGCTCGACGTCATGGAGATGACGAGTCGCGTCCGCGACGTCGAGGGGCCCGCGGCCTACGACGCGATCGAGCGCTGGGCTGCCGACGGAGCGCACGCACCGGCGGACCTCGCAGCCGGCGGGGCGGGCGCCGCGGTCGTACTCTCCACGCTCGACGCCATCGACGAGCGACTCCAGAAGTTCGAGGACCTCGCCGCGATCATCCAACTCGCCACGTCGATCCACGACGGTCTGAACCAGCTCACGAAGAAGTCCGCTCCCTCGGAGAAGAAGTGATGCAGCGTTCCCGACTCGCCTCGTTCCTGCTCTGCGTGGCGGCCGCGCTCCCGATCGTCACCGGCCCCGCGACTCTCCTCGCGCAGGACCGGAGCGACGCGGATTCGGCGTCGGGCCGCGCGCAGGACCAGGAGGCGCTGGAGAAGCAGTTCCAGGACCTCGTGCGCCGCATGCGCGAGTTCGCCGCGAAGCTCCGCGAGGGAGGGTTCGAAGAGAAGGCCACGATCCTCGAAGCCGCCGTGAAGCACGCCGAGGACCGCCGAATCGGTGCCACGATGGCCGACGCGCGCCGCCTCTTCGCCGACAGGAAGCTGATGGACGGCATCGAGAAGGCCGCGCAGGCACGCGACGACCTCGAGCAACTGATCGCCATCCTGGAGAAGCGCGCCCACCTGCAGGACCTCGAGAAGCGCCGCAAGGAGATCGGCGACGTCCGTGCCGAGATCTCGAAGCTCCGCGACCAGGAGAAGAAGCTCCGGGAAGACGCGGAGAAGGTGCGCGACGGCGACCGCGTGGACCCGAAGCTCGCCGAAGCCGCCGCGGCGCTCGACGAGTTGAAGCAGAAGCAGGACGCGCTCGAGGCGCAGATCGGCCGCGAGGCCGGGGACGCGCGTCGGTCCGCCGAGGAGTCGGCGAAGCACTTCGAGCAACTCGCAGACCGCCAGAAGGCGCTCGCCGACGCTGCGGACTCGCAGGCGTCCGGCGTGGACAAGTCGCTCGCCGAGCTTGCCGACGCCGCCCGCGCCCTGGCCGACGCGCAGAAGTCCGCCGCCGACCGCGCGTCGTCGCTCCGCGATCTTGGCGAGGCGGTGCGCCGACTCGAGGACCTGAGCCGC
The DNA here is from genome assembly GCA_021414065.1 of Planctomycetota bacterium. GTDB lineage: Bacteria > Planctomycetota > JAJSAM01 > JAJSAM01 > JAJVHW01 > JAIOPE01. The sequence continues at coordinate 9,061 of JAIOPE010000110.1, forward strand.
CGACAGGAGGCGATCTCCCGGGGCTCGCAAGACATCGACGCGTCGTCGCTCGACGCGTCGAACAACGCCGCGGAGAAGGCCGACCGGGCCTCGAAGGGACTCAGTCGCCCCGGCGCGACTCGCGAGGACACCGCGAAGCAAGCCGACGCGCTCGCGAAGGCGGCCCAGGACCTCGCAGACCAGGCTGCGGCCGCGCGCGCCGCCGGTCGCAGCGCGGAGGCCGCGCCGCTGCTCGATGCGGCGGCTCGCATGGGCGCGGCGGCCGGAAAGGCGAAGGACGCCGCGGAGAAGACCGCTGCGGCCGCCGCCGCGCGAGAGAAGGGCGCCGCCGACGCATCCGACCTCGAAGCGCGCGCGAACGAAGCCCGCCTCGACGCCGCAGCCGCTGCGCGCGACGCCGCGGAACGCGCTGCCGCGACGCCCGCCGGGAAGGCGGCGACCGATCTCGCGGCGAAACAGCGCGACGTGCGCGCCGAGACCGGCTCGCTCGCGAGCGCGCTGCAGGACGCCGCCCGGACGGCAGCCGACCCGACGGCGAAGGCGAAGACCGCCGAAGCTGCCGACGCCACCGCGAAGGCCGAGGCTGCGGCCGCCCGTGCCGAGCGCGCGCTCAGCCAGGGCGACGCGCAGACCGCCCGCCGCGCGGCCGACGAAGCGCGCGACGCGCTCCAGTCGGCCCTCGCCGCAGCGATGGCCGGTCGCGACGCCGGCCGCGAGGCGACCGCCGCCGACACGTCTCGCCAGCAGAGCGAACTCGCGGCGAAGGCGGCCGATCTCGCCACGAAGACCGAAGCCGCGGGTCAGTCAGCCCAGGGACTCCAGGGCGACCGCAAGGACGCGATGGCCCGCGCCGTCGAGGCTGCGGCCAAGGCCGCCGAAGCGGCCAAGGCCGCATCCGAGAAGCTGACTGCCGCTGCGGGTGCGAAGTCGCCCGAGGAGCAGCGCGCCTCGGCCGAGCGTGGCGACGCCGCCGGCGCCGCGGAGAAAGCAGCCGCTGCCGAGTCCGCGATGCGCGAGACGGCGGAGCGTCTGGCGCAGGCTTCGGGCGAAGCGAGCGTGATGAAAGACGTGGTCGAGCCTCAGAAGAAGCTCGCCGCGGAGACGCGCGCGGCGGCTGCCGCGGCGACGTCGAGCGAAGCCAAGAAGGGCGCAGCCGAGGCGGCGGGCGAGATGGACGCCGCAGCGAAAGCGGCGCAGGGCGGCATGGGCGCAGCGACCGCGAAATCCGGCCGCAAGGCCGAGCAGGCGCTTCGCGATGCCGCAAAGGCGGAGCAGGCGAAGGCCGGTGATCTCCGAGAGCAGGAGGTCGCCGCCGCGAAGGAACTCGCCGAGAAACAGGAGAAGATCCGCCAGGCCGCCAAGGAGTTGGAAGACAAGCTCCGCAAGCAGGCCGCGCAGCTCGAGGCGCAGGGCGACGCAGCCGGCGCCGCGCGCGCCCGCAAGGCGGCCGACGAAGCGGCACAGGCCGCAGGCAGCATGGGCAAGGCCGGCGAGCAGGCGCAGGCAGGCCAGCCGCAGGCGTCGTCGGAGAGCCGCGCGCAGGCACAGAAGCAGCTCGCCGACGCGCGGGAATCGCTCCGCGACCCGAAGCTCGACGAAGAGGCGCGCGAGCAGCTCCGGAAGATCCGCGACGAGCAGGACAAGCTGAAGCAAGACGCCGACGCGCTCGCCGAGGCCGCCAAACAGAAGGACTCCACGAAGAGCGCCGCACCGCAGATCGATCAGGCGAAGGACAAGATGCAGCAGGCGTCGAGCGAGTTCGAGCAGGGCGACGCCGAGCAGGGCACGGACGAGGCGAAGGAGGCCGAGAAGTACCTGAAGCTCGCCGACGACCGTCTCGCCGAGGAACAGCGCCAGTACGAGTCGCTCGAGGCCGAAGAGGCACTGTTCAAGATCGAGAAGGAGTTGCAGCGCGCCGAGGAGGCCCAGCGTCAGCTTCTCGACAAGACCGTGAAGACGTGGGCCGCTCGCAGCGCCGAGGGCGGCTTCACTCGGTTCCAGCGGATCGAGATGAAGGGACTCGCCGACGAGCAGCAGGGCCTGCAGGGCTCGCTCGACCCGGTCGTCGATGCGATCAAGGCCGAGCAGTCGTCGGTCTTCGGTCCGACGCTCCAGAACGCCAAGGACGACATGGGCACCGCCGCCGAGAAGATCCGGCACTACGAGCCCGACGAGCTCTGCCAGTCGGTCCAGCTCGACATCGCCGAGCGCATCCACGAACTCCGCGAGGTGTTCCGTGAGCAGCGCGAAGCCATGCGGAACCAGAAGCAGGACCAGAAGGGTGGCGACGACGGTCAGCAGCAGCAGCAGGGCGGCCAGGGCAAGCCGCCGATCGTCGCGAAAGTGGCGGAGATCCGGGCGCTGAAGCGCCGCCAGGAGGCCATCTCGCGCGAGCTCGACACGTTGCAGAAGGCCGGCCTCCCCGACGACCCGGCCAAGCTCACGCCGCTCCAGCGCGGCCGCATCGAGCGCCTCGCGCACGAGCAGGGCACCATCCGCCAGATGTGGCGCGACCTCTCGAAGGCGCTCGGGCTCGACGACCAGGCGTTCGAGACGCCCGCACCGGAGGGGCCGAAACTCCCGCCTCCCGACGCGCCGAAGAAGGAGGAGACCAAGTGAGCCACCTCTCCCACCCGCAAGGGATGCGACACTCTCTCCGGATGACTACGCAGACGACCACCCGCCGCACGCCCATCGCCGTCGCCGCACGCGCCGCGGCGTTCTCGGCGACGCTCACGCTCCTCGCGGCACTCGCGCCGATGGGCGCCACGCGTGCCGCGTTCGCTCAGGAGCACGGCGGCGCGCCGAGCCCCGAGGAGATCAAGCAGAAGGTCATCGAGATCGAGAAGCTGATGAAGCAGGCCGAGGTCTCGCTCGCCCGCTCCACCGACGAGAAGGCCGCGCGCGAGGCGTCCGACCGCATCGAGAAGCTGCTCGACGAGAAGTCGCAGGCGCAGACCGGCAAGTCGGCTGAGCAACTCCGGCGCGACGCGTCCGGCGGGTCGGCCGAGGCGGCCGAAACGCTCCGCAAGCTGATGGAGGAGTCGAGATCCGAGGCTGGCGCGGCGTCCGAGGCGGCGCGGAAGCTCCTCGAAGAGAAAGTGCGCGAGGCGACCGGCAAGTCTGCCGAGGAACTCCGCAAGCTCGCCGAAGGCGGCTCGAAGGAAGCACAGGAGCAACTTCGCAAGCTGACCGAGAGTGCGCAGAGCGAGGCAGGCAGCGCAGCCGACGGCGTGCGGAAGATCCTCGAACAGGTGGGCGAGTCCGGCAAGGGCGCGTCGCAGGGGATCGAGTGGATCCTCACGAAGGCGGTCTCGAAGGGCGGCACCAAGAGCGAGGGCGACCCGAACGGGCAGCCACAGGGCGGCGACAAGGACCAGAAGGAGGAGGACAAGCCGCAGTCGCCGAAACCCGAGAAACCGAAGGATCCGAAGGACCCGAACAAGCCGGATTCGAAGCCGAAGGGAGACGAGCCCCCGCCGCCGGACGGTCGCGAGAAGCCGCGCACGCCGGAGTTCGACGTGTGGTTCGCGGAGCTTCCCCCGCAGGTCCGCAAGGCCTACGAGACCCAGGACTGGGACTCCATCCCGCCGCGCTGGCGCGAGTTGCTCCGGAACTGGACGAAGAAGATGGCCGACGACCTCGAGAAGGACCGCCGCTGACGGCACACGGCCGCCGCCGCCCGGCGATCGCCGCCCTGCTCGCAGGCGCGGCGTTCTCGGCGTTTGTGGCGACCTCCGGGTTCGCGCGCGACGACCGCGACCCGGCCGGCTCACGCACCAGTTTCGAGGACGTTCTGGTGGTGCGCGAGCAGCGACGCGGCGTGGACCGCGCGCTCGCGTGGATCGCCTCGAACCAGCAGTCAGGCGGAATGTGGGGCAAGAAGGACGGCGGCACGCGAGTCGCCGACACCGCGCTGTCGGTGCTCGCCCTCATGGCCGGCGGCAGTGCGGTCGGCCCCGGCGTGCCGCTCGAAGGCGGCGGGCTCGGACCCGAGACGCTCCGCGGCCCGTACGCGAAAGAGGTCCAGGCCGGGATCAAGTACCTCGCCGCGCTGGCGTGGACGAGCGAGCGCGACAAAGCGCGCGGCTACATCACCGACGACTCCAACTCGAAGATGCACGGGCACGGGTTCGCCACGCTCGCGCTCGCCGAAGCGTGCGGCAGTCTCGGTCCGACCGACGTGAAGCGCATCCGCAGCTACGTGGCGGCCGGCGGCGACCCCACGTCGCTCCGGCTTGCGGACCAGGTCCGTTGGGCTCTGGAACTCGCCGTGGACTGCACGGTGCGCGCGCAGGACGTCGAGACCGGCGGATGGTCGTACGGCCCGTACGAGGGCGGACACGAAGGCTCGATGACGGTCACGCAGATCATCGCACTGCGCGCCGCCTCCGAAGTGGGCGTGCGCGTGAACGCGGCGACGATGCGCCACGCGTACGAGTACGTCCGCAAGTCGCAGAACCTGGCGACGCCCGCGTATCACGGCGGGTTCGCCTATCAGATGAACATGCGCGAACGCGTCTCGTACGGCCTCACCGCTGCGGCGCTGACGACGTTCTTCGGACTCGGCCGCTACGGCGACGACAAGGGCGACAAGGACGTCATCCGCTTCGGCATGGAGTACCTGGACCGGAATCTCGACGAGGTCCTCGAACCCGACGCGCAGTGGTTCTACTACAACCTGTTCTACGGCTCGCAGGCGCTGTACATGTCGGCCGACGAACGCCGCATCCGCGAGCAGTGGCCTCGCATCCGCGCCGCCGTCCTTGCGCAGCAACAGAAGGACGGTCACTTCGCGAAGGTCGGCCCCGCGAACGACACCGGAGGCGAGGAGTACTCCACCGCCATCGCCTGCCTCACGTTGCAGGTCCCGATGGAGACGTTGCCCATCTTCCAGCGGCGGTAGCGACAGGTCCCGCGGTGCCTCATTTCGCGGGGCCGCGGGCGGTGCGGTCGCAAGATGGGCGGTCCGCGATCCGCGGAGGCCCACAGTGACCACACCAGCTCCCGCCCCCCGGTTCCCCTCCACCGCCCCGGCCGATCCATCGATGAGCTTCGATGCCATCGTGATCGGTGCCGGCGCGGCCGGTCTGATGACGGCGATCATCGCCGGGCGCGAGCGCCCCGGCATCCGCCTCGCGCTCCTCGAGAGTCAGCCGCGCTGCGGGACCAAGATCCTCGTCTCGGGCGGCGGGCGCTGCAACGTCACGAACCGCGTGGTGCGCCCCACCGACTTCAACGGCGACCGGAACTTCGTCGCGAAGGCCCTCGGGCGGTTCGGCGCAGAGCGCGCGGCCGCGTTCTTCGAGGAGATCGGCGTCCCGCTGAAGCACGAGGCGGAGTTCGACAAGCTGTTCCCCGTGAGCGACGACGCCCACACGGTGCGCGACGCGCTCGTCGGCGAGAGCGAACGCGTCGGCTGCGGCCCGCGAACGTCCTATCGCGTGCGGTCGGTCGTGCGCGAAGCCGACGGCGGGTTCGTCGTGACGACGTCGCTCGGCGTGCTCCGCGCGCCCCGCGTCGTCCTTGCGACGGGCGGCAGGTCCATCCCTCTCTCGGGCAGCGACGGCTTCGGCTGGGAGATCGCGAAGTCGCTCGGCCACAGCGTCACGCCGACCGTTCCGGCGCTCGTGCCGCTCGTCCTCGACCCTCACCCGCTCGCCGGACTCGACGGCATCGCGTTCCCGTGCGAGATCCGCGTGACCGACCCCGCCGCCGGAGGCCGCCTCGTCGCCCGCGTGACCGGCCCGGTACTCGTCACGCACTTCGGCATCTCCGGCCCCGCGGCGCTCGACGTCTCGCGCCATTGGGCCGTCGCCGCGGAGGCCGGCCGCCAGCTTGAGTTCCGGCTCTCGTTCGCGCCGGGCAAGGAACAGCAGGCGGTCGAGGCGCAGTGGCTCGCCGAGTCGCTGACGGGCGGCTCCCGGCCGGTCGTCTCCCTGCTCGCGGGCTTCCCACGGCGGATCATCGAGCGCCTGCTCTCGGCGTCCGGAGTGAAGGCCGACCAGCGCCTCGGCGAGTTGTCCCGCGAGGCCCGCATCCGCCTGCTGCTCGCGTTCACGTCCACGTTGCTCCCGGTGAAGGAGTCCCGCGGCTTCAACTTCGCCGAGGTCACTGCGGGCGGCGTTCCGGTCTCTGAGGTGGACGCTCGCACGATGGAGTCGAAGCTCTGCCCCGGCCTGCACTTCGTCGGCGAGATCCTCGATGTCGAGGGCCGCCTCGGCGGCTTCAACTTCCAGTGGGCGTGGTCCACCGGGTTCGTGTGCGGACAGGCCGTGGCCGTGGGCGCGAAGAATCGCCGGTAGCGACGAACTTCCGCCTCGGGCCGCCGCGCGCCAGAATCCGCGGATGAAACTCCTCGAATGCGTCCCGAACTTCAGTGAAGGCCGACGTCCCGAGGTGATCGACGCCATCTGCGCCGAGATCACGTCGGTCCCGGGCATCGCCCTGCTCGGCCGGGAGATGGACGCGAGCCACAACCGCGCCGTGGTCACGTTCGTCGGCCCGCCGGAGGCCGCGCAGGAGGCCGCGATCCGCGCCATGCGCCGCGCGTCGCAGTTGATCGACCTCCGCGAGCACAAAGGCGAGCACCCCCGGATGGGCGCCACCGACGTCGTCCCGTTCATCCCCCTCGGCGACGCCACGATGGCCGACGCCGTGGCCGCGGCGAACGTCGTCGCCGCCCGCGCCGCCGCCGAACTCTCGATCCCGACGTACCTCTACGCCGAGGCCGCGCGGCGCCCCGAGCGGGTCAAGCTCGCCGACGTGCGCAAGGGCGAGTTCGAAGGCCTCCGCGCCGAAGTCGGCGTCAACCCCGACCGCGCGCCCGACTTCGGCCCCGCCGCGGTCCACCCGTCGGCCGGCTGCACGGCCGTCGGCGCGCGCTTCTTCCTCATCGCATTCAACGTGAACCTCGCCACCGACGACGTGGCGCTCGCGAAGCGCATCTCGAAGGAGATCCGCGAGAAGGACGGCGGCCTCCCGGGCGTGCAGGCGATGGGCTTCCACCTCGGCGACCGCAACATCGCGCAGGTCTCGATGAACCTGCTCGACTACCGGAAGACGTCCCCCGGCCGTGTGTTCGAGGAAGTCCGCGCCCGCGCCGAGGCAGCCGGCGTGAAAGTGCTCGAGAGCGAGATGATCGGGCTCGTCCCGCAAGCCGCCGTGAATCAGGCGTTCGTGGACATGGCGAAGCCGCGGGGCTGGACGGGCGCCGAGATCATCGAGTCCCACCTGCGCACCGAGCCGATGGACGCGTGCGCTCCGTTCCTCGCGGTGCTCGCGAGCGACGCGCCGACCCCCGGCGGCGGCTCGGCTGCGGCTCTCGCCGGAGCCGCCGGCGCGGCCCTCGTCACGATGGTCTGCAACCTCACGATCGGCCGCGAGAAGTACGCCGCGGCCGATGCCGAGTTGCGCGTCGTCCGCGAGCGCGCGTCGCGCCTCCAGGAGAAGCTGCACGCGATGATCCGCCGCGACGCAGCGTCGTACGAGAGCTACATGCTCGCGATGAAGCTCCCGAAGGCCACGCCCGAGGAGAAGGCCGCGCGCAAGGAAGCCATGGGCCGCGCGGCCGTCATCGCCGCAGAGACCCCGCTCGAGACGATGTCCCTCGCCGCCGAGGTGATCGACCTCTCCGCGGTCGTCGTGCGCAAGGGCAACCCGAACGCCGCCTCCGACGGCGCCGTCGCCGCATTGCTCGGCCGCGCTGCCGTCCGCGGCGCCCACATGAACGTGCGCATCAACCTGCCGACCATCCAGGACGAGGCCGTCCGCGCATCGCTCGCCTCCCGCGCCGACGTGATCGCGAAGCGCACCGAAGACGCCGAGCGCGACGCGGTGGGAGCGACCGGCCTGGACAACGTGTGACGGGCGCCCGCGCCGGTCGTTGGATCCGGACGTGACCACGCGCGGCGCGTCGAGTGGTAGCGTGTCCCGAATGCGACGCACTCCACTGATCGCGGCCTTCGTCGGTGGCGTCGCCGTCGGCGCGGCTGCGTGTCTCATCCTCGTGGAGACCGCGGCCCCACGGGCCGACGTCGAGACGCATGTTGCGACAGGCCTTGCGACAGGTGATCCGCGGGAGGCGGGAGCAGCCGTTGCGGGGTCGAGCGGGCGATCCGCGCACGGAGTCGCAGCGGGGTCGCCGTCGGAGCCCGGGGGTCCCGCTGACGCCTCACGCCCGAGACGCCCTCGCGCGGCCGTTGGGCTTGGGCGCGGCACCGACGCTGCGGGCGGCCGAGCCGACGACGGACCGCGGCGCGTGGACGGCGCCGTCCTTCCTGTCCTCCCCGAGCCGCCCGGTCCGGTCGTCCCGCAGGAGCAGGGTGACGTGCCGGACGACGCCCCGCCCGCCGAGGAAGAGACGCCCGACTCCGTCAACCCGGCCGCCACGCAGGGACTCGCCCGCGCGCGTGCCGCGGCGGACGAAGCAGCGGTCGCGGGTCGCGTGGTGTCCGACACGTCGCTCGACGCGCTCGCGTCGTCCGGCGACGACGGCGACCGCGAGACGCTCATCGGGCTCGCGCTGGCGGCCGATCCGCCGCGAATCGACCGCCTGCTGAAGGTCGCGCGCGACACGAAGATCGGCGGCTCGTTGCGCGCGACGGCGCTCTACGCCGCGGTCGAAGCCGCCGAGGAAGACGCTGGTGTCGGCGCCGCGGTGGCAGACCTTTCCGTCGATGCCGACGTCCTCGTGCGGCGCACGGCGATCGAGTTGTTCCCGAGAATCGGAGCCCGCGGAGCCGACCGCGCGATCCAGATCCTGCGCGCCGGCGACTACCCCGCTGAGTTCCTGGCCCCGCTGGCCCGCGCGGTCGCGATGTCGGAGAAGGCCCTCGACTTCCTGCTCGGCCCGTGCGACCCGGAGGCCGCGTTCGCTGTGATCGGCGCGCTCGCGGAGATGGATGCCGATGCGGTGAGCCCCGCGGCGAGGGAGAACCTCCTCGCACGCCTTCCCGACATCGTCCGGCCACTGCTCACCGCGCCCGAGATGTTGCTCCACACGGACGCCTTCGGCGCGTGCGCCGCGGGGGGCCACGCGACGTTCCTCCGCGGCGTGGCCGTCAACTCGTCCCTCCCGACGGCGATCCGCCTGGCGGCCGCGTACGCAGAGATGGACGACGAGGCGTGCGCGGACGGCTGGCCGTCGCTCTTCGCGGGAGTCCTCGCCGACGGCCGCAACCCCGTCGAACTCCTGCGCGCAGTGCTCGATCGCGTGCCGTCGGAAGTGCTTGCCGACCCCGGCGTGCGCGCGTCCATCACGACGCTCGCCGAGTCGCATCCGAACGCGTGGCTCCGCGAGGAGGCTCGGGCGAAGCTCCAGATCGCGCCGACGTCCACGCCGGACAGCGTGCTGCGCGTGGTGAGCGCCGTCTACGGCAAGGACGGCGCCACGACCGACGTCACCGACGTGATCCGCTCGATGGTCGTCGGAGGCCGTCTCGTGGTGGAGGCGGGCAACGACCTCGCCGGCGACCCGCTCGTCGGTGTCGTGAAGGACCTCGCCGTCACGTACGTGTGGAAGGGCGAGCGCCGCACGCGGACCATCCACGAGTACGAGGTCCTGACGCTGCCGTAGTCGCGGGGAGGCTGGCGAGCCGCCGAGCGCGACGCGGTTGGGGCGACGGGTCGGGACCGGGTACGATGTGCCGGGCGCCGCTCCGGCGTCCGGAAGAGGGGCCCCATGGTTCGCGTTCAGACGCTCCGCACGTCGCTGTTCACCGCGGGACTCGCCTTGGCGCTGGCGCAAGCAACGATCGCAGGTGCGCCCGACGCACTCGCCGAGGACACCGTCGCCGCGCGTGAGTGGGAGCAGGAGGGCGGCGGGCCCGACCACGCCTGCACGTCCACGATGGTGCCCGTCGCCGGTCCGCCGATCGTGGCTTGGACGCAGGCGCTCCCCGGGCCCATCCTCTCCGAGCCCGTCGCATCGAACGGCGTCGTGTATCTCGTCGTGGCGAACAAGGACAACGCGGAGCTGGTCGCGTACCGGGCAGCCGACGGAACGCGCGCGGCGACCCGGGTGATCGGCAGCTCGTTCTCGACCTTCCGTGTCGCTGTGTCGCGCGGCGTAGCGATCGTGAACGCCGACGGCGTGCGCGGCTTCCCGCTCCGAGCGGACGGGTTCGCGCTGGGCTGGCGCAGTCCGACGCCGGCGACGAACGGAATGGTGGTGCAGGACGGCGTGATCTTCGCGGGGTCGCCGAAGAGCATCATCCGGCTCTCCGCTTCGAACGGGAAAATGCTGGAAGAACGCATCTGCGTGGGAGGCGGGTCGATCGGCGGCATCGTCCTCTGCGACGTGTCCGAGCCCGGAGGCGCAGCCGAATCCCAGATCTCCTACGTCCGAGACGGCTACAAGGAGCGCGTCACTGCGAGATTCGCGGTGACCGCCCGCGCGGCGATCAACGCGAAGGGCGGGATCGACGATCCGATCGAACATCTGACGGACCTCGTGCTCACGCCGGGCGACGCGCGCTGGGAAGCGTTCGTGCGGGTGACGAAGCGCGCGAATCCCTACATCGACCCGAGCGCCCTCTTCGTGCTCGGGCCCGGATACCCGGCCGCGAGCGGGCCGGATGCCCCGTCGGCCGTGATATCGGTCTCGGGGAGGGACGTGTCGCTCTGCTCCATCGCCACGCGCCCCGCGGTGGCCGACGGACGCATCCACGGGTTCAACGCGCAGGGCGCGCTCATCGCCGTCGAGGCGGACGGCACGTACTACACGCTGATCGAGCCGGGGACGCTCCCGAAGGGCGCGCGCATGGGACCGGCGACTCTCGTCGGGACGGTGCTCTGCTTCGGGAACTGGGCGGTGGACAAGGACTCGAAGCGCGTGCTGTGGACCGTTCCGGAGATCGACCCCGCGTCGCCGGCCATTCCCGTCGCCGACGGGCGACTCGTCGTCGTCGATGCGGACGGCCCGGCGACGTTCCGGCTCGTGTGCCTCGCGGACCCGAGCGTCGCAGCACCGCCGACCGCGGCGCCTTCGGCCGCAGCGTCGGCCGCCGCGCCGCGGCCCCCGTCGCCTGACGGACTCGACGGGCTGATCCTCGCGGATGGGACCATCGTGGCGGGCCAGGTCGAGAAGTTGCCCACGGGGCCGCTCCGGCTCACGCCGACGAGCGGACCGGCGCGGGAGTTCGCGGTGGACGCCGTGTCCGTGGCGCTCGCGAAGGGCGCGGTGGTCCACCGAGGCGAGCAGTTCGGGGCGTTCGACGCGTGGGACGAGCGGCTGCGGGCCGAGGCGGCGGACGTGTTCGAGGGCCTCGCCCGGAAGGCCGCGAGCGAGCGGCTCTTCGCGACTACGCGGCGTCTCGCGGAGGCCGCGAAGTCGTTCGGACTCGACGATGCGCGCTCGCGTCAGATCGACAGCGCGATGGCCGGATTCACTGAGGCGGCGAACGCGGCCGCCAAGGATCTGCGCTACGTCAAGCTCGAGGACGAGGCGCGGACGAAGCTCCGCGGCCAGGCCCTCGCGGCCTCGGCGTGGCTCGCGGACCGAGGCCTCCCCGCGGCCGCCGCCGCGGCAATCCAGCTCGCGGAACGGTTCCGGTCCGACGCCGCAGACTCGGAGACGCGCGCCGCGGGCCTCGTCCCGCCGTCGTTCCCGTGGAAGTCGGAGCGCGACGCAGGTGCGCGCTGGATCCGATGGTCCGGAGCGATCCTCGCGTCCGGCGCGGAGTTCATCCCGCCCGACGATGCGGCGTGGGGCCGCATCCGGGGTGAGCAGGCGTGGCGCCTCGGCACGATCGGGTTCCGGACGCGGAATCTGCTCCTCTTCTCGCGGTGCCAGGACGTTGACGTCGTCGGACCGTGCCTCCGGAACGGCGAGGGCGCGATCCGCGCGCTCGACGAGCTCTTCCGCGGCGGCGTGGCGTCCGCGATCCGCAACGACGCCGACCGCCTCGAAGTGCGGGTACACGCGAATCGCGAGGAGTATCTCGCCGAGCGGCCGCCGACGGGCGGCGGCGCGATCGGCTGGTCGGCCGGGTACTACTCCCCCGGGGAGAACGTCTCGCGGTTCTACGTCCCGACAGGCGCCGAGACCGAGGCCGCTCGCGGGCGATCGCTCTTCAAGGTGCTGACGCACGAGCTCACCCACCACTACGTCGAACGACGCTGGACGGGCGGCGATCGCTCGGGCGGGCGGAGCCCCGGCTACTGGGTCGTCGAGGGGATCGCCGAGTTCGTCGAGGACCAGACCGTCGAGATGGGCCGGCGCGGCCTGCGTTTCGACGACACCACGGTGGAGTCGCTCGACAGCTCCGCGCAACTCGAAGCGGCCGGGCTCCTCCTCCGTCCGGTCGGGCGCTTCCTCGACCTCTCCTACGGGGAGTTCGTGGCGCTCGGCGACACGCCGGAGTACGAGGTGAAGCTGCGCAACACGCTCGTCACCTACAAGCTCTCGAAGATCTCGATCTTCTACCGCGAGTCGGCGGCGCTCGTGTTCTGGCTGATGCACCGCCGCGGCCCCGAGGGCAGGGCTGCGCTGCTCGGCGCGATTCGCGACTACTACGCGGGGAAGGCGCGGCCCGGCGGCTGGGCGGCGCTCGGATTCAAGGACGCCGAGTCGTTCGAGCGGGAGTTCCGGGCGTTCCTGAAGTCGCTCCGATGACGCCCGGTCTCACGCGTCGAGCGAGCGCAGGACCTTTCGGTTGCCCCACAGGTAGTCCACGAGCGACCACACGGTGACGAGCGACACGTAGACCATCACGGCGCGGGACACTTCCTTCACTTCGGCGAGCGACATCCCGAGGCGGTCGTGGACGCACGCCGCGAGCAGGATCGTGATGATCGCCACGCCCTGGACGATGGCCTTCACCTTGCCGGCGAAGCGGGCGGAGACGATCACCCCCTGGCTGGCGGCGAGCACGCGGATCGTCGAGACGATGGAGTCGCGCCAGAAGATCGGGGCCACGGCCCACACCGACGCGTAGCCCGCGACGAGGAATGCGAGGAACACCGTGAACCGGCTGATCGAGTCGGCAAGGGGGTCGAGGATCTTCCCGAGCTGGCTCGTCTGCTCGAAGCGACGGGCGATGTAGCCGTCCACCATGTCGGTCACTTCGAAGAAGATCGCGAGCGCGAGCGCCCAGCGCACCCCGGCCTCGGAATCGGCGAGGAACGCCCACAGAAACGCCGGGGCGAGGCACATCCGCGACATCGTGACCAGGTTGGCAAGCTTCACCCGGCGGAGGATAGTGGCCGCTCCGACGCAAGGGGCACCTTTGGGCGATCCACGCCGGACCGTCCGCGGGCTGCGGCAGGTCGTTGCCGTTCGACGGGGTGACGCCGTTCCCGAAGACAGACTGTCCCCCCACCGGGCTACGCTCTGCCCCGGGAGACTGGAGCAGCCCGAGATCGGAGATCCCCATGGTCCTTCCACACACCGCAAACCGGGTGGTGGGCCTGTTCGCTGGCATCGGCGGCGTCGAGGTCGGCCTCGCGCGCGCCGGATTCTCGACCGAGTTCCTTTGTGAGATCGACGAAGCCGCCGGCGCGGTGATCGCCGCGCGATTCCCTGGCGTGCCCCTGCATCGAGACGTCTGCGACCTAGTCTCCGTCCCGTCTTGCGACGTGCTCGTCGCTGGGTTTCCCTGTCAGGACCTGAGCCAGGCGGGGCGGACTGCCGGGATCGACGGCGCGAAGTCCGGTCTTGTGCAGCATGTGTTCCGGCTCCTCCGGAGCGCGAACCCGCGGTGGTTGGTGTTGGAGAACGTCCCGTTCATGCTCGCGCTCGACCGCGGATCGGCGATGCGTCGGCTGACGACCGAACTTGCGTCGCTCGGCTATCGCTGGGCGTATCGCGTCGTCGATAGCCGCGCCTTCGGGCTGCCTCAGCGACGACAGCGAGTCTTCCTGGTTGCATCCCGCACTGAGGCGCCGTGGGACGTGGTGCTCGCGGATGAGGCGACCGAGCCCCCGGAACGCGACGCCTGCGGCCACGCATGCGGCTTCTACTGGACCGAGGGCGTTCGCGGGCTGGGCTGGGCAGCCGATGCGGTTCCCACTCTCAAGGGGGGATCGACGATTGGCATCCCATCGCCGCCGGCGATCTGGATGCCCGATGGGCGTGTCGTGACGCCGCACATCCGTGACGCTGAGCGCCTCCAGGGCTTCGAGGCCGGCTGGACCGAGCCTGCCGACGCGGTGGGGAAGCGCCGCGCAGGCACGCGCTGGAAACTCGTCGGCAACGCTGTGAGTTCGCCAGTGTTCGAGTGGCTCGGCGGGCGACTTGCGAAGCCTGGGACGTACGACTGTTCGGCGGACCGGCCGTTCACGGGAAGCGGGGCTTGGCCGCGAGCCGCATGGGGGGACGGAGGCGTCGTCTATGCATCGGAGCGCTCTAGGTGGCCTGTCCGTCGGCCGCGGCCCCATCTGGCGGAGTTCTTGAAGTCGCCCACTCGGCCGCTGTCCGAGCGCGCCACGGCCGGGTTCTTGACTCGGACCCGGCGAAGTTCGTTGCGCTTTCCCCCCGGGTTCCTGGACGCACTCGAAGCTCACCTGGTTCTGATGCGGCAGGATGTCGCGGAGGCAGTCGTTCGATGACACCGACGAACAAGGATAAGGACGCGGTACTTCGCGCCGCGATTACGGGACTCCCACGACCGGATCCGGCGGCCGGTCAGGCTGCGTGGAAGAACTATGCGGAGGCGCTCTCGAATCGGATTGCACAGGCATTCGCGGATGTCCTCCGCAACCGCTTCTCTCACATTCTCCCCAGCGCGGACGGCGCCGGACACGAGTCGCGAGCTCGTGGCGCGAAGGGCATGAAGCGTCTGGACGTGAACTACAGCACGCCGGCGCACGGGCTCGGGCTCGGCGTGTCGATCAAGACAATCAACAAGCGAGACCCGAAGCAGGGGCACTACTGCAAGAACTTCAGCCGCATCGATGGAGAACTCCGGGCGGAAGCTACGGATTATCATCGGCGTCAACCGTACGCGGTGCTCGTCGCAGTTCTCTTCCTGCCGTTCGATGCCTGCCAGGACGGCAGAGGATCCTCGCCGTCGTCATTCGGATCGGCCGTCAAGCACTTCTTCCCGCGCAACCACCGCGAGAAGCCGACCGACGACGCGGATGGGTTCGAGCGACTGTTCGTGGGCCTGTACTCGTCCGACGGCGCCACGACCTTCATCGACGTTAACTCGCGCCCGCCGCGCCAGGGTCCGCCGCGGCCGACCGACGCTCTGTCGTTCCCCGACTTGATCGATGCGCTGGTCGAGGAGTACGAGAATCGTAACCACTCGAAGTTCCTGTTCGACGACGGGCAACCGTAGGCGCCGCGTCCGGGCGCGGGCCGAAGCGTCATCGGGTCGGCGAAGAAGTGAGAGAGTGCGCCCCGCCCGGCCCACCCACACCGGGCCGGACCCCCGCCCGCGCCCCGAACTTGATTGCACGGGATGGGGCCCCGGATCGTCCAATGGGTCACCCATGCCCCGAGCCGCACGCCCCCTCCCCCGACGCGAGCGCCGCGACCGGCGCCGCCGCAACGAAGCCGTCGCCCCGGTGCGGCCGATGCGGTCCCGCAAGCGCCCGACCGGCGGCGCCCGTGGCGGACAGCGCGGGGTCGCGCTGCTGCTCGTCCTGATCGTGCTGCTGCTGGTCGCCACGCTCGCCACTGAGATCGCGATCACGGCCCGCACGCACGGTCAGCTCGCGAGCCACGCGATCAACGACTTCCTGCTCCGCAGCGTGGTGGACGGCCGCCGCCAGATCTGCATCGCGGCGCTGAAGTACGACCAGTCGCTCGGCGACAAGATCGACACGGAGTCCGACCCGTGGTCGTGGCACAACAGCAGCACGCTCTCGAGCTGGGGCGAAGCCGCCGGCAACGAGACGACGTCCGAGTCGGCCGCGAGCGACGAAGCCGCGGCGAAGGCGCGCGCCTACCGCAACCGCGACGTGAAGATCCTGGCCTGGTGCGAAGACGAACGCGGCAAGCTGAACCTGCGCGGCCTCCAGTGGGAGGAAGACGCCCCGACGTTCATCCAGACGAAGGCGGCGCTGATCCGCCTGATCGACCGCTACCGCGAGAAGTGGAGCGACGTCGATCTGAACGACTCCGAAGCCACGGAAATGGCGGATGCGCTGATCGAGTGGATTCGCGACCGCGAGGACACCGATTCGAACCCCATGCCCGCGTCGAAGACGAAGCGCGGGCGACTGGTCTCGCTCGAGGACCTGCTGCGGGTGCCCGGCGGAAAGTGGTCACCGGAGCGCCTCTACGACATTCGGGACCCGAAGTCCACGCGCGACGGCGACCGCTCGCGGAGCGTGTCCGGCCCGGCGAGCGATGCCGCCGACGCCGCCGCCACCGACACGTCCGACAAGGACTGGGAGCGCCAGAACGGCGTGCCGGGTTTGTTCCGCTACATCACGGTGTTCGGCGAGGGCACCGGCACCGGCACGCCGAAGATCAACGTGAACACCGCCCCGCTGCCGGTGATGGAGGCGTTGTTCGACTCGGGCCAGGAGGACTTCGCCAAGGCCGCGCTGGACCGGCGCCGCCAGGGCGGGAACCCGGCCGACGCAACGGCCACCGCCGGCACGGATGCCGGCTCCGGGGACACCGGTGGGTGGTTCAAGTCGAAGGCGGACCTGACGAAGGTCGAAGGCATGGGAGACGACCTCTCCCGCTACCCCCGACTCAACTTCTTCGCCGAGTTCACGAGCGAGGTCTACTCGATCCACATCGTCGCGACGGTCGTCTCGGGCAGGAAAGAGGGCGATCGCGACGATCCCAACTCGGAGAGCCGCGACATCCTGGCGTCGTATCAGTACCGCGAGATCGTCCAGCGGACCCAGGGCGGCACGCTGTCGCTCTTCGCGCAGCGCGCGCTCGACCCGATCATCGGCGAGTCGGAGAAGTAGCGCCGGCCGGACAACGGTCCCCGGGCAGGATTCGCCCCAGGCTCCCCCCATTGGGTACCGTCCTGGATTCAAGCCCACGCCATGATCGTCCTCTGCCGCCCCGACCTGACCGACGCACAGCGCGAGCGACTGCTCGACGCGGTGCGGGCGCTCGGCGTGGAACCGTTCGTTCGGATGGAGGGCGTGCGGACGGTCGTCGAGACCGGCGCGTCGGCCGACGCGCGCCGCAGCGACATCGAGCGCCTCGTCGGCGTCGAGCGCGTGTTCGCCGGGGAGCCCGGCGCCCACCTCGTCACCCGGGACGCCCACAGCGAGCCGACGCGCGTCCAGGTCGGCGGGCACGCGTTCGGCGGGCCGGAGACGCTCGTCATCGCCGGGCCGTGCGCCGTCGAGGGCCTCGACGTGCTCCTGGAGATCGCCCGCGCATGCAAGTCGGCGGGGGCGCACCTGCTCCGCGGCGGGGCCTACAAGCCGCGCACGTCGCCCTACGACTTCCGCGGCCTCGGCCGGGAGGGGCTCGAACACCTCGCGGCCGCACGCGCCGAGACGGGCATGAAGATCGTCACGGAAGTGCTCGACACGCGCGACGTCGAGGCGGTCGAACGCGTTGCCGACGTCCTCCAGATCGGCTCGCGCAACATGCACAACTTCTCGCTGCTGCAAGAGGTCGGGCGCACGCGGAAGCCCGTCCTCCTCAAGCGCGGGATGAGCGCCACGATCGATGAACTCCTGACGTCGGCCGAGTACGTGCTCGCAGGCGGCAACCCCGACGTGATCCTCTGCGAACGCGGCATCCGCACCTTCGAACACACCACGCGCAACACGCTCGACCTGACGGCGGTCCCCCTCCTCCGCGAGCGGACGCACCTTCCGATCGTCGTCGATCCCTCGCACGCGTCCGGCCGTCGCAGCCTCGTGCCGGCCCTCGCCCGGGCCGCGGCGGCCGTCGGCGCCGACGGCGTGATGATGGAAGTCCACGTGCGCCCGGCCGAGGCGCGCTGCGACGCGAAACAGGCGATCCTGCCGTCGGAGCTGGCTGCGATCGTCCGCGACATCGCCGCGATCGGCGCGATCGTCCGCCGTCCGCCCGGTGGAGGCGAAACCACGTGAGCAACGTCCCCGCGACCGCCCGCCCGAAACTCGTCGCCGGCAATTGGAAAATGCACCTGCGCATCGCCACGGCCCGCGCGCTCGCCGAACAGGCTGCGGCAGCCGCAGCCGAGGTCGCGGGCCCCGACGTCGCCGTCTTCCCTGCGTTCGTCCACCTGGCCACCGTCCGCGAGGCGCTCCGCGGTTCGCGGGTTGCCCTCGGTGCGCAGACCAGCCACGAGAAGCAGGAGGGCGCTCACACCGGGAAGGTGTCGCCCGAGATGCTGGCCGACGTCGGCGTGACGACCGTCCTCTGCGGCCACAGCGAACGCCGTCAGTCGGGCGAGACGGACCAGATGGTCCGGGCCCTCGCCCGCGCCGCGCTCCGCGCCGGGCTCACGCCCGTGATCTGCGTCGGGGAGACGCTCGCCGAGCGCGAAGCGGACCGTACCGAAGAGGTGCTCCGGCGGCAGGTGTCGGTCGCGGTTGACGGCCTCTCGTCTGACGACCTGTCGCGCGTCGAACTCGCGTACGAGCCCGTCTGGGCCATCGGGACCGGGCGCACCGCCACGGCGGCCATGGCGACGAGCGCGCACCGCGTGGTCCGCGATGTGCTAGTTTCGAAGTTCGGTGAGGCGGGCCTCGGCCCGCGGATCCTGTACGGCGGCAGCGTGAAGCCCTCCAACGCTGCGGAACTGATGAACTCGGAGGGAGTGGACGGAGTCCTCGTCGGGGGTGCATCCCTCGAGGGCCCGTCCTTCCGCGCCATCCTTCTGGGCGCGGTTCGGAGCTGACCCATGACGTTCCTCCTCGGACTCCTGGCCGTGGTCGCGGTGCTCTCGAGCATCCTCTTGCTGTTCGTGATCCTGCTGCAGGAGCCGAAGGGCGGCGGCCTCGCCGCTGCACTCGGCGGCAGCGGGATGGACGCGATCGGCGCGAACGTCGGCCAGGTGAACCGGTTCACGTCGTGGGTCGCCGGGATCTGGATCGGCGCCTGCCTGCTGCACGCGGTGCTTCAGCCCGTCGGCGCGAGTCTCGAGGGGGCGAACACGACGAAGAACGCGCCCGGCGAGACATCGGTCGAGAAGCCGGTCGAGGCCCCCGCAGAACAGCCGGGCGGCGACAAGAAGCCCGAGGACCACTAGTGGACGGCGGCCCGGCAGGGCCGAGGCCCCGATGACCGCTCCCCATTCGAACCACCAGCCGCAGAGCGTGCGCTCCATGACCGGCTTCGGCGCGGCATCGCGCGAGACCGGCGGGTTCGCGGTGCGCGTCGAAGCTCGCTCGGTGAACAACCGCGGGCTGACGATCTCGGTGCGGGCGCCCTCGTTCCTCGATGCGCAGTCGGCCGCGATCGAGGCAGGCGTCAAGCGTCGGTGCTCGCGCGGCACGGTCGCGGTCGCCATCTCCATCCAGCGCGCGCGGAACGCCGCGCCGTCGCGGATCGCGTCGGCGGTCGTGGCTGACTACGCCGAGCAGGCGAGCATCCTCGCCGAGGAGCTCGGCATGCACCCGCCGTCGCTCGGCGACCTGCTCCGGCTTCCCGGCGCGCTCGAGGACGCCCCCGCGGCCGACGCCACGGAGGCCGAGCTGGCGACCGTGGTCGAAGCGGTGGACGCAGCGCTCGACGAGATGATCGTCATGCGTGACCGCGAGGGCGCATCGCTCGCCGCGGAGCTCCGCTCGCTCGTCGCACAGTTGGAGGACGCCGCCGGTCGTGTTGAGGCCAGGGCCCCCGCCGCGGTGCTCGTCCAGCGCGACAAACTGCGCGAGCGCCTCAGCCAACTCCTCGTGCCCGGGCAGACGATCCCCGACGACCTGATCGCCCGCGAGATCGCGGTCCTCGCCGACCGGACCGACGTCGCGGAGGAGGTCGCACGGCTCCGGAGCCACGTCAGCCAGTGGCGCGAGGCGCTGGACCAGGGCGGCGCGGTCGGGCGGCGCCTGGACTTCCTCACGCAGGAACTCGGCCGCGAGGCGAACACCGTCGGAAGCAAGTGCCAGGACGCAGAGACAACGCGAATCGTCGTCGAGATGAAGGTCGCCGTCGAGCGCCTGAAGGAACAGACGGCCAACTTGGAATAGACGGTCGCGGAGAGCGTCGAACGCCCTTCGCCCCGAGCCCGGAGCTCACCCCATGACGGTCCCCCTCGCTGGTTTCCTCGTCGTCCTCTCCGGCCCGTCGGGCGTGGGCAAGAGCTCGGTCGCGGCGCAACTCGTCGGGGACCCCCGGTTCGGGCGCGCGGTGACCGCCACGACGCGGGCGCCGCGCGCCGGCGAGCGCGACGGGGTGGACTACCACTTCTTCACGACCGAGCGGTTCAACGACGCCATCGCCCACGACGAGTTCATCGAGCACGCGAAGGTCCACGGCAACCTGTACGGGACCCCCAAGTCGTCCGTCCGACGGGTGATCGAGGCCGGAAAGGCCTGCCTGCTCGTGATCGACGTCCAGGGCGCGGCGACGCTTCGCCACCAGGGGGAGGACGCTCTCTTCGTCTTCCTGGCGCCCCCGAGCGAGGCTGCGCTGCAGACGCGACTCCGCTCCCGCGGCACCGAACCGCCTGGCCAGCTCGAGCTCCGCATCCGGAACGCGCTCCAAGAGGAGCTCCCCCGGGCACGCGAGTTCGATCACGTGGTGGTCAACGACGACTTGGCGAGAGCGGTGGCGGAGATTACGCTCCTCGTTTCACACCGAAGGGCACAACCTTCGAGGTGAGTTCGTTCGTCTGACGAGACGAGTGATGAGAAAGGCGTTCGAACCGCGAGGCTGGACGATCGGTCCCGTCGGACGGCAGGCGCCACGAGTACGACAGGACGCGTTCAACGGAGGCTTCCCATGGGCATCGACGTCATTCGCCAGATCGACCGGCTCGACGAGAAGGTGGGCGGCCGTTTCCGTCTGACGTCGCTGATCCAGAAGCGCATCCAGGAAGTGGTCCGCGGCTCGCCCCGGTTCATCGAAGCCAAGTCGCCGATGCGCAGCGCGCTCGCCGAGATCGAAGCCGGCAAGATCGAGCTCATCGAACCGTCCGACAAGTCGGCGGAGTAAGGCCGGGAGCAAGGGCTGAGGCCCGCGCCCGTGGCTGAAGCGCGCCGGACATCGAAGAAGGCGTCGGCAACGGCGCCTTCTCTGCCATTGTCGTCTGAGAAGGCGTCTGCGAAGCCGTCCGCGAAGCCGCGGGTCCTCCTCGCCATCTGTGGCTCCATCGCTGCCTACAAGGGCGCCGACCTCTGCTCGAAGCTCGTCCAGGCCGGGTACGACGTGACGGTCTGCATGACCGACGCCGCCCAGAAGCTCGTCGGCCCCCTCACGTTCGCCGCGCTGACGGGCCACCCCGTCGCGACCGACCCGTACACGTCGGAGCATGACGTTCGCGTGGAGCACATCCACCTCGCCGACCTCGCGCAGGTGATGGTGATCGCCCCCGCGACCGCCAACTTCCTCGGGAAGGCCGCGAATGGGATCGCGGACGACGTCGTCCTCTCGACGCTCCTCGCCGTGACGTGCCCCGTGATCGTGGCCCCCGCCATGAACGTGCGCATGTGGAACCACCCGGCGGTCGCTCGCAATCTCGCCACGGTTCGCGGCTTCGGCTACGAGATCGTCGAGCCGGGCGACGGGTTCCTCGCCTGCGGCGACGTCGGCCGCGGGCGGATGGCCGAGCCGTCGCAGATCGTGGCCCGGGTCGCAGCGGCGCTCGGACGCTGAGCCGGTGCGCGTCCTGGTCACCGCGGGCCCCACGCGCGAGCACCTCGACCGCGTCCGATTTCTGACGAATGCGTCCACGGGCCGCATGGGGATCGAAGTCGCCCGCGCGGCTGCCGACGCCGGTCACGACGTGGTCCTCGTCCTCGGTCCGACGCACCTGACCCCGCCCGACTCACCTCGCGTGCGGGTGCTGCGCATCGTCTCCGCGCTGGACATGCTCGCCGCGTGCGAGGCCGAGTGGCCGACCTGCGACGCGCTCGTCGCCACGGCGGCCGTCGCCGACCAGCGCCCGGCCGTCGTCGCCCCGGGCAAGCCGGAGAAGTCATCCGGCCCCGAGACCCTCGCGCTCGTCCGCAACCCCGACGTGCTCGCAACTCTCGCGGCCACGAAGGGCGCGCGCCCGTGCATCGGCTTCGCGTTGCAGGTGGATGACGCCGAGCAACGCGCCCGCGCCAAGCTCGTCCGAAAGAACCTCGACTGGGTCGTCCTCGACGCGCCGGAGGCCATGGGCGCCGACCGTGCCGACTTCACGCTGATCCCCGCCATCGGCGAGATCGTGCGGCTTCCCGGTGCGACGAAGGCCGACGTGGCGAACCAGATCGTCCGAATACTGAGGCGGGACAGTTTTTTGTCCCGCGCAATTCGTTAACCCGAAACGTCGCTGTCGGACCCCGCCGCACCGGCGCGACGACGCCGTCGCACGCGGAGCTCGAACCCGATCCGTATCCGTCCGAACGATCGACGTTTCACGGGCGGGCGCGTCGGTCGTATCATTCGGCCCGTGAATCGCCTCCTGCTGCCAGCCACGGCCTGCCTCGTCGCGCTCTTCGTCGGGGCGACGGCGACCGTCGCATCCGCCGATCCGCACGTGAACCACGCGGACCTGCGTCGCACCAAGCGCGGCGCCGGCGCAGCCGTCCGGGGAACTCTGCTCGATGGCGACATCACCCTGCCGGCGGCGGTGTCCGTCAGCACCGGCGACGCGTCGTGGCTCGTGCCGCCGGAGCGCTGGCGGGGCTCGAACAGCAAGGGACGCTGGTCCTCGCGCGTCGCCGGCGGGCCGACGCTGCGGATCGACGTCCGCCACGGGCGATTCACGCTGACGGGCGCGAAGTGCGCGTCCTCCGACTTCAAGACGCCGCTGGCGTTCGTCCTCGACACCGACACAGCCGCGCCGTGGACGTTCGAGGTGCCGCTCACGGGCAATGCGCGGGTCCTGAAGTTCAACGGCGACCTCGCGCCGAAGGTCATCCCGCCCGATCCCGACCCGGATCCGGATCCCGACCCGAACCCGCTGCCGATCGTGACGAATCCGAAGGTCGTCGGGTACTTCACGAATTGGGGCATCTACCAGCGCGGCTTCACGGTGAAGAGCCTCGAAGCGTCCGGATCGGCGGCCCGGCTCACCCACATCTGCTACGCCTTCGCGGGCATCGGGAGCGACCTCCGCGTCACGCTGAGCGACGCGTACGCGGACTACGACAAGTACAACGACGCTGCCGCCAGCGTGGACGGCGTCTCCGACACATGGGACGTCGGCGCCCTGCGCGGGAACTTCAACCAGTTGAAGCGCTTGAAGGCACTGCACCCGTCGCTGAAGGTGCTCATCGCGGTGGGCGGCTGGACGCTGTCGTCGCGCTTCTCCGACGCCGCGCTGACGCCGACTTCGCGTGCGCAGTTCGCTGATTCGGTCGTCTCGATGTTCATCCAGGGACACGTCGCGCCGGGCATCGAAGCGCCGGGCGTCTTCGACGGCGTGGACATCGACTGGGAGTACCCGGGGAGCCCCGGCTACACGAACGACTACCGCCTGGAGGACACCGCGAACTTCACCGCGCTGCTCGCGGCGATCCGCACGCGACTCGACACCGAAGGCGCCGCCGCCGGACGCCGCTTCGAGCTGACGATCGCAGCGCCTGCGGACCCCGTGAAGGCCGCGAAGATTCAGTGGACGGCCGTCCGCGACCTCGTCGATTTCGTGGACCTGATGGCCTATGACCTGCGCGGCGCCTGGGACGCCACCACGGGACACCACGCGCCGCTGCACGTAGCGCCGAGCGACCCCGGCGCCGCGACTGCGCTGTCGCTCGCCGACGTGCTCGCGTCGTACGAAGCCGCCGGTGTGCCGCGCGCGAAGTTGATCGCCGGCGTGCCGTTCTACGGCCGCGGATGGTCGGGCGTCTCCGCCGGTCCCAACGGCGACGGCATGTTCCAGTCAGCGACCGGCGCGGCCACCGGCACGTACGAGAACGGGTACGAGGACTACCACGTACTCGCGTCGCGCACCGTTCCCGGCGGACTCCGCCGCGACACGGCCGCCGGTGCGGTGTGGACGTACGATGCGGCGGCGGGCGTGCTCTGGAGTTTCGACGACCCGGTCTCGCTCGCGGCGAAGGCGCAGTTCGTCGCCGACGGCCGGTGGGGCGGCGTCATGGCCTGGGAACTCTCCGGCGACACGTCCGACGGCGCTCTGATGCGCGCACTCGCCCGCTGACCCAGGACTCTCGCGAGGCGCGTCCGCGGAGCAGAGCGGCCGGGCCGGACCGAGGAGAACGCGACGTCGCGCTCGCTGTTGCGTTCCCGACGAGGTAGGCCCGAGTCGCGGACGATCCCACGCTGCGTCATGGCCTGGGAACTCTCCGGCGACACGTCCGACGGCGCTCTGATGCGCGCACTCGCCCGCTGACCCGGGACTCTCGCCGCGCTTCACAAGATGATCATCGTGGATTCACGCGACATACGTCACCGCGCGCGGTCACACGCCGCAGGACACTCCGGGCGAATCGGGCCCGGAGGTCCGACGAGGCGGTCCCGGACCGGCTCTTTCCAGTTCTGGGTCGATCGCTCGACCCTCGGAGGGAACTCATGCACGGTGGTATCCCGGTTGCGGTCTTGATGGGCGTTCTCGTAGGAACTCCCCTACTCAGTGGCGCGGCGTTCGCCGACGCCGCGGACTTCTCGGAGCAGATGAAATCGGACCTGGCGGCGGCAATGGCCCCGCTGGTGGCCGAAGGTTCCGGCGCGGCGGGCGCACGCGCGCGTGACCCGGGAATTGGGGGGCTGCGCTGCTGGTTCGGTCTCGAACCGCGCGCCGCGGATCCGTTCGACGGGTTCGCCCGCCCGGTGACGAACCTCCAGTTCCACCACCCCTTCATCTGGAACGAGATCCGCCCGGTCTTCGTGCAGCACTGGTTCCCGAAGGACTCGCTGCTCGCCGGCGGCGACCTCCGCGCCTACGCGTGTCAGATCCACGCGAAGATCACGGACGACCTGCAGTTCACGGCCTACAAGGACGGGTACGTCCACTTCGACTCGAAGGCCCTGCCGGACGACACGGGCTTCGCCGACCTGGCCCTGGGCTTCAAGTACAAGCTCTGGCAGAACCTCGACGTGCCCGCGATCTTCACGGTCGGCCTCGGATACGAGACGACGACGGGCGACGAGGAAGTCCTCGAAGGCGGCCACGGCGACCTCTTCGACCTGTTCGGCTCGTACGCCCGGAAACTGGGTGACGTCAACCTGATCACGACGGCCGGGTTCATCCTCCCGCTCGACGCGGACGAAGCGACGCGCGCGTTCCACTGGCACGTTCACTTCGACATCCCCGCGACAGCGAACTTCTCGCCCCTGCTCGAGTTCAACCTCTTCCACTACATGTCGAACGCGGAGCGCAACGCCGGTCTCGGGCCCACGGTTCCGCTCGGCTTCGAGGGCTTCGACTACACGAACCTCGGCTCCGACGACGTGGACGGGAACACGGTCGCATCGATGGCGCTCGGCTTCCGCTGGGCGCTGAGCGACGACGTCAGCTTCGGCGCCGCGTACGAGTTCCCGATCACCGACCGAGAGGACGTCATCGACAAGCGCATCACGGTGGACCTCGTCTTCCGGTTCTGATCCTCCAGCGAATCGGACGCGAGCCGCAGTGGGCGTCGGGCGCCCCGGGGATCTTCCCCGGGGCGCTTTCGATTCCGCGGGACGGCGACTGCCCCGGCGGGGCGGAGAACGCGCGACGCGCGTTCGCGGAGCAGCGTGGCCGGGCCGGACCGAGGAGAACGCGACGCCGCGCTCGCTGTCGCGTTCCTGACGAGGCAGACGCGAGTCGCGCACGGCGCCGCGGTCCCCCGACGATCCGCTACCCCAGCCATTGCGTTCGTCCGGGGATGACATACAATCGCTGTGGCACCATGCCCCCACTCAACAAGCCTTCCACGCGGCGCCGCGACGGCGTCTCGGAGTCGTTCCTCGTGGCCGCGCTCGCCGCGCAGCTCCTGCTGCTCGTGGCGCTCGTGATGCACGGCCCGGACGACGGCGCATCGCCAAGTCTCGTCGGCTCGATCGGGCGATTCGCCGCGACGATGGTCTACGGCGCGTTCGGCGTGCTCTCGTATCTGCTCGTGGCGCTCGGCCTGTGGACGACGGCACTGCGTCTCGCGCGCAAGGAGATCTCGTCGCCCCGCTGGCGCGCCGCGGGCTTCGTGCTCTTCCTGCTCGGCGGCTGCACGCTGATCCATCAGTTCTTTCCGGCGAGCGCGCTCGGCGGACCGCGCGCGAGCCCGTTCGGGTTCGAACCCGGCGGCGCCCTCGGCTCGCTCACGTTCTCGGTCACCCACCCAGCACTCGGTTCAGTGGGAACGTTCCTGTTCTCGGTCGTGATGCTCTGCACGGGTCTCGCGTTCGCGACCGACTGGCTGCTCTACGAGATGGCGTACGAGATCGTCCGCCGCGCGGGGTCGCTCTTCGGTGCGCTGAAGCGCTTCTGGCCCGAGCCCGCGATCGCCGGCGTCCCACGCGAAGACGGGGCCGACACGTCGTCCGCACGCCCGCGCGCACAACTCGCCGCACCTTCCCGTGAGGCGATCGACGTGACGGCGATGCGCTCCTCCACGGCCGTCGCGCCGACGACCACGATGCCCGACTTCTCGTTCCCCGCCGCGCCCGCGGTCGGCCCGGCGTCGGCCGCAGCCGCGGTCTCTCCCCCCTCCCCCACCGCGTCGTCCGAGGTCGAATTCCTGCCTCCGGAGGCTCAGCCGAACGCCGCGCGCTTCGACGACACGCACACGAACGACGACGCATCCGCCGTGGCGCTCGACGACCCGGTGATCGACGTGCCCGCCGAACTCGTCCCGCCGAAACTCCCGAAGATGCTGCCGCCGGCGCCGAGCGCGGCGGCTCCCGCCGTTGCGGCGGCCGTGACCGCGCCGGTCAGCCTCCCCGAACTCGACGACGTCGAGGACTTCGACGACAGCGCCGAGTTCGAGGAAAGCGTCTCCGGCGACGCGGCGGACGACGACGTCGGCGAGATCGACGAAGACGCAGTGCCGGTCCCCGAACCGCCGAAGCCCGTGATGCAGGTGAAGATCGACGCGCCGGTGCGCCCGAAGCTCCCGACCTTCCGCGTGGAGCGCCCGCGCATCGACGGCGAGTACGAGTATCCGAGCCACCAACTCCTCGAGCGCCCGAAGCCGCGCAACCTCAAGCAACTCGAGGCGGCGATCCAGTCGAACGCCGAAATCCTCCAGCGCACGCTCGCGGAGTTCAAGATCGAGGGTCAGGTCGTCGCGTTCCAGCAGGGCCCGGTCGTCACGATGCTTGAGGTGGCGCTCGCGCCCGGCACCAAGGTCACGCGCATCCACTCGCTCGCGGACGACCTCGCGATGGCGCTGAAGGCGGAGGCCGTGCGCATCGTGGCGCCGATCCCCGGCAAGTCCACGGTCGGCGTCGAGATCCCGAACCCCGTGCGCGACGACGTCCGCATGCTCACGATCCTCGAGTCGCCTGAGTTCCGCGACAGCAAGTGCGCGGTCCCGATGCTGCTCGGATGCGCGGCCGACGGACGTCCGCTGGTCGAAGACCTCGCGTCGATGCCGCACCTGCTCATCGCGGGCTCGACGGGCTCGGGCAAGTCGGTGTGCATCAACACGATCCTCCTCTCCGTGCTGCTCACACGCACGCCCGACGAGGTCCGGCTCATCCTGATCGACCCGAAGCAGGTGGAACTGGCGTTCTTCGCGAACGTGCCGCACCTGCTCTCGCCCGTCGTCACCGACATGAAGCGCGCGAGCGGAGTGCTCGAGTGGGCCCTCGACAAGATGGAGGAGCGCTACGACCTGCTCCGCCGCTTCGAAGTCCGCAACATCGCGAGCTACAACGAGATCGGCGAGAAGGCGATCCTCGCCCGGGCGAAGGAACTGGAGATGGACGACGAGGTCGTCGTCATCAAGCTCCCGTACATCGTGATCGTCGTGGACGAGTTGGCCGACCTGATGCTCGCCGTGGGCAAGGACGTCGAGACGGCCATCACGCGCCTCGCCCAGAAGAGCCGCGCGGTCGGCATCCACGTGATCCTCGCGACGCAGCGGCCTTCGACGGACGTCATCACGGGCCTCATCAAGGCGAACATGCCGACGCGCATCGCCTTCAAGGTCGCGAGCAAGATCGACTCCCGCGTCATCCTCGACCAGAACGGCGCCGAGAAGCTGCTCGGCATGGGCGACATGCTCTACATGCCGCCGCGCGCCTCGACGATCGCCCGCGCGCAGGGCACCTACGCCGCGGACCGCGAGGTCAAGCGCGTGGTCGGCTTCCTCCGCGAGCGCTACCCGCAGGAGTTCAGCGAGGAACTCGTGAACCTGAACTCCGCGCCGCTCCTCAGCGACGCCGAGAAGGACGAGCTCTACGACGAAGCCGTGCGCATCGTGCTCGGCGAGCAGCGCGGCAGCGCGTCGCTCCTGCAGCGCGCTCTCTCCATCGGATACACGCGCGCCAGCCGCCTCCTCGACCTCATGCGGGCCGAGGGCGTGGTCGGCGCCTACAAGGGAAGCAAAGCCTCCGAGGTCACGATGACGCTCGAGGAGTACGAGGCGCGGGTTGCGTCGCAGGGCGGCCGCACGGCTTCCCGCAGCGACGAAGACGACCTCGATTTCGAATAGCAAAGGTCCCCGGACGACCGCCGGGGGAACCGCGAACCGTGTGCATGAACCGGACGTTGACGGAACCCGGCACCTCGCCGGGTGGGAGGATCTGATGAAGTCGAACCTGACGCCCCGGGCCATGACGGCCCTCGTGACGACGGCACTCAGCGCGTTCCTGCTCCTCTGCTTCTGGGGATACACGCAGGCGGACGCAGACTCGGTCCACGGGCCGGTAGGGCTCGCCGACACCCTGGCCTCGTGGTTCGTCGGCCCGCTCGGGGCCGGCGCGTGGGTGATCGCGGTGCTCGGGCTCGCCTGGGGCATGATCGTCTACTTCGAGGAGCGCACACCGGATCTGGTCCTGCGCCTCGTCGGCACCACGGCGCTCGCGGCTTCGACCGCGATGCTGATGGGCCTCGTGAACGGCGGGAAGGCGTCGGTCTGGGCCGGCACCGTCGGCGAGGCGGGCGCGCGGATGATGATCGGGATGGGCACCGCGGGCACCGTGCTCGGATGGACCGTCGCGCTCGCGCTGTCGGCCGCGTCGCTGATCTTCGCCACCGACTCGCTGTTCAACACGCTCCGCCGGTCCGGGCGCCCGGCGTACGACCCGTCTCTGATGCCGGTCGAGCCGTCGCGCGGCGACCTGCTCGAGAGCCCTGCCGACGCCGAACCGCGCGTGTTCATTCGTTCCGAGTCGCGAGCGGCCGTGGCCGTCGAGCACCTCGCCACCGCGGAGCCCCGTCCCCTCGAGGTCCGTCCCGACTCGCTCCCCGACGGGTTCTCCGCCGCGGAGACGAAGTTCGGCACGGTCGTCCGCGGACCGCAGGGATACGAGGGTGTCGAGTTCCTCACGCCGAGCGATGAGCTCGCGCTGCCCGAAGCGCCGCGCGCTGTTCCCACGATCGAGCATCGCTACGACGGCCTGATGGATGACGACGTGAACTTCGACGCGGCGCACTTCGATCCGATGATTTCGTCGGAGCTGGAGGAAGAGCACGTTGCCCTCGAGCGCGCTCCCGCCGTGCACGAGCCGATCGCGGCATTCGCAGTCGTTCGCGCGCCGGCCGACGACGAGGCGCCGACCCAGGACGTCGCGACGCCCTCGCACGACGACGATGCACTCGCGGCCCGCCGCGAGGTCCTGGCCCTCGCGGTCGCCCCCGCCGTTGCCGAGCCGGTCGCGGAACCGGAGCACGGGATCGCGCTCGCCGACGCCAGCCTGCTGGTGGACGAGGTGTTCTCGTTCCCGACGTCGGACTTCGACGCGTTCCCCAACGTGCCGAACGACGGCGCCTCCGCGGCTTCGGAGATCGCGTCCACCTACACGATGCCAGAGCCCGTCGCGGCTCCGAGTTCCCCCGCGGAGCTTCCGGCAGTTGCAGTTCCCGCAGCGGTCGCCGCTGCGCCTGAGCTGACGTCGGAAGAGCCGGTCTCGGACGAAGTCGTGATCCCCTCGTTCTACGAAGACGACGTGGTGTTCAGCAACGGCACGGAGGTCGGCAACGCCGCCGTGTTCGGCGACGACGAGATCTACGTGTACGACTCGGGCTCGGGCTACGAGCCGCAGCCGACGACCTTCCCCGAGGCCGTGTCGATCGCTGTTGAGTCCGCCGGGGTCGAAACCGGTCTCGCACTTGCGGTCGCGGAGCGCACGACGATCGGCGTGGCTCCGGAGATCGAAGTCGCGGCGGACGAGATCGCGGTTGCCGTGCCGGCCCCGGCGCCGCAACTCGAGGTGTTCCAGCAGGTCGTCGCTCCGGTGGCCCCCGCGGTCCCGGACGCGCTGACCATCTCGCAGGCCATCGTCATCGCCGTCGGCGAACTCGCGACGCAGACCGGGGCCGACGAGCGGGCTGTTGAAGTTGCTCCCGCGGCATCCGTCGCGGACCCCATGCCGATGTCGCAGGCCGCCGTCGTCGCCGTCGGCGCAGAGGAGATGCAGCCCGAGGAGATGTCCGTCTCGCAGGCGATCGTCATCGCCGTCGGAGACGTCCCCGAGGTCGTGGCGACGGTGGTCTCGGAAGCCGTCGAGAGCACGGCACCAATGATCGAGACCTCAGTTGCGATCGAAACTCCCGCCGTCGTCGTCGCCCCGGTGGTCGAAGCCGCCCGCGAGACCGTGGCGGCTCCGGTCGCCGCCGACGCGCCGGTCGTCGCCCAACTCGCGCTGTTCCCGGCGACGACGTGCGACCTGTCCAAGCTCCGTACGATGGAACTCGACCCGCTCTTCCTCGACGCGGCCGAAGCGATCCTCACGCGCGGCCGGGCATCGGCGGTCGTCCTGCAGCGCGCGCTCGGCATCAGCTACGCGCGCGGACTGCGCATCCTCGACCAGATGACCGAGGCTGCGATGCTCGGCCCCGACTCCCCCGGCGGCTCGCGCGAGATCTGCTTCACGCGCGACGCCTGGACGGCGTTCCTCGGCCGCGCCTGAAACCGGCGGCTCCCACGCGCCCCACGGGCGGCGGACGCGAGTCCGCCGCCCGTCTCGATTCCCAGCGAGCCGCGTTCCGACGAGACGCCGCCCGCGGACGCGGCGGCTACTGCCCGACCGACGCCGCGGGGCGGAACCCGAGAATGCCGTATCGACTGCTGCGCGGAAGTCCGAACCGCCGGGCGGACCGCGCTCCGCGCGCGACGTCGTTCCATCCGCCGCCTCGTACGACACAGTCCGCGGCGCTGGCATCAACGCGCGGACGCCCGTCCGTCGGCGCCGGGCCGAGGAACCCGGTCGAGGCGTCCTGGCACCACTCCCAGACGTTCCCGTGGACGTCGTGCAGTCCGAACGGGTTCGCGGACTTCTCGGCGACCGGATGATGGTCCGACGGCGACGGTCGGCCGAGCCACGCGGCGACGCGCTCGGCGGCGCGATGCCACGCGGTCGAGTCCGTGCGGATCCAGTCCGTGCGGCGCACGTCGGTGTCGTCGTCGCCCGACCAGAACCGCGTCGTCGTCCCCGCGCGGCATGCGTACTCCCACTCTGCCTCGCTCGGCAGACGGAGCCCTGCCCCGTCGCAGAATCGCTGCGACTCGTCCCACGTCACGCCATCGACCGGGTGATCCGCGCCGCGGGTGAGAGACGGGTTCGACCTCATCGTGCGTTCCCACGCAGCCTGCGTCGTCTCCGTTCGGCAGAGCAGGAACGGGCCACCGATCGTGACGGTCTGTTGCGGCCCCTCGTTCGCGAAGCGTTCCGCCTCGTCAGGCGATGACCCCATCGCGAACGTACCGCCCGGCACGAGGCTGAATTCCAGCCCCGTCGCCGTGTGCATGAACACCGCGATCTCGTGTCGGTGGCCGTTGAACCCGAACGTCTCCGTGCCGTCGAACGCGACGCCCTGGGTCCGCGCGGCCACCCACGCTGCAGCCGCGCGGCGCTCGTCGTGCGTCGCGGCGTCCCAGGCGGCGACGTCGCGGAGGATGCGCCGGGCGTCGTCGTCACGCGCCGGGACGGCGCCGCGGCCGGACTGTCGGGAGGGAACGAGGAACGCGGCGATGCCCCCCGCGAGGAGGAGCAGCACGACGACGACGGCGGCCCGGCGACGCACTCGCATCACGGGGGAAGTGTAGACGCGTCGCAGGCAGGACGGACGCGCAGGGGACGCGCAGGGGACGCGCAGGCCTGACCGTCCCCGTGCGCGTCCCGCTACTTCTTCTTCGGCGGCAGCGGCGGCGGGAGCTTTCCCATCCACGCAGGGAGCCCCGGACGACCGCCCTTCACGGGTTCGCAGCCGATCACCACGGCCCACGCGCCGGTGGTCCAGACCTCGCCGAAGCTGACGTCTGAGTTGCTCTGCATCGTGATGCTCTCGTGCCACGGGCGCGGCTGGAACGAACCGTCGGGCGACCGCGCGAGGACGAGGTCGCGCTCGCACACGGCCCAGTACTTCGTGAGCGCCTCGCCGCCCTGCGCGTGGGCCGCGACGCCGGCGAAGAGGTAGTGCTCCATCAAGCTCGCGTGTCCGCCGAAGACCTCGCCCGCATGCTGGCGGACGTAGTTCTCCATCTTCTTCGCGTACGGCGCGTTGCGTTGACCGAGTGTCAGGGTGCCGAGCCAGGCGATCGCCGAGCGGCCGATGTTGCCCTGGCCCACCTGGCCGGGACTCGTCGAGTAGCCGACCCCGCCGTCGCCGCCGGACGACGCAACAAGGTAGTCCTCGGCCCGCTTCAGCACGTCGGCGGGCGGCTCGAAGCCCGAGCGCTGCGCCATGCCGAGACCACAGAGCGCGAGGCCTGTGACGATGTTCAACTCGACGTATCCGAGACCGTTCGGGCCGCCCGGGCCGTGGGCCCAGCCGCCGGATTTCTCCTGGTTCTTCGCGAGCGACTCGCCGCACTTCCGGAGCGACTCCGACACCGCGGCGTCGGGCGACCGCGCCTGGAGTTCGCCGAGGAAGATGCCCGCGTGGGCGAGTCCCCAGTTGACCTGGCTCCAGTTCGACTCGCCGGCGGGCGCCGACATCGAGTCCACGCCCGCGGTCGATCCGACGAACGTGGCCGCATTCCGGAGTCGCTCGGCGTACGGGCCCTTCGTGAGGTCGCTCCCGGCCGCGAGCCAGACGAGCCCCGCGACGCTCGTCGCGCAGACGGCGCCGTTCTCGCCCGAGAGCGTCTGCGGGAACCCGCCATCGTCCTGCTGCCGCTTCGCCAGCCACTCCGCGGCTGCCGTGAGCATCTGGTCGCGCATCTTCCCGACCGTCGGCGTCGCAGCGTCCTTGCCGACGACGGTCACGACGACATCGATGGCGAGCGGGTCCTTCTCGCCCGCGCGCTCCACGTTCAGTTTGACGATCCCGCCCTTCACCTTCCCGCTCTCCGCGTCGAGGATCGCCCTCGCGATCGGCGCGAGCGAGCCGTCCTTGAACTTGCGGCCGTTCACGCCGGTGATGACGTCGCCGACGTGCAGCCCCGCCTTCGACGCCGGGCCGTCGGGGAACAGCAACTCGACCTTCAGCTTGTCCGGGCCCTCGTCCTCGGCCTTGCCGTCGCCGTCCATCTTGAACGAGCGCTTGCCGGACTGCTCCGCAGCGGGCTCCGAGCGATCCGGGTCCCGCGCCTTCGCGCCCAGGATGCCGAGGTTGTAGAGATCGCGCTGGCGGCCGCCCCACCGCGCGCCGCCCTGCGCGCCGAACGGCCAGTCGCTCGTGCCGGTCTCGGCGCGGGCGGTCGGCGCCGGGCACGGCGCCCCCGCGAGAGCGGCGGTGAGCGCGAGGGCGAAAGGAAGCACACGAGGCATATGTGCGGGATCGTAGCGCCCTCCGTGCGGTCACGGGGGGATTCGGAGCCGGTCACCTGGGAGGGGTCATTGCCCTCGCATGCGGCGGAGATCGTCCTCGACCTCGCTCATCACGCGCCCGCAGAGCAACGAGCACAGTTGCTTCGGCATCTCGTCGGCGAGGCGATAGACGGCCAGCGTGCCCTCCCGCGTTCGCGTCAGGAAGCCGGCCTGCGCGAGCACCGCGAGATGCTTGCTCGTGTTGGCCTGGCCGAATCCGGTGCGCTCGGCGAGTGCGTTCACCGTCATCGGGCCGTCGAACAGCGTCTCGACGAGCCGCAGCCGCGGCGCCTGCGACAGCGCGCGGAACTTCGCGGCCACGGCTTCCAGCATCTCCGCCGGCATCGGATGCTGAGGCGTGCCACCGGTAGCCAGCTTCGGGGCCGATTCAGCGCCCGTGCGGCGCGCGATCTTCACCGATGGCTTGTTTTCTCTCATGGCCGGAATCCTGCACCCGGACGTGATCGGCGGAAAGGGAAAGCAGGTTCGTCCCCGCTCCACGCGGCGCACGTCCGCAAGCGCTCCCTGCTCCCCTCGCTTACGTTGGGCACGTATCGCGAGGCGCGCTACCCTCTCGCCCGTTCAGGACCACCGGAGGTTTCCGATGCAGAAATTCCAGATCATGTGCGCCCTCGCCCTCGTCGCCGCGATGCTGCCCGCCTGCGCGACGAAGGCCGGAACCGGCGCGGCCATCGGCGCCGGAACCGGCGCCGTTCTCGGCGCGGTCATCGGCCACCAGAGCGGCAACCGCGCCGCGGGTGCGGCGATCGGCGCGGCAGTCGGCGCCGGCGGCGGCGCGCTCATCGGCAACGAGATGGACAAGAACGACGCACAGAATGCGGGCCCGGACACGCCGCAGCCTGTGAATCGCTAGTTCGCCGCTCGTCCCTGCGTTAGTTCGCCGCTCGTCCCTACCTCGTCGGGAACCCCGCTGCGAGCGCCGCGCCGACGTCTCCTCGGTCCGGGCCGGCGGCGTTAGTTCGCCGCTCGTCCCTGCGTTAGCTCGCCACTCGTCCCTACCTCGTCGGGATCCCCACCGCGAGCGCCGCGCCGATGACTCCTCGGTCCGGGCCGGCGGCGTTGGGGTTCGCCGCTCGTCCCTGCGTTTGCTCGCCACTCGTCCCTACCTCGTCGGGAACCCAACTGCGAGCGCCGCGCCGATGACTCCTCGGTCCGGGCCGGCGGCGTCGGGGCTCGCCACTCGGCCCTACCTCGGATCGAAGTCCAGCGCTCCGCGGACGAAGTCCCGCAGGATGATCCCCGTGAGGCCCCACACCGTGCGGCCCTCGAGGTCCATGTACGGGATCTCGGCGAAACGAGCGAGCGGGTGCGCCGACGGGCGGTGCGACCACCGGGCGCGGTCAAGCATGGGTCCAACGGGGAGCTCGAAGATCTCCGCCACCTCGGACGCGAGTGGGCGGTAGACGGGGTCGCTGTGCACGCGGCCGACGATCGTCGCAACGTGGAAACCCGCGATCGACACGCGGTCGGGCAGACGCCCGATCACGTCGATCTGCGCCGCGCCGACCCCGATCTCCTCGTCGGTCTCCCGGAGCGCGCAGGCAACCGGGTCCTCGCCCTCCTCGCGAGCCCCGCCCGGGAACGAGATCTGCCCCGCATGCGCGGCGAGGTCGGGTCGCCGGAGCGTGAACACGAGCACGTCGTGATCCCCGCGCCGAAGAACCGGGAGCAACACGGCGGCGTCGCGAAGCCCCGGCTCCGGACGCCAAACGCGAACCGCCGGCCCGAGACGGCGGACGAGGTCGGCGTCGTCGAGGTGCATCTGCGAAGTCTCCCGCGCGGGCTGCGGGACGGCCACATCGGAGCGGTGTCGCACCGGGCCCCTCGTGTGCGCTGGAAACGAGAGACTGAAGTCGCTCCCCCAGGGGCCGGGAAGCGGTGCCGCAGGTTTCGCGTTCTTCAGCGGTAACGCGCGCGCCCTCCGCACGGAGAAGGTGCGACGTCGGCGTCGCGGCTGCGACTTCAGTCCCGTCCATACGTACGGACGGGAAAAGTTCCAGTGCCCGGGGCGCATGCTCAATCTTGTCCCCCGCCCACGCCGTCTCGCGACGGACCGGCAAGACAGCCACCGGCCGCCCCCTGCGGCCCAAGAGGAGGATCTCGCTCGATGAAGAAGATCGCGATGCTGACCACGGCCGCCATGGTCGGAGCCGTTGCCGTTCTCGCCGCTGAGCCCGCGCTGGCGAAGAAGGCCGCCCCCCAGTCGTTCTCCTGCCGCACGAGCAAGGGTGCGTACAAGGACAACGCCCTCTCCAGGCAGGGGACCGCGATGCTGAACGTCGCGCACAGCACGTTCTTCAATTACGCCCTCTTCTCCAACAGCTTCAAGATCTCCGGCCGCACTGCGACGACGTCCTCGTGGCTCATGCCCTGCCTGTCCACGAAGGACATCCGCACGCCGGGCGTTCTCCCGCTCACGTTCCATGCGGGCGGCAGCGACGACACCGTCGCCGGGTCGTTCGCCATCACGAAGGGCGCGAGCGTCATCGGAAGCTGGGTGACGGACGACGCAATCGCCAACCCGTTCTCCGTGACCTTCAAGTCCTACAACGCGACGACCTCCCGCCTCGTCGGCACGTTCGGCGGCACGCTCGCCCCCGGCGACACGCCCGCGAACCAGAAGGCCAACAAGGTCAGCGGCGGAAAGTTCAACGTCACGGTGAACTTCAACGGCTTCTAGCCCGGAGTCCTGATCGCACTTCCGGCCCGCCGTGCAGGCTGCACGGCGGGCCGGTTCGATTCCCGCAACCGGCGCTCGGGTTGCCGACTCCGGACGCGTCGCGCGCCGCCACCCGCATGGCCGGGCCCCAGTCGGTTTCGTCGGACGCTGCGAGTTCGCCTACAATTGAGCGTCTGCGTACAGCACCGCATCCAGGAGTTCCCCGATGACTCGATCCCTGCTCTCCGCCCGGACTCTCCGGGGCGCGTGCGCCGCGATGACCGCTGCGGTGCTCACCGCAACCGCGCTGACCGCCGACGCCATCGGCACGAAGCCGATCCCCGAGTCGCTCTCCTTCAAGGCCGGCAAGAGCCTCGTGAAGGACAACACCGTGAAGGAAGCCGGCGGTCCGCAGGGGCTGATCAACATCTCCCTGCAGAACCTGCTCAACGTGCGCGGCGTCAACGTGAAGAAGGGCGCGAAGGGACTCGTCGTCACGAAGACGCTCGTCGTCTTCGCGCGCGGCATCCCCGACCCGCGCGGCGTGGTGTTCCCCGTGACGTACGCTGCCGGGACCGGTGTCGGCGGGAGTTACGAGATCCTCACGACGACCACCGCGAATCCGAACGGCACGTCGCAGTTGTGGGGCGTGGACCCGCTGGGGGCGACACCATTCCAACTGCGGGTGCTGAAGTACGACGCCGTGACGCACCGCATGAGCGGCACGTTCACCGGGACGATGAAGGCAACTGCGCTCGGTCAGAAGGACCTGAAGATCACTGCCGGTAAGTTCGCGATCGACATGGAGATCCAGGACATGTCGCCGCCGCCCGTGGGCAAGCGCTGACGGCGCTGCGTCGTCAGCCTCGCCGATAGACGAGCACAGTGCGCGTCTCCAGCCCCTCGACGCGCGTGGTGCGGATCGGAAGCGTGACGAGTCCGCGGTCGGTCGCTTCGCGCTCGCCCGCAGCAATCTCCTCGGCAGGCGGCTCCGGGCCCTTCATCAGCAGGATGACGCCGCCCGGCGCGAGCAACGGCGCCATCTCGCGGACGAGTCCGAATGCCGGTCCCACGGCGCGGGCGACGCACAGGTCGATCCCCCGCCGGGCGCGAGGCACCTGACTCGGGACTTCGACGCCGCGCGCGTGCAGCGTTTCGACGCTCGGCGCGCTCGCGCGGGCAATCCCCGAGACCTTCAGCGCGTCATCCACCGCGCGGACCTTCTTGCCCGTGCTGTCGATGAGCAACGCGCGCGACTTCGGCCAGACGGCCGCGAGGACGGCGCCCGGAAAACCGCCGCCGGTGCCGAGGTCGAGGAACCACTTCGGCGCGTCGCGGCCCGTCACTTCGCGCCAGACGGGCACGAGGGTAAGCGAGTCGAGGATGTGCCGCACGATCGCGTCCTCACGGTCGCGGACGGCCGTGAGATTGAGCGTCTGGTTGATCTCCAGGACGCGGTCGAGATACGCGAGGAGCTTCGTGGCGGTCGCAAGATCGATCGTCACGCCGACGCCGACCGCGCGGGCGACCAGGTCGTCCGGCCCCGTGGTGCTCAGATGCGCTCCGAGATCGTCTTCGCCTGCATGAAGAGGAGGAGGTACTCGCGGCCGCCGGCCTTGCTGTCGGTGCCGCTCATGTTGAAGCCGCCGAAGGGGTGCACCCCGACGAGCGCGCCCGTGCACTTGCGATTGATGTAGAGATTGCCGACGTGGAAGTCGCGCTTCGCCTGCTCGATCCGCGTGCGGTTCCGCGTGAGGGCGGCGCCCGTCAGGCCGAACTCGGACGAGTTCACGATGCGGAGCCCGTCGTCGAAGTTCTGGCAGCGGAGCAGTGCCAGCACCGGTCCGAAGATCTCTTCGCAGTGGATGCGCGCCTTCGGGCGGACGTCGCCGATCACCGTCGGCTGCACGTAGCAGCCCGCGGCGTCGCCGGCCTTGCCGCCCGTGAGCAGCGTGCCCTCGGTCTTGCCGACGGCGCAGTAGTCGAGGATCGTCTTCTGCGCGCCGCGGTTGATCACCGCGGCCATCTGCGTGGCCGGGTTCCGCGCGTCGCCGACGCGCAGCGCCTTCGTCTTCTCTGTGACGAGCTTCGCGACCTCGTCGTAGACCTTGCGGTGGATGATCGCGCGCGAGCAGGCCGAGCACTTCTGCCCCTGGAACCCATACGCCGCCTGCACGATGTACGTGGCCGCCTCTTCGGGATCGAAGTCCTCGTCCACGAGGATCGCGTCCTTGCCGCCCATCTCGAGGACGGTCCGCTTGATCCAGCGGCACGCCGGGTCGGTCTTCGCCGCGGTCTCGTGGATGTGGAGACCGACTTCCTTGCTCCCCGTGAACGCGACGAGTCGCGTGAGCGGGCTCTTGATGATCGTCTCGCCGCAGTCCGCGCCGCCGCCGGGCACGAAGTTGAAGACTCCGGCCGGAATGCGCACCTCTTCGAGCAGCGCCGCGAACTTCGCCGCGATCCACGGCGAGTCGCTCGCGGGCTTCATCACGACCGTGTTGCCCGTGACGAGCGCGGCCGTCGTCATGCCGACGAGGATCGCGAGCGGGAAGTTCCAGGGCGGGATCACGGCGCACACGCCGAGCGCGATCATCCGCTGGTGGTTCCATTCGCCCGGGTAGGGGACGACGTCGTCCTGCGCGTCGATGCGGAGCATCTCGCGCGCGTAGAACTCCATGAAGTCGATGGCTTCCGCGGTGTCGCCGTCGGCCTCGGCCCACGTCTTGCCGACCTCGAGCGTCATCACCGCCGAGAACTCGTGCTTGCGGCGCCGCATGATCCCGGCCGCGCGCAGCAGGTAGCCCGCGCGCTCGGCGGCCGACGTGTGCGACCACTCGGGGAAGGCCTTCGTCGCTGCGGCGAGCGCAGCCTCGGCCTCCTTCTGACCGGCCTTCGAGAACGAGGCGAGCGCCTCGTCCCAGTTGCAGGGGTTCCGCGTCTCGAACCGCGCCTTCGTCGTGACGTGCTTCCCGCCGATCAGCAGCGAGAACACGGAGCCCTTCTCGGCATCGGCCTTCGCGAGCGCCGCCTCGTAAGCGGCCTTGTTCTCGGGCTTCGAGAAGTCGGTGAACGGCTCGTTGATGAACGGTGTCAGCACGGTGGCCTCCTTCGGAAGGGCCGAATCTACCCCGCCCCCCGCCCCCGCTTCACTTCCGGCGCGGCGTGGCGCGGAGGTCGGTGCCGGGGGGCGTCGCGGAGAGGCGGACGGCCGGGTGCTTCTCCAGGAAGTAGTCGTGGCTCCACTTGTCGGAGAACAGGATCACCGGGCGCTTCTGCATGTCGGCCGCGAGGCGCGCGCCGGTGGGGATCATCGCGTCGGTGACCTCGCCCGCGACGACCCAGCGGGACAAGTTCCACGGCGTCGTCTCGAGTCGCGTGGCGGCGCCATACTCGTTCAGAAGACGATACTGGAGCACCTCGAACTGGAGCGCGCCGACCGCGCCGAGGAACGGCGCGCGGTACTGCGAATTCTCGAGCTCGAACGACTGCATTACGCCTTCCTGCAGCAACTGATCCACGCCCTGGCGGAAGCGTTTGAATTGCGAGGTGTCGGTGCCGTGCAGCCACGCGAAACACTCCGGCGCGAACGCGGGGATCGCGTCGAAGTGCAGCGTGGGATCCTCCGCAAGCGTGTCGCCGATGTGGAACTCGGGGCGTCCGACGAGTCCGACGACGTCGCCCGGATACGCGACGTCCACGCTCTCCCGCTCGCGGCCAAACAGCTTGTGAGAGTTTGAGAGGCGGAACCGCTTCCCGGTTCGGGTGTGCGTCACCTGCATGTCGCGCTCGAACTTGCCGGAGCACACGCGCACGAACGCCAACCGGTCGCGGTGGTGCGGATCGAGGTTCGCCTGGATCTTGAAGACGAAGCCCGAGAAGTCCGGATCCTCGGGCGACACGAGGCGCGCGCCGGCGGCCCGCGGGAGCGGCGTCGGCGCGAGGTCGAGAAACGTGTCGAGGAGGAGTTGCACGCCGAAGTTGTTCACCGCGCTGCCGAAGAACACCGGCGACAGCTCGCCCGACAGCACCTTCGCATGGTCGAACTCGGCGCCCGCGCCGTCGAGCAGCGCGAGTTCCTCGGCGGCGCGGTCCACCGTGACGGGGTCGAGTCGCTCGCGCAGCGCCGGGTCCGACAGACTGTGCACGTGCTCCGGCGCGATGTAGGCGCCGCCGGGCACACGGTCGAACGCGTGGACCTGCTTCTCCTTCCGGTCATACACGCCGCGGAAGTCGGAGCCGTTGCCGATCGGCCAATTTACGGGATACGTGTGGAGTCCGAGCACCTGCTCCAGTTCGTCGAGGAGCGACATCGGATCGCGCGACGGCCGGTCGAGTTTGTTGATGAACGTGAAGATCGGCACGCCGCGCTGCCGGCACACCTCGAACAGCTTGCGCGTCTGCGTCTCCACGCCCTTGCCGGCGTCGATCACCATCACCGCGGAGTCCACCGCCGTGAGCACGCGGTACGTGTCTTCCGAGAAGTCGCGGTGGCCCGGCGTGTCGAGCAGGTTCACGCAGTACCCGCGGTACTCGAACTGGAGCACAGTCGAACTGATCGAGATGCCGCGCTGCTTCTCGAGTTCCATCCAGTCGGACGTCGTCGAGCGTCGGTTCTTGCGCGACGTCACCGATCCCGCGAGGTCCACGGCGCCGCCGTAGAGCAGGAACTTCTCGGTGAGCGTGGTCTTGCCGGCGTCGGGGTGCGAGACGATCGCGAACGTGCGGCGGCGGGCTGTCTGCTGGTCCATGGTGCGGTCTCTTCGTGCGTCGGGGGAACTGCGGTCGAGTACGGCGAGTCGAGAGGTGGCTTGCGCGCCCGATCGGGAGCGTGCGCGAGCCGGAGCGAGCGACGCGCGGCGCTGCGCGGGCCGCCGCCGCCATCGAATCGGCGCGGAGGGTCGGGAGCCCCCCGTGGGCCGGACACTGCTGGGCGCCGGCTACGGCGGCGCGAGTTGGGCAGCGCGAAGCACGGCTCCGGCCGGGGCCGGGCGCGCTGCGCTGAGTACGGTGGATGCGACCCGCTTCACGGAGACGAGTATGCCGGGGGGAAGTACCCCGGGGGGAGGTTCAACCGAGCCACGCGCCGCGCGACGAAGCAGCGTGCGTCGAACAGTGCGCGGCACCTCGGTGGTCTACGACGCGAACTCTGTGCTAGAGTCTGGCGTCGCACTGATCGGAGGGAACGCTACATGACGAGCCCGGCTGCTGCATCGCGCTCCGTGCCACAACGGTCGCGCGCAAGACTCTCGACTCTCGACTCTCGACTCTCGACTCTCGACTCTCGACTCTCGACTCTCGACTCTCGACTCTCGACTCTCGCTGAGGGTCAGTCCTCATGCGCGAATCCTTAAGGAATCGGCCGCGCCGGAGTTCTTGTCGTAAGTCGTGGCAGGGCCCAGCGTTAGACTTGCGTGTACCACCACTACAGGTCCGCGCAAAAGGCCCCACCACATGCCCAAGACTACCCGCGTCCTC
>JAIOPE010000084.1 GCA_021414065.1 Planctomycetota bacterium
ATCCGTGAACAGGGTCCCCTTCGAGATACACTCTGCACGCATCGGGCTGTGTGCCTCCGTCAGTGTAAGTACTTGGTCGTACAAACACTTAGACGCGCCGCAGCCCGATTTCGTTTCAACTTTCGTGAGAGAAGCGGGCTAAACCGTGTAACGTGAAACAGCGAGCCCGGGCCACATTGGACAGGGTTACGCCTGGGACTCGTGGGGCGGACGGCGACACGCTACCCATGACGCGGCGCGTCGTTTGGGTCCCACATTCGCCTCGCGTAGCATCGACTCCGCGTACACGACGCATTGGAAGACTCGTCACCCACCCCCATCAACGGCGACTGATCCTGATGCCGCGTCGCCCCGCGAAGATCGCCCGGCAGCAGTTCATCCAGCGCGCGCATCACCCTGCGTCGCGTCCGGCTTCGTAGCGCCCGTAATCACCCTCCACTTCGATGAGTCGTCAAGCGCCCCCAGGGCGTCGCCGAGAATCCACTCCTTGTTCGGCACCGGCACAGTCGAAACCAGGTCTCTTGCAAGGGTGGCTGCCTCGCGGTGTGTCAGGTGGAGCAGGACGTATTCGCCGGCGTCGTTATCGATCTTGACCGTCACATCCGTGACTTTCCCATAACTATTCAGAACGCACTCCTCACGCACCGAAGCATCTGCCCTAACGACACCATGCCAACGACGGCGTCGCGGGTACTTCACGAGCAGGTTCCTAGTAACAAACGCCATGTTGCCCTCCTGTTCGCGCCAAATGTATAGGCGCCACCGTTGCCAGATCGAACGAATGCCAACTAGCACACTTGATTATCCCACGAGCAATGCAGCTGCGCCGGACGATCGACGATCAGGTTCAATTCAAACCACTCGTCCGACGCGCGCCCCTGGACCCGGGCTCGCAGCATGGACCTGATTTTCAAATCAGCCATGGGAACCTTGCCCACCAGAAACAGAAATCAAATCAATTATGCGAACCGAGCTATCACAGCAGGCACACACGCTACATGGACTTACGGGTCGGACGCAATATAAACTTAATTATCTACCCGACGAGCTACGTGGCGCCGCGTCTCCCGACTACGGCCACCAGGCGTCGCCCTTCTCATGCGATGCGCCTTGGGTTGTTCAACCGCGCGGTGATCTTGGCAACGACCGTGCGGAGCGACGACCGCTCGCAGACGAGAGAGCACCGTGCCCGTTGGAAGCACTCACAGCGGAACTCGGATCAGGGTCCCCGCAGCTATGAGCGCGCGAAGCTCCGCGGCGACGCGACCGGCGGCAACGCCGACTACGCGGAGCCCAACCTCCACGTTCCGCGCGTGCCCCGCCTCCGTGAAGTTCGCCGACGTGACCAGCGCCATGCGCTCGTCCACGACCACGCACTTCGCATGCATGCACGCCCGCGTCGGACCGTCGGTCACCAGCGCACGCGGGTCGTAGCAGACGGTCGGCAGGACGCGGCCGGGCCAGACGCTCCCACGGAACCGCGCCGCCCAGTCAGCGACGATCGTGCCGGCGTCGCGGAAGTCGCCGTGCGGCCGCGGGATGTTCACCACGAGTTGCACGTCGAGCGCGTCACCGCGGTCGAGGCGAACGGCAAGTGGCTCGAAGATCGCGCGGGCCGTCTCGCCGGCATCGACGACGTAGCTGGCGACGAGGACGCTGCGTTCCGCCTGGTCGAAGAGTTCGCGCACGACCACCGCGGTGTCGCGGTTCACGCTGCCCGGCGCCTCGGGGCCGGACCACACGAGGTCGGCGACATCGGCGTTGCGCTGCGCCTCGTCCCGCTCGGTGGCGACCATCGCGAGGAGCCGCGACAGCATCACGACCGGGTTCCCCGGCACGACGAGCGCGTTCAACTCGGCGGCGACGTCGCCCGCGTC
Organism: Planctomycetota bacterium; assembly: GCA_021414065.1. Lineage (GTDB taxonomy): Bacteria > Planctomycetota > JAJSAM01 > JAJSAM01 > JAJVHW01 > JAIOPE01. The sequence goes on from JAIOPE010000084.1 coordinate 1,878, forward strand.
GCCCTCCGGAACGATGTCGTGCAGATGCATCGGATGGCATGGCAGCGGAACGCGTCCCGCGCCGAGCGCCGCGACGAGACCGTGGATGACCGGCGCGGAGAGCCGCTGCAGCGCCGACTTCATTGCGCGGTCCCGCCGCCGTCGAGCAGCGCGCACGTGCCGTCATCGACCGTCGGCACGACGAGCGCCCGGTCGAGGCAGTGGTTGAAGTGCTCGCAGCTCGTCTCGGCGATCAGCAGACAACCGTGGCACGCCGCCCCGTGAAGGAACCTCGCCTCGTACGGCGAGTCCGCCTGGTGCTGCGCGCACACCGGGTCGTTCGAGCAGAGCCGCGCGCGCTCGACCGCGCGGAGCACGTACTCCTCGATCCGGCGCCCGACCTCGACGAGACCGCCGAGCGTGCCCTCCGAGCCCGAGCCGCCCGTGTAGAGCAGGATGCCGAAGCCGCCCGTCCCGACGTACACGCGCTCGCGGATCGAGCTCGACGAGTAGCCGCACGCGAGCGAGACCTCGGTGATGAGCATGTGCGCGAGCGAGTGCAGGCAGTAGTAGGCGAGCCCGGGGAACACGGCGTTCTTCGCGCCGCGCTCGCGTGCCCACTCGACGTGCGCGCTCATGAGAACTCGGCCGCGTTCGACTACGGCGAGGCGTGACTCCCACGCGCTGATCGCCTCGCGGTTGAACCCGATGAACACGCCCTCGCCGCGGTTCTCGATCGCGGGCACCCACGTCACGTCACGCGCGAGCGGCGCGCGCCGGACCTGGATGTCGAGTTCGCCGTCTACGTCCGGCGCGTACGCATCGAACCTCGTGAACCCCACCTGCGCGACGACCTCGCGCAGACGGTGGACGAGCACGATCCGGTCGATGAGCCCCGCGAGCGGAGGCGCCAGTCCCGAGATGTCGCGGGTGCGCGCAAAGAACTCCACCTCGTCGACGCGCTCGCCCTCGTCCATCGGCTGGTTCCTGAGCGTCTCGACTTCGACCTGCTTGATCGGCAACAGCGGAACGGGGCGGCCGTTGCGCCGTCGATCGACCTCCTGCCAGACGTCTTCGTCGGTTCGGCCCTCCAGAGCCGCCTTCACCTTGTCCTTGGTCCGACGTTCGTAGGCGACCTCGACCGCGCTCGTCGTCCCGCGGAGGAAGTCGTCGTACACCTTGCCGACTGCTTCGCGCAGCTCGGCCGCCGCCTCGGGAATCGAGATGACACTCTGCGTCTGCGGGAAGTAGGCGTTGCTCGCCGAGCGGGTGAGGAGGCGGTTCGGCTGGTTGCAGTCCTCGCGCTCCTCGGGTCCGATCCAGCGCAAGCTCCCGCGGCACATGCCGAGCACGACGCCGTTCTTCACCTCGGCGTCCGCGAGCTGACGCGCCTTGCCGGTGCGCTCGCTCCGCACGTAGATCTCCGCGAAGTCGTTTCCCGCGCCGCCCTCGTCGAGCCAGAGCGTGTCCGAGAACTCCGCGCCGACGAACGCATACCAGTCGATGTCCGAAATGTGGCCGTGCGGGCACGCCTGCACGAAGCGAACCGGAACGACCGACCGGTTGACGCGGTCCTCGTCCCGCCACTTGCCCTTCTCAAGACGCCTGCCAGGAACGAGCGGCCGCGTGCGGTACTTGCGTCCGTTGCGCTCGACTGTGCGGTCCACCTGCGCGAGGAACCACGTGGGGAACTGCCACACGCCGAGATCGGCGAACGGCGCGTCCGGGCGATCCTGCTCGACCGGCGGCGCGAAGAGCCGGACGCTCGACAGCTTGAGGACGTCTGCGACCTTCGCCTGGAGGCGGTCCTCCACGATGGGGACGCGCAGATCGACGCCGTGCCACACGTTCAGCCCGCCGACGAGCACGGACACGTCCGGCAGATCGACCATGGCTCCCGGACCGAACGTCGTCACGACCTGGCTCCGGCGCAGCTCACCGACCTTGCGCGCCTCCTTGCTGCCGCTCATGCGGCACCTCCGCCTGCACCCTCGATGATGCGCAGGTTCACCGACGGCTCGACGTCGCGCAGGCTGCGATTCGCCTTGAACTTGCGCTGCCGCTCGGAGAGCTCGTCCATCGCCGGATCGAGCGGATCCCGGAGCAGCGCCTTCGGCTGGTCCTCCCGGCCGTACTGAAGCTGACCGAGCTCTTTGGCGATCGTGACCCACGAGTCGAGCAGGTCTCTCGACCGCGAAGTCAGCGTGGTCCGCAACTCGTCCGCGTCGGACTGGCTCAGGGGTGCGTGCTCCTGCCCGCGTCGCACGAGCGTGTCCTCGACGAAGGCGACGTTCCCGCGCTCGGCACCGATCCGCTCGGCTCCTCGCGGCGCAGTGAGTCCCGGATGTCCGTGGCGCGCGAGGGCCACGACGATCGCCGCGAGTCCGCGGTCCACCGCACGCGGGGAGAAGGGCGTCACGCTCGTCGCCTCGACCGCGCGGTAGAAGCTCGCGTGCCAGTTCGCGAACCGCTCGTAGTGGGAGCGATCGCGCGCGCGGTTCACGTTGAGGAGCGTGACGACGAGACCCGCCTTCTCCGCGTCGCGACCCACGCGACTCGTCGCCTGAATGTACTCGGCCGCCGACTTCGGCTGGCCGGTCACGACCATCAGCCCGAGGCGCGTGATGTCGAGGCCGACGGAGATCATGTTCGTCGCGAGCGCGACGTCCACATGCTCGTCCTCGTCCCACCCGAGCGTGAGACATCGCTTCGTGTCCGCCACCTTGTTCGTCGCCTCGCGGCTCGTCAGCTCCCGTACGTCTTTGAACCCCGTGCGGTTCGCGAAGAGCGGCGCGGTATCGCCGACGCGACGTCGGCGATCGCCGTAGTCCGTCAGGCGAGCCTTCACCTCGTCCTCGACGATGCGACGGCTGCCGCCGAGTTCACGCAGCGAGTTGAAGTACCCGACGAGCGTCATGTACGGATCGGCCGGGTTGCGCGGGTTCTTCCCGTAGCCGCAGTCTGCCCACGACTTCTTCCCGGCCGCGAGGAGCACGAGGTACGTCCGCATGAGGACGACCTTCAGGTTCCGTCCCTGCGCGGCGACGCCGACGTAGAGACGCGCGCTCCCGTCGCCGGGGGGCCGCGTGACCGAGAAGAAGGTCGTCTTCCGGTCCGGTCCGGGCGGCGGGAACACCTCGACGTGCGGCCGCGCGAAGAGCGCCTGGATCTGTCGCTGCGCGCGACGGACCGTGGCGGTCGATGCGATGACTTTCGGTCGCACGCCGTCGAGTCCGACCGGGCGTCCGCACAGCGCGTCGATCACCGTCTCGTACAAGCCGACCATCGTCCCGAGCGGTCCGGAGATGAGATGCAGCTCGTCCTGGATGACGAGGTCGGGCGGCGGAAGCGGGCCGCCGAGCGGCTTGCCGTGGCCCGGCTCCGCACTGCCGTAGAAGCCCTTTGCGTCGTAACGCTCGACGAGGCCGAGAAGTGCGCCAGACGGTCCGACCCACGGGAGGCTCGCGAACTTGTCGACCGTGGCGATCAGGAACGCCGGCAGGCGGCGGTAGATCGGCTCGTCGATCGCCTGCAAGGGAAGCATCTGGCGGCGCCCCCAGAACTCGCACTCGCGGCGCACGCATCCGATGCCAAGCTCCTCGGGGTGAGTCGCGTTGGGCATCAACTGGAAGCTGTCAGGCCGGAACTGCTCACCGCACCACGGACAGTTCTCCAGCGGGATCGGCGACGGCTTGCCCTTCGGCTCCGCCTTGTACGACGTGACGATCGCGCGCGCTGTGTCCCGGCGTCCGTCTCCGACGTGACCCATCGCGTTGGCCGTGGCGCTCTTGCCAACCCAGAGTCCAATCTCGATCGGCCACGAGCCAAGCCGGTCCTCGGCGCGCTTGCGCTCCAGCTCGAGGGCGCAGATCAACGTCGCCGCGCGTCCGAGCTGATCGAGCGTCAGGAGTCGAAGCGTGTACCGCATCAGCACGGTCACGCCCGACGACTGGATCGACGGGTCGCGGAGGCGGCGCAGCGCGATGGCGAACGCCGCGAGCCCGAGGTATGCCTCGGTCTTGCCGCCGCCCGTCGGGAAGAAGAGCAGGTCCACGGTCTCGCGGTCGTCGTGGCGTGGATCGACCATCCCGCGCAGATTGAGCAGGAGGAATGCGAGCTGGAACGGACGCCACGCGGGCGGGTCCTGTTCGTCCGGATTCCGGAACGGCGCTGACTGCGACAACCGCTGGCGGATCGCCCGCGCCACGGTCCGGTTCGCGATGCAGAACGCCTCGAACGCCTTCGCGTCCTCAAGCGCATCGAGTCCGTCCGCCATGCGGGCTCGCGCGCGGCGTGCGTTGTCGAGCAGCGCCTTGGACGTCTCTGCGCGGGGTCCCGAACTGGGGCACCTCGTCGCCTGGTCTTCGATCCAAGCGCCGTAGGCCCCCACGATCGGACCGATCGACGCGCGCAGTTCTGTCACGTCCGCAGTCTTCGCGATCTCCTCCATCGAGAGCACGACGCCGTCGAGCTTCGCAACGTCCACGCGCTCGACCTCGGTCGCTGGCAGCCACGTGGTCCGCACCTCGCGGCACTCGTGGTCAGTCAGTACGGCTGCCGCCGACACGTTGTGTCCCACCGCGTACTCATGCACGTCGAGGTAATGCACGTCCGCGACGCGCTCATCCCAGTCGTCCGTGGCGACTCCGCGCGCATCGGGGCGCGCGATGAACGGTCGCTCCGACGTCACGACCAGCTCGACCTGGAACGCGAACGCGACATCGCGCGGCTGATCCGGACTGGGCGTGCGCTCGTTCACAACGAAGACAGCCGCACTGCGAGCTCCCGCCGGCAACGCTGCGTTCTGTGGCCCGCTTGACGCTGGGCGTTCGACGACTACGACCCAGAGTCCTTTGCTGTCGGGCACGGGGACGCGGAGCGGCTTCTGCCCACCCGAGAGGCCGACATCGACCTCTTCGCGACGTCGAGTCCGCAGCCACTGCCGCGGGCCGCCTTCCTTCGCCTCTGGCGCGTAGTCGCCCCAGCTCACGACGCAGTGAAGCGTCCGGCAGCCGGGGGCGAGCAGGACAGAGAGCCCCATGGAGGCGGGGAAGAACGCGCGCTGGGCGATCGGCCGCTCCGGCGCGGCGCCGTCGTCCGCGCCTCCCTCGTCGCCGCCCTCATCGTTGGCCTCGTCGCCGCCGTCGTCACCGCGCTCTTCCATCGGCATCGCGGCCGGCGCGAGGAAGCCGGTCAGGTACCAGTTGGATGGGGCCTCCGGCAGAACCTCGTTGATGAGTTCGTCGGCGTCGATCCGCGCGTCAGGCCCGACGAGGTCGAGGCGCAACGCATCGACGAGGCGCGAGCGAACCTCGACGGAGCCTGTGGGGGCCGGTGGTCGCGTCATCGTTCCTCTCCGTCATCCTCGCCGCCGCCGAACAGTCCTTCCGCAGGCATCTCGGCGACGCGCTTTGCCTTCGCGAGACGGCGCACTGTGCCCGGCGCGAGAGACGCCGCATCGGCGGCGACGCCCTTGAGGCGCTCCTCCTCAGCCCGCACGCGGTTCAGCTCGAGCAGGCGGCCGAGGACCTCGTCGCGGACGTCGTCCGGCCAGCGGTTGCGGTATGGCTTCTTCTTCTTGCCCCACTCCTCCTCGCCGATCTCGTAGTCGAGAAGGAACTCGCACTTCGGGCGGATGTCGGCCCAGCCGTAGGCGTCGAGGACGGCGCGGTCCATTGCGGCATGCAGTTCGCGAAGTCGGATGATATCGGGGCTGCGCTCCTCCGGGTCGTGGAGGCGGTTGTAGGTGTCCGTGAGGCCCTCGCTGCGGTCGACCATAAGCCGCGCCCGGTACTCGTAGTAGGCGCGCCCGGCCAGTTCCAGCGGGGCTGACGTCAGCCATGCCGCTGGCAGCGGAAACGTCTCGAAGCAGTCGGTGGGCGTGTAGCGGAGTCGCTCCTCCAAGGTGGACGCGAAGAACCGCACCCAACACTCGTGTATCCGCGAGGAGAGAGTGCAAAAGGCTGCTGCCTCCTCGACTGGGAAAACGATCAACTGTTCCGAGAACACCATGCGGCTGGGTAGGAACGCGAACGCGCCGTGCTGGCTTACACGTCCAGTCGCGAGCACTCGGTGGAGAGGTTGAACCTTGTCGGAGAGTTCCACTCGCGGGTTCCAGAACTTCCACCACTCATGCACCATGCGCGGGTACTTCTTCGCGTCCTTCGTAAGCCGGTCGGGTCGCACGCGCTGCTCAAGGATCGCGACCAGATCTGGCCACCGTTGAGCCTCGGACTCCGTCATCTCACCGAAGTTGATCACGTACCGGTGGTGGGCATGCGTGGGGTTGTCGTTTAGCTCCTCGCCGCCGATGTAGGGGAAGATGCGCTCCTTGTTCCTCGGGTCCTTGGCGACCAGTCGGCGCATCTCGGACAGCGGACTGGTTTCGCCGTTCTTGTCCGTGTCGTCGAACGTGAACCCCATGCCGAGGATGATGCTGCCCTGAAAACTCAGGCTCGCGTTCGCTCGCAGTTGCGCTGGGTCCTCGTGCCCGCCCATGTGGAACAAGTACGCGGTGACGATCGGGACATGGTGCTTGTCGAGCACGAACGGCGCGGGCGCCGAACCCTTGGCGACGTGCACGACGCTCACAACGACCGCGGCCACGCCCGGCCACTTCACACGCCGCGTGGCGGCGTAGATGGTCCCGCCATGGGTGCAGATCCATCGAAGCCCCATGTTGCGCGTGTCGCCCTGGCCGATCGTGTTGGTGGCGATCAACCCGAACGATCCCGTCCGCCGGAGTAGGGCGAACGACCTGCGGAAGAAGTGGGCGACGAGGTCCGCCCCGCCATTCGCGTCCTCACCCAAGGACAGCAGGCACGCGAGGTAACGAGCGCCGTAGCTCTCGCTGATCTTGCGACCGCCCAGAAACGGCGGGTTGCCAACGATCGCGTCGAAGCCAGGCGCTTCGCGCCCGAACACTTCCGGGAACTCGATCTCCCAGTGGAACGGCGGGATCGGGTTCGGCCCACGCCGCAGCGCCAGAGCAGCGGTCTCGAGAATCCGGCGGTCCTCCTTCCCGCCTCTCATCCGGTCAAGCCCGGCCCTGAACACGACCAGTTTCTGCTCCCGGTCCGCCGCTTTCTCCGCAGAGAAGAAGGCGGCGATCACGAGGTCACCTGCGAGACGCGGATCGGACAGGGCCGCCTCGGCCTCGGCGAGCTTCGTGCGCTTCCCGTCCTCACTGCCGTCCCCGAGCCCCTGCAGTTCAGTCCGCCGGGCACGTGCCGTATCCGTCTCGCTCTTGAGCGTCTTCTCCAAGAGCGGCATGGGCTTCCCGATGCCCACGTCCCAGTGGAAGCGAACTATCTGTTCGCGCGTCAGCCCGACCAGTGAGTCGCCGTGTCGGAGGGCATGGTCCACGAACGTGAACGGATGGTCCTTCGCAAGCGTCACAAGCCAGAGCGAGAGCTTCGCGAGGTTGACGGCAAACGGATTCTTGTCCACGCCGTAGAGGCACCGCTGCGCAATGAGGCGCTTCGCGTGAAGCAGCGCGTCCTCGTCGGGCGGGAGCTTCGGGGTCTGCTTGTGCTGGTCCCATGCCTCGACGAGCCGCTCTGCCAACTGACGACACGCCTCGACGAGGAATGCACCGGAACCCATTGCCGGATCGCAGACCTTCTCCTACCGCGCACTCGACGTCGAGCAGATCGGCTCGGTGTACGAGGCGATGATGGGCTACGTCGTCGAGCGCCTGCCTGGGCGCTCGCTCGCCGTGAAGTTCAGCCGGAAGGGGATACCTGGGTTCCTGTTCTTCGACGTCGATGACCTCCTCGCGCAGCCCGCGAAAGACCGCGTGAAGTGGCTCGCCACGGCGACGGAGTGTGACCTCACAGGGAAGGCCGCAACCGCGCTGCGGGATGCCGCCACGCCCGACGGCGTGCTCGCCGCCCTCGAACGTCGCGCGTCGAAGCGAACGCCCCGCGTGCTTCCGCAGGGGTCGCTCGTGTTCCAACCCGGCGAGGAGCGCAGGCGGTCAGGTTCGCACTACACGCCGCGCGAGTTGACGAAGCCGATCGTCGAGACGACGCTGCGACCCGTGCTCGACGCGCTCGGCCCCAAGCCGACGCCGCAGCAGATCCTCGACCTGAGCCGCTCGCCGTCGAGGACGAGGAGCCCCTGCAGCACGCGGTAGATGCAGCCGTCGGAGACGCGCGGTGCCTCGATCTTGGTCCCGCGATCGTGGACGGAGCCGCGCGACCGCCCCTCAAGGAACGGGTACGCATCCGGATCGAAGAGCTGGCCGCGGCGCGCGGGGAGCTTCACGGCACCGTGGCCGCCGCCGTGATGGACGATGCGGAAGAGCGCGAGCAGCGTGGCCCATGCGCCGAAGCGGTCGTCCATCGTGTCGGGGTGGAGCGCCGCGTCGTCGCGGAGCCGAGTCCATAGGCCCGCGACCGAGTAGTTGTCCACCCAGACGCGATCCGACGGCAGCAGCCCCTGGTCCTCGGCGTAGAGCAGGAACACCATCCGCATGAGCCCGGTCAGGAGCCCGCCGTAGACGTGCTCACGATCCTCGGCCGTGTCGGCGACGAGCAGCTTCCCCGAGACCTTCGCGTCCGCCTTCTGGAAGCCTTGAAGCAGCTCCCACAGCGCGCCGAGAACCTGGTCGGCGAGTTCGTTGCTGACCTGGTTCTGGTACTTCCGGCTCTTCGTCAGGATGTCCGCGAGCCGCTTGCCGTCCGGCAGATCGAAGATCGTCGGAGCGCCCAGCAGCATCTTGAACGCCGCGAGGATGGAACGGCCAGTCACCTCGGTCATCGCCTGGACGGGGAACGTCAGGTGGCCGGACGTCTGGTGCTCGGGCGCGTGGACGAGGCGGACATCCTCGCCGTTCGTGAGGAGGCCGGTCCCGACGCCAGTCCTCCGCAGGAGCTTCTCGAACTTCGCATAGGGACTCGCGTGCCAGCCGGTCTTCGACTCCTCCGGCGGCGGAGCGTCGAGTCGCGTGCCACGCGGAAGCACGTGGATCAGGAGGAGCGTCTTCTCCGGAGCCACGGGATCTCGCGCAGCGAACGTGGCGCGGAGCGTCTCGCCGTAGTCGGGGAGGGGAACGTCCAGCGAGTCTGGCAGCGGTGCCGCACCGCCGGGACCGAGCAGGTCGTCGCGGCGCCAGTCGAGCACGTGCTCAAGCAGTCGCACGAAGTCCGGCACGAAGGCCACCGACGCCTCGCCGCGTTTCGACGCGCGTTCGACGACCTCGTGCATCCGCTCCTGGAGCGCGATGGCATTCCGTTCGGGAACGGCGCCGCACTCGACGAGCGCGGGCGGCGAGACGACGAGGCCGACTGGCTGCAGGAGCCCGACCCACCTGCGATGGACGGAGAGTTCGGGATCTTCAGCCGACATGACGGGCGTCCTTCACCGTGACACCGGCCACAGGTAGACGACGCCGACGGGTTCGACCCGCCGGGCCTTGACCTCGTACGTCCGTCGCACTCGCACCGGCTCGCTCTCGATCTCCTCCGCGAGCTGAGCGAGGCGCTTGCGCCAGTGCCCGCGGTCGAGGTCGAGTTGCCGACGGTCGTCCTCGCTGAATCCGAGGACGAGCTGACCGAAGTTCCTGTCCACCTCCCGGGCCCGGGCCTCGATGCGCTTGCGCTGGTCCTCCAGGATCTGTCGCATCGCGTTCGACTCGCTCTCGCCGCGCCGGACGAGGTCCTTGCGCGCGGCCTGCTCGATCGACTCCGCCCGTTTCGTGAGCGCGCCTCTGAGGTCGCGCACGTCCTGGCCGACGCCCGCGAGAAGCAGTTCGCGTGCGGCGTCTGGAACTTCGCGCAGGCGCGGCGTCGCGAGGGCCTCGTCGAGGAGTCGCAGGACTTCCTTCGTGGTCCCCACGTCGAGAGGACGCAGCTTCCGTCGGCCGCGCTGCGCGGGGTCCTCCCAGTCGGCGGCGACGGTCAGCACCTCGTCGTGCAGACGGCCCGCGTTCTCGCCGTGGAGGGAGAGCCGTCCGAGAACGAGGACGCGCGGGACCGCGTCGTCAGTGCGCACGATGCACACGCGCTTCAGGTCGTCCGCCAGGAACCCCTGCGCGAGGAAGCGGCCGAGGAGCCGCTGGACGAGGCGATGCTCGAGGTGGAGGTGGACTACCGCGCCGTCGAGGTTGCGCGGGTCGCGGAAGACGACGGGCCGGATGGCGGCAGTCGCCCGCCACTCTCCGTCGGTCTGGCCCTTCTTCTTCGGGACGCGCAGCGTGTCGAGCGTCGCCGCCCATGTGGGATCGGCGCCGCGCTGCTCGTGGATCGCGGGGACGACGTACTCCGCAGCGTCCGGGTCCTTCGCGGCCGCGCCGGCGTCCGTGGGCGTCAACTCCGTCATCGCCGTGGCGTAGAGCGCGGCCGAGAGCGCGTCCCGGAAGTGACGGACGTCGAGGCCGATCCAGTCGCGAGACGCCTGGAGCATCCCGTCGAGCACCTGGAGCTGCTTCCGGAGGTCGTCCTGGCGGACGCGGGCCGCCTCCAGCTCTTCCTTCGACACGTCGTCGATCACGTGCCTCTCGTGGTCGATGTCCTCGATCTGCTGCTTGAGCGCCGCCTCGTTCTCGGTGCGGATTCCGCTCGCGAGGAGCCGCTCGGCGCGGCGCGCAACGACAGGCGTCAGGCTGCCGAGTTCCGCGAGGATGGTCTTCGTCTTGGAGACGAGCACCTCGAGCACGCGGTCCTCGGCGCGACGCGGAATCACGAAGTACCGGCACGTCACTTCCTTCGCGCGCTGGAGCTTGCGGTCGATGCGACCGTTGCGCTGCTCCATGCGCGACGGGTTCCACGGCACGTCGAAGTGGAAGAGGTCGGCGCAGTGATTCTGAAGGTTCACGCCCTCGCGGGCGGCGTCGGTCGCCACCAGGATGCGGAGCGAATGTTGCGCCGGGTCGGCGTTGAAGGCGTCCTTGACCTCCTGCCGCCGCTGCTCGCCGATCCCGCCGTGGAACGTGGCGAGGCGAGCGTCGGCCCGGTCGCTCTTCGCGATGGCGTTCTCGATCTGGCCGACGAGGTAACGCTTCGTGTCCGTGTACTCGGTGAACACCAGCACGCGCCGCTCGTTCCAGCGGGCACCGGGCTTCCCGAGGTCCGGGCAGAGCGTGTCCCGAATCCACTTCAGGAACCACCGCACGCGGGCGTCGGGCTCGAAGCGGGCGCTCCGGGCGATCGCGCGCATCTCGTCCACGATCTCCAACTCCGCTTTGAGCGCCGCAGCGGGACCGCCACTGGCTCGGCTCGCGGCCTCCATCTCGGCGTCCGCCTCGGCCTCGACGTCGTCCTCCGACAGCTCGGAGCGGTCATCGTCGGCGTCGCACGACGCGGCGAGGAGGGGCAGATCGTCTTCCTCCGGCTCGTCGTCGTACTTCGCATCGGCCTCGGCGGCGTCGCGGACGACGCTCTTGCGGTGGACGTCGAGCGTCCGGGAGAAGGCTTCGATCGACGAGAGCAGCCGCTTCTGCAACGACGTGATCACGAGCATCGCAGCGGCGCGTTGCTTCCGCGTGGCGCGGGACAGACGCTCTTCGCGAAGCAGGCGATAGCGCTGAAGCATGTCCGAGAGGACGACCTCCGGGGCGGTCGCCGGGACGTCGTTCAGCACGACGGCGGTGACGTGGCGCTTCGGGAACTCCTCGCCGATCTCGCGCAGGTCCTGCTTCAGGCGGCGGACCATGACGTCGTCGAGGAGCTTCTGCGTCGGACGGACGCCGCGGCAGAACCGCTGCGGGTCGAGGATTTCGAGGAGCGCGCTGAAGCTGTTCGAGTGTCCGTTGTGCGGCGTCGCAGAGAGGAACAAGCGGTGCTCGAACCGCGGCGCGAGTTCGCGGATGGCGCGCGTCACGTGGCTGTCGATCGCGTACTTCGAGCCGCTCGCCGGCGCGGCGTTGTGGGCCTCATCGAGGATGAGCAGCGCGTCGTGGGCGAAGTCGCCGAGCCAGACGGCGAGGTCGTTGGCATACCGCTCGTCGCGGACGAGGGCCTGCGAGATGACGAACCGGCTGTGCGTGGTCCAGGGGTTCACGGCGTAGCCGCGCTCCTGGCGCGTGCGCGCGACGAACTCGCGGTCGTAGATCGCGAACGTCAGCCCGAACCGCTGCTCCATCTCGTCGCGCCACTGCGTGACGACGGACGGCGGGCAGCAGACGAGGACGCGCCGCACCTTCTGGCGGAGGATCAGCTCGCGCAGGATGAGGCCCGCCTCGATCGTCTTGCCGAGGCCGACGTCGTCGGCGATGAAGAGGTTCACGCGCGGCATGAGCAGCGCCTTGCGGAGCGGCTCGAGCTGGTACGCCTTGACCTCGATGCCGGCGCGGTAGGGCGCCTGGAAGAGCTTCGGGTCGGTCGCCGTGACGCAGTTCCAGCGCAGCGTGTTCAGGTAGGCGGAGAAGACCCGCGGCTCGTCGTAGCCGCGCCGGGCCGCGAGATCCCACGCCTTCTCCGTGTCCTCGACCCGCGCGTCGAGCTCGTGGTCCCAGAGCACCTGGACCTGCTCGCCGAGGGCGTCGTCCTCGACGCACGACAGCCGCACGAGGGGGCTCTCCCACGCCTGCGTGGGCTCGCTGACCTGCTCGACGAGCCAGCGGCGCGAGCGAACGCGGACAACGCCGCCTGGTTCGAGTCCGGGGATCTTCCCGGGAACGGGTTCCATCTCTGCCCTCCGTGACGGCGAGGGTAGTCGCAGCGCCCCATACGAAGGAAGCCGCAATCGGAGGCGCCGTGTGCGCGGCTCCGGCCGCCGCGTCGGGAGAACGGCGCGCGCGCTCGCGCACCGGTTCAGGAGGAGACGATGAGATCGGAGCCTGCGCTGTACGATCCCCCCGCCAGTCAGGAGGGACGCATGACGAGCGAACAGCGAATCCAGAGCGAGGACGTCTCCGTAGCCGCGGTCTTCCAGGACTTCTACGTCGTGCCCGACTACCAGCGGGAGTACGTCTGGGACACCGACGAGGTGGAGCAGCTCCTCGGCGACATCCGCAGCGAGCAGGGCTCCGGCGACTCGCTCAAAGCCCCGGAGTACTTCATCGGGAGCATCGTGGTGTGCCCCGGAGCTGCCGGCGTGCTGGAACTCATCGACGGACAGCAACGCATGACGACGCTGTTCCTCACGCTGTGTGCGATCCGCGACCACCTTCGAGCTTCGGGAGAGAGTCCCTCTGGCACGCTGGCGCTCCAGATCGCCGCATCGTCAACGGACGCGGCGGGCAACGAGCAGTTCCGCTACCGGCTGAGTCTCCAGTACGAGGACAGCGGGGACGCACTCGAGCAGATCGCGAAGGAGATGAGCGGCGGGGACGACGAGGTGCCGACGCTCTCCGTCCGGAACATCCGAAATGCGTACGCGGTGGTGCGGAGCTTTCTCACGCGGGAGTTCGACGCCGACGCCGTGCGCGCGCGCGGCTTCTACGGCTATCTCACAAACAAGGTGAAGTTGATCCGCATCCGAGCTGACGACGTCGCGAAGGCGCTGAAGATCTTCGAGACGATCAACGATCGGGGCGTTGGCCTGAACGCGATGGACCTTCTGAAGAATCTGCTCTTCATGAAGTCGAACCGCGAGGCGTTCGAGGAACTCAAGACGACCTGGAAGGCCCTCCAGGACACGCTCTTCGACATCGGCGAGAAGCCGCTGCGGTTCCTGCGGTACTTCATCTTCAGCCGCTACGACGTGGACGTCCTGCGCGAGGACGAGATCTACGGGTGGTTCTCGAAGAACGCCGCGAAGTGCGGGTACGTCGTTGCGCCGCTGGCCTTCGGCGAGGAACTGCTGGCGGCGGCGCAGTGCTACCGGAACTTCTTCCGAGGACGCGACCAGGATGGCGAGAAGAACCGCTACCTGGAGAACATGCAGTTCCTGGGTGGCAAGGCGGCGCGCCAGCACCTCATCCTGCTCCTGGCTGGCAGACACTTGGCCCCGGAGCTCTTCCGTCGTCTCTGCGCCGAGGTCGAAAACCTGTTCTTCTGTTACGTGATCACGCACGAGCCGACGCGCGACTTCGAGCGCAACTTCGCGGCGTGGGCAAAGGACCTGCGCGCAGTGCGCACCATCGCTGAGTTCGACGCGTTCGTCGCCAAGCGGTTCGATCCTGCGCGCGTGCAGTTGGCCACCCGCTTCCGCGACGCCATGCTGCGTCTCGACGCCTTGGACCTGCAGAAGTACAGGCTGCAGTACGTCCTCGCGAAGCTCACCCAGTTCGTCCAGCTCGAGGCGTTGGGCGAGACGGAGGGGACGAAGTGGCTCTCGGGCTACGCAGGTGCGGGCAACGAGATCGAGCATGTCTACCCGCAGAAGCCGACCGCGGAGGCGAAGGCCGAGTTCGGCGGCGACGGCGACGTCCTCGTCGGATCGCGCCTCGGCAACCTTCTGCTGATCGAGAAGTCGATCAACGCCTCGCTCGGCAACCGGCCCTACTCGAAGAAGCGCGGGGTCTACGTAACGTCGCAGTTCCTTCTCACGCGCGCGATCGCGGAGAAGCCCTCCGTCGGAGTTCGGACCAAGATCGACGTCGCGGTCGAGGCGTTGGATCCGTTCCCGCTATGGAACGCGGCCGCGGTCGCTGCACGGCAGTTGCAGTTGGTAGCACTTGCGCACCGGGTGTGGCGCGTGCCGGTGCCGGTCGCAACTGCTTCGTAGTTCTGGCAACGAGGAGCCATTCGAGATGACGACACTACGCACGTCGCAGCACCCGGCTGTGATCACGGTGATGCGCGACGGCGATCCTCGCCAGCGCTGGCAGCGATGGCGACGTGCCTCGCTGATGCCACGGCGTCGGTGTGCGCACCGACGCCGTGGCAGGCCGTTGCCGAGTGGCCGCACCCGCGTGGTCCGAGCCGGGTCGTAGCATCGCCGCCATGAACCGAGGGTGCAGGGATGTTCATCAGCGGTGACGTAGACCTACCGGAGCCCCTCCTCGAGGCGGCCCAGGCCGGGAGATTCGTCGTGTTCGCCGGCGCCGGCGTGTCGATCGCGGCTCCCTCGAACCTGCCGTCGTTCGATGGGCTCGTTCAACAGGTCGGTCGCGGCGTGTATCCGCCGTGGGACGGGAGCAACGCCGATCGGCGGTTGGGCTTGCTCGAGGATCTGCGGGTCGATGTTCAGGCGCGCACGCGCGAGATACTGGCGGCCGACGCCTCGAAGCCGAACGAGCTGCACCGCGAGATTCTCCGCGTGTTCAAGGCCGCGGATCGCGCGCGGGTGGTCACCACGAACTTCGACCAGCACTTCACGATGGCGGCGCGCGACGTCTATCCCGAGCCGATCAACGTCCACGTCGCGCCTGCGCTTCCGCTCGGGGACGACTTCCTCGGAATCGTCCATCTCCACGGATCTCTCGGGGCGCCGGGACGCCTCGTCCTGACCGACGCGGACTTCGGCCGCGCATACCTGACGCGCGGATGGGCAACGCTCTTCCTGAAGGACATGTTCCAGCGCTTCACGGTGCTCTTCATCGGCTACAGCCACGACGACCCCGTCATGGCCTACTTGGCGCGTGGGCTTCCGCCCGGAACGCCCAGGTTCTGCTTCACGTTGCCCGGCAGCGACGCGAAGTGGAAGTCGTTCGGGATCACGCCGATCCACTATCCGCCGAAGCCGCCTCCCTCCGGTCATGAGGCGCTGCCCGCCGCGCTCGCGGCGTGGGCGAAGCACGCGCGTCGGGGCGCGCTGGAGCACGAGGCGCGCATCCGGGAACTTGTGGCCGCTGCGCCGCCTCTCGACCGCGAATCGATCGACTACCTGGTGGCTGCGCTGCGCGACCCCACGCTGATCAAGTTCTTCACCCGGCACGCGACGGCGGCGGATTGGCTGACATGGGTGGATGCGCGGAGCGCTCTCGACCCGCTCTTCCGCCGCGACGGAGGGGACGGCGAGATCGAGCGCGAACTCGCGTGGTGGATCGGCCGGCACTACGTCGCTCGGGGCGCGTCACACGCCCTCGCACTGCTCGCGAAGAAGCCGTCAAGCTGGAACTTCGTCCTGTGGGATGCGGTCGCTCGGAGTCTTCCGGGCGAGCCACGGCCCGAGCCGCGCCTCCTCGCTGCTTGGGTCGTGCTCCTGCAGTTGGCGGCTCCCGACCTCCGCCGCGAGTTCCAGTTCGGCCTCCTTCTCGAAGAGTGCAAGTTCCCCGACGAGCTCGGTGTGGCGGTCCTCTGCTTGCGCTGGCTCACCGATGTGGTGTTCACGTTCGAACCGCCGATCATGTTCGACCCCGAGAAGGAGCCGCCGCCCATCGGGCGCGTGCGCGTGGCGCTTCGAGGCGACCCTCACTACTTGAGCAAGAGCTGGGAGCGGATGCAGCCGCACTTCCAGGAACTCCACGGAGAGCTGCTCCCGCTGCTGACGTCGCGCATCACGGAGTGCTATGAGACGTTGAAGACATGCGGCCAAGCGAACGCCGACTGGGATCCCGTGAGCTACTCGCGCACGGGAATCGAGCCGCACGAGCAGGACGCCCATCGGGAAGGACCGAGCTTCCTCGTGGACGCCGCCCGCGACGTCGTGGCGTTCTTGATGCGGACGTCGAAGGAGGCGGGGCGAAGCGCCGTCAACGCGTGGAGCCGCGCCGAGGCCCCGCTCCTCCGCCGACTGGCTCTCTTCGGCATGAGGGAAGATCCCGATCTCGATCCGGACGAGGCGCTCGGCGCAATCGTCGCCGGCGAGTGGCTGTATGCGCCCGGACTCAAGCACGAGGTCTTTCGGCTGATTGAGCACGTGTTTCCACGTGCGAGCGAGGACGTGCAGCGATGGTTCGTGGCGGAGTCGGTGACGCTCCGCGTCCTGCGGCGCGAGGTCGCGCCAGACGACGAAGAGGGGCAGAAGACGATCGCGTACGGGCGCTACAACCTCGCGGTCTGGTTGGCGAAGGTCGCCCCGGAGTCCAAGGTCGCACGCGAACATCTCCAAGCGCTCCAGGCAGCGAACCTGCGGTTTGGTCCGCGCGAGCACCCCGACGTCAATTCTTGGACCGAGGCGCGATGGGGCCACGGACCGAGCCCGAAGTCGTCGGACGAGCTTCGCGCGATGAACGTCGCCGACCTCGTGGACTTCGTCACGACGTTCCGGAGCGAAGCGGACCGGGAGCCCAATCGCGACGCGCTGCTCGTCACGTTTCGAAGCTCGATGGTCGCGGATCCCGCACGAAGCTTGGAGGTGGCGGAGCGTCTGCGTGACACGGGGCATTGGGAGGCGGACGTCTGGGCCCGACTGCTCGATGGTTGGCGCGAAGCTCCGTCAGAAGCGGTTCCTTGGGAGCGGCTCGCCCCGCTCCTCGCGCAGCTCTCGCTGCCGGACAAGCTCGACTTGGAGCTCGCACGGGCGCTGTCCAAGGGCACCGAGTCGGGCATCACGACAGAGGCGGGTCTCGCTGCTGCGGAAACAGTGGCGGATCGCGTGTTCGTTCGGGCCGTCGCCGAGGAGGACGAACCCGAGGACGGCGACATTCCCGGCGGCTGGCTCACGCGCGCGATCAACCACGTCGGAGGCGTCGTTGCGGAGATCTGGCTTCGGGCGCTCTCGCGCCGTCGTCGCATGGCCGAGGACAAGTGGAGCGGACTTCCGCCTGCGTATCACGAGCGACTGCTGGGCGCGGTTGCTGGCGGGTCGAGCGCAGCCCAGATGGCGAGGGTCGTGGTCGCCGCGCACGTCCAGTTCCTCCACTCGCTCGATGGAGCATGGACGGTCGAGCACGTCGTTCCCTTGTTCGACTGGACGCGCGACCGCCGGCGCGCCGGACAGGCGTGGGCGGGCTTCCTGCAATGGGGGCGGCTCAGCGAGTCCGTGGCGCAGGCGATGCTCCCGCACCTCGAGCAGTGCTTCGCGATGACGGCCAGCGATCTGAAGGAGCATCGAGAGGGGCTGGCGGTGCGACTCGCCGGCCTCGCCCTCTACTCCGACATTCATCCACTTGATAGCGGGTGGCTGACGCGGTTCGTTCAGTCCGCTGACGTCGAGACTCGGACCATGTGGGCGAGGCACGTAGCGATGGAGCTCGACGCGCTCGAAACCAAGGCGAAAGAAGAGGCGTGGACGCGCTGGATCCAGCGCTACTGGAAGGAACGCGCGACCGGGGCGCCGAGTCCGTTCGCGAACGAGGAGACCGAGCAGATGGTCGATTGGGCGCTCGCACTCGGCCCGCGACTGGCGGACGCTGTTGATCTTCTGGAGCGCACGTCGATTCGTCCCACGGAGCACAACCCGCTTCTGTACACGCTTCGGGACAGTCCCCTTCTCCGCGAGGAGCCGCGCACGCTCGCCCGCCTGCTTCTCCACGTGCTGAAGGGGATTGACGGGCTCTCGTACGACGCGGCGTTCGTCGACGAGGCGACGAGGACGCTGATCGATGCCGGGGCCGACCGTGAGGTGCTCGTCGCGCTCATCGAGCGTCTCGCCGAACTGACGTGTCCGACCGCCGCCGAACTGCGCCGCCTCCTCGACGGCCGGGGAGACGCGGCACGACCGTGAGGCAGGGCAGGACGTCGGGGGCACCGCGTAGGCTGAGCGTGACAAAGCACCACCATGCCGACCCGTACGCCCGCCCGAAGACGCAAGATCGCAGCACGACCACGCGCTAGGCGTCCGGGTCCACGTCGGATTCTGGTCGTCGAACTCGGTCACGCGACGCTGCTCGCCGAGCGGATGTCGGCGATCGAGTCGTTTACGGCGCTGCCGAACTGGCTCCACGGTGCCGAACTCAAGTCGGTGACTGCCGACTCGACGGCCGATCTACGGCGCGGTCTGACCGAGATCGCGGGGACGCAGTTCGAGCCGGACCTCCTCGTCCTCATCGGCCACAGCAACAGCGGCGTCCTGGCGCTCGACCGCGCGGAGCCGCCCTTGACGTGGCCAGCGGTCGCAGCCTGGTTCGAGCGCCTCGCCCCGCGCCGGCTCCTCGTTGTCGGGTGCGAGGCGGGTCAATGGCTGCCGTGCCGCGACATGTTCGGCGGCATTCCCGAGCTGCGTGATGTGTTCGGATCTCCCGCCCCGCTCGGTGTGCGGGTCGCTCGGATTCTGCCGATCGCCGTCCCGTTCCTGTTGCACGCCCGCGTGAACCCCGGCGTCGTGACCGCCATGAGCTTCGGGGCGCTGCTTCACGGCGAGGTTCTGATCCGTCGGACGCGTTCCGACTTCAACCGGACTAGCGACGAGGAGGGAGAAACGATCCAGTTGCGGGACGAACTGCTCGCCGGCGTCATGCGCGCGTTGCGACGCTGACGTCGAAGCGAGGACGATGCGTTTCTCCACGTGTTGAAGGGGATCGCCCAACTCACATACGAGTGCGCGTTCGCAGACGCCGCGACGCGTGAGCTGGTCGAAGCGGGCGCCGAACGCGACGTTCTGTCGGCGGTGATCGATCGTCCCGGCGAACTGGCCGGTCCTTCTGCGGCGGATCTCCGGAAGCTGCTCGATGCACGAGGTTCGAGCTGACCCAGACAGAGGAACACGCGTGAGCGCACCCGCCACTCCCCCGACTGGCCCGAAGCGAACCGTGGAGATTTGCCACGATCTCGACGCCTACGCGGCACTCTTGCCAAACCCGTTCGGCCGCGAGCTGTTTGCGGCGACGAACGCCACGTCGCTCGATGCACCGATGCTGGATCTCGTCCACGCATGGCGGTCGGCGTCAGACTCGCATGCTCTTCCGGGACTTCTCGCGCGCTCCGTGCCCGAGGGGCTCCATGCGTTCCTGAAGACCGACCGAACTCGGGACCTGCTCCGCCGCGCGTTGATGGCTCTCGCCGAGCGGGCGGGGATCGTCTCGAATCTGCCGCTGAACGGCATGCAGCGGCGGGCGCTGCGCCGCGAGGTCGACCGCATTGTCCCCGCAATCGAACGGGAGTGGCCAGCGGCGGAGGCGCGCGAGGTCCAGATTTCCATCGAGGAGGCATGGCAGATGTACCTCACCGAGCAGGCGTTCAAGTCGGCGATCGTGGGGCTGGAGTTCTTCGCGTTCACGACCCTGTACTTCGCGTACGAGACGTACATCGCTCAGGTTCTGCGCGTTGTGACGAAACACGAGCCCCCGACGAACGCGAACGGCTTTCGCGAGTCGATCGTCGCGGCGTTCGATGTCGCCGCCGCGCGCGATCACTGGGACGCGGCGCCCGTGCGCGCGGCGCGGATCGTCCGGAACGCCCACGTCCACCGAGCCGATCGCCTGCGTGCGAACGAGATCCAGGACGTCGAGGTGCTGGTCCCATGCGCCGGCGACGTTCCGCTGGTCACGGCGATTCAGACTCGGCGGCTCGTGGACGAGCTACGACCTCGCGTTCTGACGTTCACGGCGATCACCCTTGCAAAGCTCGGCGAGACGCCGCGTCCCGAGAGCGACACTCCCACGGACGAGGACGCGTGCGCGACGTGAACGGCCCTCGGACGATGAGGAGCGCGCACGGTGGAGCAACCGATGAGTGAGCAAGGCTTCGTGCAACTTGTACAGGCGCTCGCATGGCCGGTGGCCGCGTGCGTCATGGCAATCGTCCTTCGGGCCGAGATCCGGGCGGTACTCGCACGACTCGCACAGCTCAAGGTCGGCAGCGTCGAGGCGAACTTCTCGAAGGACCTCGACAAGCTCGAAGCGCAGGCGGCCGCGGAGTCGCTTCCGACCACCGTTCCGCCGACTACGCCCGCGCCGACGACGACGCCTCCGACGACAACGCCCGACGACGAGATCTCCAGGGAGGACAACGCGGGCGAGCGTATCGCGAGACTGGCAGCGATCTCGCCGCGGGCGGCGGTCACCGAGGCATGGCTCGACGTTGAGCGCGCAACCATGGAAGCGGCGAACGCGGCCGGGATACCGGTTCCGGGACGCATTGCCGGCGAGCGCGTTGTGGAGCAGCTCGCGTCGCGCGGACTCGTTGCGCCACGACTCGTCGGCCTGTATCGCGAACTCCGCAGCATGAGGAACAAGGCGGCGCACGCGGCCGAGATCGACATCGGAGCCGACGACGCGGTTCGATACGCGAATCTCGCAACGGTGATCGCGGCGAGCGTTCGCGCCGCAGGCGCTATGAACGGATGACCGTCGTACGCAGCGGAAGCCGATCAGAAGGAGCGTTGACGAATGGATAGCTGGTGGGAGCTGGGCGAAGGGCGAGGCGCCGGCGGCATGGAACTGGCGATCCAGGACATCACGTGCCCCTTCTGCATGGAACGAGGGAACTTCCGAGTCGCGTTCCACGCGACGAAGCGTCACGCGCAGCGACCGAAGGTCCTCAACTTCGACACGCTCGAGTGCGGGAGCTGCAAGGGGTACGTCCTATGCCTATGGTCGGCCGGACATGGGCTGCACGGCTACCGGGTGCTTCCGTGGCCGCTGAAGATCGACACGCACCCGAAGGAGTGGCCGGAGGACGTCGGCCGAATGTGGGTCCAAGCGCACCGTAGCCTCGAAGGCGAGAACTGGGATGCGGCGGCGGTCATGGCGCGGAGCGGTCTGCAGCTGGCACTACGACGAAGCAACGCTGTCGGCAGCAGCCTGAAGAAGGGGATCGAAGACGTTGCGTCGAAGGGACTGCTCCCGCCCGTCATGCGGGAGTGGGCCGACACGGTTCGCGAGTTGGGGAACGACGCCGCACACCCAGCTCCTGGCCAGTCGCCGACAGATCCGCAGGACGCCCGCGACATCGTCCGGTTCCTCGACTACGTGCTGGAGTACCTCTACTCGCTGCCGGACCAGATCCGTCAATACCGCGCCCGCCGGGATGAACGTCATTCGTGACGCCGCTCCGAACGACGTCGCGCGACCGTGCTGGCGCTCGACTTCCCGCCGCCCGTGACAGGGGGACCCGCAGCTACACGGGAACCAGGTCCGACCGAGGGTGGTGAACCTGCCCCAAGCGTTGATCCAGGTAGCGATCCGAGCGGCGCGAGCGAATCGCCCTAAACTGCGACCCGGGCGCTGGTTGTCGCGAAACCGCCGGTGCCAGGGCACCGGTTTCCTAAACCGGGGGTCGGCAGTTCGAATCTGCCCGGGGATACCAAGCCATCACGCCGAGTGCGGCGGCTGCGAGGTCGTACGTTGCGGTACGTTTCCGGCGTCCGGCTACCGTCCCTCGATCCTCTCAAGTGCAGCCGCGGCCGCAGTGCGCAGACGTCGATCCTGCGAGACGAGCGCACGACGCAACGATGGGGCCGCCTCGCGCGCCGCAGGGCCGATGGCGCCCAGCGCTTCGGTCGCAGCGACTGCGACGTACCCGACGTCCGGTGGCGGGCCGGAGTAGAACCCAGTCCCGACGCTCAGAGCCTCGAGGCCGGATCGGTGCTCAACGAT
The DNA here is from genome assembly GCA_021414065.1 of Planctomycetota bacterium. GTDB lineage: Bacteria > Planctomycetota > JAJSAM01 > JAJSAM01 > JAJVHW01 > JAIOPE01. Next base: position 24,106 of record JAIOPE010000084.1, read on the forward strand.
CGCCGTCAATTCCGGAACCGCCGGCGCGGCGGCGGGGCCGAAGCCGCGGAGCACCCGGCAGATCCACGCCACGTGCGGTGCGTACGCCACGGGGCTGCGGAGCGCGCGGTGCACGACGTCGAGCGCGGGCAGAGCGGTTGCTCCTGCGTCTGCCAGCGCTTTGAGGATCTCGGTCACGTCACGCTCCGCCGTGGCGTCGGTTGCCGGCGGCCAGACGTCGAGCTCCCGGCGGACGACTTCCAGCGCGAGATCCACCCGGAATCGACGACGGAGCATCGAGGCTGCCGCCGCGAACCGAACCGACCGGTCATGATCGTCGAGCAACGGTACGAGGAGCGATCCCGCGGTTTCCGCCGCAACGTCCATCCAACCGAGGGCGACCGCGAGACCGCGTCGCACGCGCGGCTCCGTGTGCGTCAGCGCGGACATCACGCCCGGCAGCGCGTCGGACGGGAGAAGGCGGAGGACCTCGTCCAGGTCGTCCGCCTCGCCACCGCCCGCCGCGAGGAGCGGCACGATCCGGTCCGTGACATCACGTCCCGCCGCCGCGAGTGCGCGAAGGAGCAGGTTCTGGACTCGGTCACCGGGCGCGGTCACGAGACGCTCCGAGAGCGCGTCACGAAGCGGCGCCGCGCGTCGGCCCAGTCGCGTCGCGATCTTGGCCGCTCCGCGAAGTCCGAGGATCGCCCCTTCGTCGTAGGTCGCTCGCAGGTGCAGTCGCAACGGGTCAAGGAGATCCGTCAACCGCCCGCCGCGCTCGATGTAGTCGCCGAGTATGGCCTCGAATCGCTCCTGGGGCGCACGCTCGTACTCACAGCTCGCGAGGATCTCAAGCCACGACGTCGCCGAGGCCGGGCCAACGTCCGCCGGCCGCGGATCGAGCCGGTTCGCTGCGGCCCGCACTCGTTCGTCCGGATGGTGGCGAAGGATCGCGAGTCGGCTCGCCGCGACGGATCCGGGTTCCATCGCCCGAAGCACGGTCGCGCGGACCGCGGGATCGCCCGGTCCGGTGAAACTGTCGAGGAGCGGTGGGGCCCACCGCGCGACCTCGGCGTAGTAGCCATCGCCGTCACTCTCGACAGCGGATCGGATCGCGTTGCGCGCGGCGTCGCGAACCTCGTCGTCGTCGGACTCCAGACTGACGGAGATCGCGGACAGCGCGTCGTCCGTCACCGCGGCTTGGCGCGCGAGCGCATTCCAGGCGTACCAACGCACGTCTTCATCCGCGTCGTTCATGCGCGCTTCGAGCGCCGCGACGACCCCCGGCGCGCGGACCGGACACTCCGCGAGTGCAGCGGTCGCGCCCTGCCGCATCGCCGCCGACGAACTCGCGGTGCGCCTCACGACGTCTGCGATCGCCTCGGCGTCACCGCTCCGGGCGAGGACCCGCAGGATGCCGTTCCGTTCGTCGTCGTGGGTCGCGGAGCCGATGCGGGCTCGCAATGACCCCAGCGCGGGACCGAGCGACCTGGCATTGCGCGTGAGCCACTCGATAGCCACCTTGACGGATCTGGTCTCCGCGCCTTCGCGGGGGAGCAGCGCCGCCGCCACTTCCGACGCCGCGGCGTCGAGCCCGCTCCACCAGTCCGGGGCGAGTCCCTCGCGCGTCTCCGGGAGCGGCGAGAGCACGCGCGGCGCGACGGGACCGAACGCCGATCCGAGGCGAGCGAGCACGGCAGCGAGGTCCGCGTCCACCGGAAGGCGCGACACGGCATCCGCCACCAGGCGGTCGTGACGCCCGAACCCGCGTGAGTCCGCGTAGTTGCCGAGGAGCGCGACGGCCGTTGCGCGGGTCGCGGGATCGTGCAGCAGGTCGAGAAGTCGCGGAACGAGCGCGTCACGGACGTCCGGGAGGAGCCACGCGAGCAACCGGGGGAGTCCGTCGATCGTCGCGCCGCCCTGAAGCTCCTCAACGATCGCCTCCGCGGTGGCGGCAGGGTCCGACCGGAGCGCACTCCGCGCATCCCGGCACGTCGCCGACGCAGGGTCTCCGGTGGCGCTCGATGCAATCCACTCGCGGATCGTGCGTCCAGACAGGACGGCGTCGAGCCCATGTGTGAACGGAGCGGCGACCGGAGCCACTTGCTCCGCTCGGGCGCGAGCGGTCCGAGCGGGTGCGGCGTCGGATGCCGGGCTCGGCGTCGGTGCGTGAGGACCGCATCCACCCGCCAACACCGCCGCGACGAGCACATGCACGTTGATGGATCGGGAACTCCGCACGAGCAGGAGGCTACACGATCCGGATCCCGTGGCCTGAGCTCGCCGGTCGCGCTCGCGCCGTCGATCCGGGCTCGCGCGGTCGGGCTCGGGTAGCTTGACGGGTCCCGTCCGAGCGCGATCGGTGCGCGGCCGAAGCAGGGTGGGGACGGCGACCGACGGAGGCGAGGCAACGTGGCGCAGAACGTGACGGAGAACAAGGCGCAGGATCATCCGCAGGACAACCCGACCGGCGCGGCAGGCGACGGGCGCGGCGCGCGCTCGAACTTCATCCGCACCGTGATCGACGAGGACCTCGCGGCCGGGCGTCACACGCGCGTGGTCACGCGGTTCCCGCCGGAACCGAACGGGTTCCTGCACATCGGCCACGCGAAGTCGATCTGCCTGAACTTCGGGATCGCGCTCGACTACCAGGGCAAGTGCAACCTGCGGTTCGACGACACGAACCCGCTCACCGAGAACGAGTCGTACGTGCGGGCGATCGAGGCGGACGTCCGCTGGCTCGGGTTCGAGTGGGGCGCGACGGCGTACGCGTCGGACTACTTCGAGTTCATGTTCGAGCGGGCCGAACTGCTCATCCGCAAGGGCCTCGCGTACGTGGACAGCGAGACGCAGGACGAGATCGCTGCGAAGCGAGGCACGATCCACGAAGCGGGGCGCGCCGGAGCCTTCCGTGACCGCTCCGTCGCCGAGAATCTGGATCTGTTCAGTCGCATGCGGGCAGGTGAGTTCGCCGACGGCGCCCACGTGCTCCGCGCGAAGATCGACCTGGCGCACACGAACCTGCTCATGCGCGATCCGCTCCTCTACCGGATCCGCCACGCGAGCCACTACCGCCGCGGCGAGTCGTGGTGCATCTACCCGATGTACGACTACGCGCACCCGTTGGAAGACGCGTATGAAGGCGTGACGCACTCGCTCTGCTCGCTCGAGTTCGAGACGCACCGGCCGCTGTACGACTGGGTCGTCCGCGAGACCGAGGCGCCGTGCCGACCGCAGCAGATCGAGTTCGCGCGGCTCGTGCTCTCGTACACGGTGCTGAGCAAGCGCTACCTGATGCAACTCGTCAAAGAGGGGCACGTCTCCGGCTGGGACGACCCGCGGTTGCCGACGCTCGCAGGGCTCCGCCGGCGCGGGGTGCTGCCGCAGTCGATCCGTCGCTTCGCCGACATGGTCGGCGTCGCGCGGGCGAACAGCACCGTGGACATGGGGAAGCTCGAGTTCGTGCTGCGCGACGACCTGAGCCCGATCGCGCCGCGCGTGTTGTGCGTCTTGGACCCGCTCGAAGTGGTCGTGACGAACTGGCCCGAGGAGCGCACCGACTGGCTCGACGCGTCGCTGTGGCCCGCCGACGTCGCCATGGAGGGCACGCGCCGTCTGCCGTTCGGACGTCGCCTGTGGATCGAACGCGGGGACTTTGCCGAGACTCCTCCGAAGGGCTGGCACCGGTTGAGTCCTGGAGCGGAAGTCCGGCTTCGCCACGCGTACGTGCTGCGCTGCGACGCCGTCGAGCGCGACGCCTCGGGGGCTGCAGTGCGACTCCTCTGCACCGCGGACCTCGCCACGCTGAACGCCGCGCCGGTGGGCCGAAAGGTGCCCGGGACGATCCACTGGGTCGCCGCAGATCACGCCGTCGCGTGCGAGATCCGCCTGTACGACCGGCTCTTCTCGACCGAGGCGCCGGGGACCGACGAGGCGCGGAGCTTCCTCACCGAGCTGAACCCGGCGTCGCTCGTCGTCATGCGCGACGCCAAAATCGAGCCGAGCGTGGTCGGTTCCGATCCTGTCACCCGCTGGCAGTTCGAGCGGCAGGGCTACTTCCAGGCCGACCCCGTGGACAGCACGCCGTCGCGGCCGGTATTCAACCGGATCGTCACGCTGAAGGACGGATGGACGAAGGTGGCGACGCGCGAGGAACCGGCCGCGCCCGCGCCGCGAGCGAAGGCCGGACCGCAGCCCGCGCAGAATCCCGTCACGTCGTCGAAGCGGCTCTCCGCGCGCGCCGATCCGACGCACGCCGCGCTCGTCGCCCGCGGTGTGGACGTGGACACCGCGGACGTTCTCGCGGCCGACGAGGCGCTCCTCGCCTTCTTCGACGGCGCGGTCGCGCGCAGCGCCGCGGATCCCGCGCTCGTTGCTCGCTGGGTCGCGAACGAGATCGTGCGGGAGACGAAGACGCGCCGGCTCGCGGACATTCCCGTGACGCCGCAGGCGTTCGGCGATCTCGTGAAGCTGATCGCCGACGGCACGGTGTCGGCGTCGGCGGCGAAGGACGTCTTCGCGCGCATGGCGAAGGACGGCACGGACCCGGGGGCGATCGTCGCTGACGCGGGTCTTCGACAGGTGAGCGACGCCTCCGCGCTCGGAGCGGTCGTAGACGCCGTTGTGGCCGGGCACGCGGCCGACGTCGCGCGCTACCGCGCCGGCAAGACGCAACTCCTCGGGTTCTTCGTCGGCAAGGTGCTTCAGGCGAGCGGGGGGAGCGCCAATCCAGCGATGGTCCGAGAGCTGCTCCTCGCCAGGCTCTGAGCGGACATCCGTCTCGGCCCCGGCCCCGATCTCGACCCCGGCTGCGCAGCGTGCTCCACGCGTTCGCCGATCGGACGAATTCCGAGATCGTGGCGCACTCGGACCGACCGTGTCCTACTCCGCCGCGTAGCTTCGTCGCTCCGGCGCCGAGGAGTTCGAGCGGGAGAGCTCGACGGGGTCCCAGGGCGGCGCCGGAGTCGCGTGTTGTGTCGCCGGCGTGCTACTCCTCGCTGGCCCGCCGCTTCGCGTACACGCCGCGCATGAGTCGCGCGGACTTCGCGACGGCGTCGCGAAGCTCTGCGGGTGCGAGGACCTCGGCGGCGGCGCCCCACTGGAGCACCCAGCGCTTCGCCTCGTAGATGGCGGGCGCGGGGAACGAGATCACGATGCTCCCGCCCCTCTCGCGGCGGACGGTTTGCTTCGGGTGCCAGCGGCGCTCGAGGACGCCCGGCGCCACGGTCGCGTCGAAACGGATTTCGACGTCGTAGACCCGACCGGGCTTGCCGATGAAGCGACCAAAGCGGTTGGCGAAGAAGGTGTCGGGGTCGAACTCGATGGTGGGGGCGGGGTCCTGCGTCACGCTCGCGGACGTCATCCGGGAAAGGGCGAAGAGCGCGGGATGCGCGTGCTGCGTGGCGTCGGGTGCTCGCGACTCGGTGTGCGCGACGAGCGCCCACTCGCCGTCGAGGCAGGTGAGGTGGATCGGGACGAGGCGACGGGCGACGGCCTTCGCGGCGCCGTAGCCGCGGTACGAGATCGTGAGGATCCGACGGTCGCGGAGGGCGCGCGCGATCGTGTGCCACGTCGCTTCGTCCACGTCGCGCGTGGGGTGACCGTGGAAGGAGAAGCCGGTCTGCACGTCCACGGGATCGATGTTCACGGGCGACGGCAGGGCCGCGCGGACCTTGCCGAACAACGCCTGGAGCGACGCCGCGATGGGTGTTCCGCGGTACTGCGACGCCATGCGCTGGGCGACGGCCAGTTCGAAGAGTTCGCCCTCGGTCAGGTCGAGTCGCTTGAGTTGCCACGACGGGTCGGTGTAGTAGTAGCCGCGTCGGTCGCGGTCATAGGCGAGCGGCGCGCCGCGCGAGTCGCGCAGGAACTCGACGTCGCGCTGCACGGTCTTCGTGCTCACCTCCCAGTGGCGCGCGAACGACGTGCAGTTCGGGTACTTCCCGGCGCGGATCTGCTCGTCGAGTTCGAGGAGACGGCCGAAGTGGGCTCGGTAGACGCTCATCGCGAGAGACTAGGCCGGTCACCCGGACGGCAAATGTCCTACCGGGCGGGCCCGGCGTCGCCCGCGATGTGCGCCTTGCGCTCCTCGACGAGGAGGAACTCGCCGTACGCGGCGCAGCGGCGGGAGAGTTCATCGTGGGTGCCGCTGTCCACGAGGCGGCCGCGCTCGAGGACGAGGATCGTGTCGGCCCGACGGATCGTGGCGGGGCGGTGCGAGACGACGAACACGGTCACGCCGGGGAGCGCGGCGCGGATGCCGTCCCACAGGCGGTCCTCGTTGCGGGCGTCGAGCGACGACGTGCAGTCGTCGAGAAGGAGCAGGTTGGGGCGGCCGGCGAGAGCGCGCGCGATGGCGATGCGCTGCTTCTGGCCGCCGGAGACGAGCGTGCCGCCGCGGCCGAGGCGGGTGCCGGTGCCGGCGTCCATGCGGGCGAGGTCGCCGCCCATCTGCGCGGCGTCGAGGCAGGCGCGGATCCACGCGGGGTCGGCGTCGCGTCCGAAGGCCACGTTCTCCTCGATCGAGTCGGAGAAGAGGAGCGACTCCTGCGGCACGTAGCCGATGCGCGCGCGGAGCGCGGACCAGTCCCACGCGGCGAGCGGGCGCCCGCCGAAGCGGCACGCGCCTTCGTCGGCCGGGAGGAGCCCGGCGAGCACGCGGAGCAGGGTGGACTTCCCGCTCGCCACGGCGCCGACCACTGCGACACGACTGCCGCGCGGGACAGTGAACGTCACATCGCGCAGCGCCGGAGGCGTGTCGGGGCGGTACCGGAACGTCACGCCGTCGAGCGCGACGGGCTCGAAGGAGACGTCGCGACGGTCCGGGGCGACCGTGCGCTGCGCGTCGGGCGTCCGCAGGACTTCCTCTTCGCGCGCGATCGAGACGAACGCCTGCTGCGCCGCGACGAACAGGTTCGGCAGGTCGATCATCGGGTGCACGAGCATGTCGAGGTACAGGTGCAGGGCGAACAGGGTGCCGAGGGAGAGCGTGCCGTCGAGCACGCGGAAGCCGCCGACGCAGAGGACGACGACCTGCCCCACGCGGGTGACGACGTTGTCGCTCTGGTGCACGATGGCGTTGAGCTTCGCGAGCCGGAGCGCCGTGCCGGCGCGGTCGTCGAGCACGGCGGCGAGGCGCCGCTCCTGGCCGGCGTCGGCGTTGAAGGCCTTCACGATGCGGATGCCGGAGAGCGCCGCTTCGAGCGTGTCGTTCGTGCGCGAGATCGCCGCCTGCTGGCGGCGGTACATCACGCTGAGCTCCTTCCGCGCCAGATAGAAGACCCAGAGCATGAGCGGCACCGGGATCATCGAGTAGAGCGCGAGGCGGGCGTCGCAGAAGAGCAGCATCGCGCCGACGCAGAAGAACACGCGCGAGAGCGAGTCGATGAACCGGAAGATGCCCGAGCACGCGAACCACGAGACGCGCGGGTAGTCGGTGATGTCCTCGGTGAGGCGCGTGACGAGGTCGCCGGTGCGGAAGCGGCCGAAGAACGTGTGGTCCTTCGCCAGGATCGAGGCGAACACGCGCTCGCGGACCTGCTTCTCGATCGCCAGGTTCATCCACGCGCGGAACGCGGGGTAGAAGCTGACGACGATGCGGCCGACGGCGATCAGGACGAGGATCTTCGCGTAGTGGAGGAGTTGCTCGTCGCCGAGGCGCCCGCCCTCGGGGACCGCGCCGAGTCCGTCGATCACCTGGCGCCACGCGAGCGGGAACCCCACGGCCACGGCGCTCGTGAGGAGCGTCATCAGCACGAGGAACGCCGCGAATCCGCGGTGGGGGCGCCACAGGGCGCCGAGCCACGCGAGGCTCTCCCGCGTCGTCATCCGCAGACCGGCCGGGCTGCGGTCGCTCACGCGACGGCTCCGCTCTTGAACTGCAGGTCGAACAGGTCGCGGTAGATCCCGCCCTTTGCGTGCAGCTCCGCGTGCGAGCCCTCCTCGACGAGGCGCCCGCCGTGCATCACCAGGATGCGGTCGGCCGACACCACGGTCGCGAGCCGGTGCGCGATCACGAGCGACGTGCGGCCGGCGAGGAGCCGATCCATCGACGCCTGCAGGCGCCGCTCGGTGCCAGGGTCCACCGACGACGTCGCTTCGTCGAGGACGAGGAGGTCCGGGTCGTGGACGAGAGCGCGCGCGAAGCTGAGAAGCTGACGCTCGCCCATCGACAGGTTCGCGCCGCCCTCGGTGAGCGGCTCGTCGAGGCCCTTCGGCAGGCGGGCGATGACCTCGTCGGCGCCGACGGTGCGGGCCGCGCGGAGGATGTCGCGGTCGTCCACGTCGTCGGCGAGCGCGCGGAGGTTCTCGCCGACGGTGCCGGGGAAGAGGTGGATGTCCTGGAGGACGAGACCGATGCGGGCACGCCACGCGCGCTGGGGGAAGGCGCGCAGGTCGCGGCCGTCCACGGTGATCCGGCCGGACGTCGGGTCGTAGAAGCGCAGGAGCAGGTTCGTGAGCGTCGTCTTCCCGCCGCCCGAGAGGCCCACGAGCGCGACGCGCTCGCCGCGGCGGATACGGAACGTCACGCCGTCCACAGCCCGCGCGCCGCCGTCGTAGACGAACGACACGTCCTCGAACGCGACTTCGTTCCACGTCGCGGGCAGCTCCGCGGCGGCCGACGGCTTGGGGTCGGGCGTGCGCGACGGCGTGTCGAGCACCGAGAACACGCGGTCGGCCGACGCGAACGCGCGCTGGATTCCGCCCAACTGCTCCGAGAACTCGGCGAGCGGACGGAAGATGCGGCGCGTGTACTCGACGAACAGCACGAGCGTGCCGACCGTCATCGCGAGTCCGAGGAGGCGCCCGGAGGCGAGGCAGAGCAGGAACAGGACGGCGAACACCTCGATCGAGTTGAGGAAGCCCCAGAGGCCGTACTCGTAGAACTGGGCGCGGCGCTCGGTCGTCATCTTGTCGCGGTTGAGGGCGCCGAGGCGATCGAGCGCGCGGCGCTCGTATCCGAACGCCTGGATCACCGGCACGCCCTGGACGTACTCAGAAACATACGCAGTGATCCGCGCGACCATTGCGCGGACGTTCTTGTAGAGGCCGCGCATCCACCGGAACCACGCGACCGTCCCGATCGCCACCGGCAGCGCGACGCACACCACGGCAAGCGTCACGCGCCAATCCGTGCTGAACATCACGGCGAGCGCGCCGACGAGCAGCACGAGCGTGCGCAGGACCGAGACCGCGACGTCGGAGAAGAGCGCCTGGAGGCGCTCGGAATCGGACTCGACGCGCGCGAGCAACCGGCCCGGCGAGTTGCGGTCGAAGAACTCCATCGAGAGGCCGAGCACGTGGTGGAAGACCTCGCGCTTCAGCCGCGTGACGATCGAGAGGCCCATCTTCGTCAGCACGACGACCTGCAGGTAGTTGGCGAGCGTGCCGACGAGGAACAGACCGGCGTAGAGGGCGGCGCTGCGGACGATCCCGCTGCGCGACCCGCCGGTCCCGCCGTCCGCCACCGCGAGCCCGATGTCGGTGTCGATCAGGTGCTTCAGCACGAGCGGCCCGGCGAGGTCGGCCGTGACCGAGACGAGCAGGAGCAGCACGCCGAGCCCGAAGGCCCCGGCGTGCGGTCGGACGAGGGGTACCCCGCGCGCGACGAGCTCGCGCAGCGTCAGGTTGCGGACGCGCGCGCCGTCGTCGGGGTGGTCGTCCGTCGGGGCCATGGAACGGAAGGAGGGTAACCCCCGTCGCGGCGGCGTCGGGGTTCTCGCGGGCGGACGGGCCACCCGCCGCGTCGGGGCTGTCGACGTGCGCGGCGTCGCAGAGTCCGCAGCGCACGGCTCCTGCGATGCTCTCGGACGCGCCTCGACGCTGCGACCCGAGCGGCGGTGAGGCAGGCGCGCGTGCGCGGCCGAACATGCCCCTCCGCACGCGGATGGGACCTCGACGACGTGCTGTCGCGGCGCGCGTCGCGGTGCTAGCGTCGGGGAGTGCCGCCACCCGCGGTGCGCGACTGGCCGCGGCCCATGAGCCCGGCCGACGTCGAGGCGGCGGCAGGAGGAGAAGAGTTGATTCCTAAGACCGCCCCGCTTGGCATCGTCCCTGTTTCCGCGTTGTCGGTGCTGTTGCTCGTCGGGCTCGGGACGGGGTGCACGACGAGACGCACCGATTGCACCGTACGTGAGATCGAGACACCGGGAGGGCGTGAACCCGTCCAAGTGATCGTGCATGGGCCCACGGGCCAGGCGGTCGTCGGCCTGGGCTCCTCGCACCCCCGATGGATCTCACTTGACTCAGAGCAACGCCGTTCCGGGGTGCGATCCGGCACAGGCACCGTGGTCTCGTACGCGAGTTCGGGGGAGTCGTTGATCGAGGTGGGTCTGTTGCGGTTGTCAACCCTGAGGTCTGGCGATCTCCAGGAACAACGAGCCCCCAGTACGAGCCAGTTCCCTCAGATCGCTGGCATCGAATGGCTCCTTGAGGTGGCTCCCGAGCACTGGGTTGGCGTCACTAGCGGCGGGACGCTTGCGCTGATTGAGCCCGGTCGCGACGTGTTTGCACGTGTCTTCGCGGACGTGGGGGCCGGCGTTCGCTCGGTTGCCTTTGACCGATCGTCACGGCAACTGATTGTCCTACGAGGCCCGAACCGGGCAGTTGCGCTCGATCCGCTGGATACAGACGCGCCGGTTCGATCCGCGTCGTTGCCGTGCAGCGACATCTACTTCGGAGGCGGTGTCTCTCAGGGGGGCATGTGGATTGGCACGAACGACGGTTCGGGGCGAGTTCTCCGGGTTGACCTTGGGACGCTTGAGACGGTCACAGCCCTCACACTGGTCGGTGGCGAGCGCGTGCGCGTAGCGACATCCGCGTCCGGTGATTGGTTGCTCGCGACTTCGTGTCGGAGGGACGGCGCCGGTGACTGGGCCGTGCATCTGCGCATGGCCAGGGTCACCGGATCGGTTGCGACTGTCGTAGACCAGCGCGACATCCGCGCACCGGCGGCTGTCAATTCGTGCGCGGTCACAGACGCAGGACGAGCGTTCGTCGTGTGCGGAAGGGCATTCACCTGGTGCCCGCAGATTATCCCCGAACCTAGCGTGAGCGGGGATCCGTAGATCAACTCCGCGTCACGACGCTGTGCGCGGACCGACGCGGCCGCGGCCGCACTCGTCGCCCCCGGGGACGGGGTGAAGTCGCGAACTTCCCGAGGCGCGATCCGGCACCCCGCCGCGGCTGAGCACTTCCGTCGCAGCGCGACGGAGACGGCGCGCGTCCCCGGCCCGCGCCGTCCCCGGAGGCGCTGATCGGAGCGTCACCCCCCAGCGAGTCGGGCGCGCATCCACTCGCGCGCTGCGTGCAGGTTCCGCTCGACGGTGCGGGACGAAATGCCGAGGCGCGTCGCGATCTCCGGGATCGAGAGGCCGCTCTTGAGTTCCAGGCGGACCAATTCGGCCGCGGTGGGGTCGAAGCGCGCGAGATCCTCCAGCGCGGCATCGTCGTCGCGCGGATCGACGTCATCGTCTCTCGGATCTGGCGTGCCTGTCGCGATGCGCATCCCCATGGCATCGAGGGTACAGCGTGGCGATCGGGTGTCTCGGGTCAGTCGGTCGTAGACGCGACGGCCGCCCTTCGCGAGCGACGACGGCCGGCGGTTCTTCGTCGAGCGGCTCGCTCGGGCACTCCGACCGCGCGACGTGGCGCAACCGGCGCGCTGAGGTCGGCCTCCGCGGCGCGCCGATCTCCCACCCTCGTGACCAACGTCACCATCTCCCGGGCGGCGATGTACGATCATCGTCCCGTCGCACTTGCTGGCCGTGCCGAGACATCTCTGAACCATCCGCCCCTTCGAAACCTGGGGCGGTCCCCGGACCTGCGGGGAACATCCCGACCTGGTCCGCGCGGGACCTCGGGGGCGACATCCGCCCCGCCCGCGTTCTCGAAGGAGATCTGCAAGATGAGTACCCGGAGCGTCTATCAGGACGTGCAGAAGCGGTTCCACCGCGCGGCCGATCTCGCGAAGATCGACTCGTCGATGCGGGCGATCCTCGCGTCGAACACGAACGAGATCGTCGTCCACTTCCCCGTGCGGATGGACGACGGCCGGATCGAGATGTTCACGGGCTACCGCGTCCAGCACAACGACGCGCGCGGTCCGTTCAAGGGCGGCCTCCGCTTCCACCCCGAGGTCGAACTCGACGAGGTCCGCTCGCTCGCCGCGTGGATGACGTGGAAGACGGCCGTGGTGGACATCCCCTTCGGCGGCGCCAAGGGCGGCATCCAGATCGACCCGTCGAAGTACTCGCAAAGCGAGCTCGAGCGCATCACGCGCCGCTTCACGTTCGCCCTCGGCGACAACATCGGCCCCGACTACGACATCCCCGCGCCGGACGTCAACACGAACGCCCGCGTGATGGCCTGGATCCTCGACACGTACCTGCAGACGCGCGCCCCCGGCGCCCGTCACAACTGCACGCACGTTGTCACCGGCAAGCCGGTGGATCTGGGCGGCAGCCTCGGGCGCGACAAGGCCACAGGCCAGGGCGTCGTCTGGACGCTCGAAGCGTGGGCGAAGGAACGCGGCTTCAACCTCGCGAAGATGACGTTCACGGTCCAGGGCTACGGCAACGTGGGCTCGTGGAGCGCGCGTCTCCTCGCGGGCTACGGCTCGAAGATGGTCGCCGCCGAGGATCACACGGGCTCGATCGCGAACCCGGCCGGCATCGACTGCGAGGCGCTCGCCGCCTACGTTCGCGTGAAGGGCGGCGTCGCCGGCTACGAGGGCGCGAAGGCCATCACTCACCTGGAGTTCATGGCGGCGCAGACGGACATCTTCATCCCGGCCGCGCTCCACAACCAGATCACGCTAGAGACGGCGCTGCTGATCAAGGCGAAGGTCGTCGCCGAGGGCGCGAACGGCCCGACCGACATCGAGGGCGAGGCGATCCTGCTCGAGCGCGGGATCGACGTCATCCCCGACGTGCTCTGCAACTCGGGCGGCGTGGCCGTCAGCTTCTTCGAGTGGCTCCAGGGCAAGCACGACCAGATGTGGTCGCTCGAGCAGGTGGACGGCGAGCTCCACAAGAAGATCTTCAAGGCCTACGAGGACGTCCGTCTCGTCGCCGAGGAGCTGAAGACCGACCGCCGCATGGCGGCCTACGTGCTCGCGATCCGGCGCCTGCAGCGCGTCTACGAGCAGCGCGGGATCTTCCCGTAGCGCTCAGGACCGCTCAGCGGAGACACGTCGCACCCCGGGCCGTCCGCCGCCAAGGCGGGCGGCCCGTTCGATTCCGGTCGTGGGACGCGAACCGAAATCCGTCGGGGCGGTTCTCCAGGGGCCAGGCGATCGATCGACGACGTAGCATCGTCGGCCGACCATCCAGTCCATTCCCGGAGACCTCTCGATGACCGTTCGACCTCGTCTTGTGCTCGTCGTGTCGCTCGCTCTCCTCGCCGCTGCCTGCGGCGACGACCAGGCCGCCCGTCAGCGCGAAGCCGAGGCGCGCGACGCGATGAAGGCCGACATCGAGAAGGCGCGCAAGGACCTCGATAAGGCCACGCAGGAGATCCAGGCGGCGAAGAAAGACGCGCGCGCGCTCCGCGACGAAGTGACGGCGCTGATGGAGCGTGTGTCGGCGGTGGAGAAGCGGCCGGTTGCGGGCGCAAGCGCGGCGCCCGCGGCGACGGACACCGGATCTGCAAACGCCGCGAAAGCCATCGACAAGAAGGCGCTCCTCGAGGAGATGAAGTCCCTCCAGGAGAAGGTGTTCGACGGCACCGCCACCGACGACGAGCAGCAGCGCTTCTGGGAGCTCGCGCGCACGGCGTCGGTCGTGGACGAGATGATGAAGACGCTCGAGGCGAAGGTGAAGGACCGCCCCGAGGACACGGCGGCACGCATGCAGCTCGCGCAGGCGTACATCGCGAAGCTCCTGTCGATCCCGCAGGGCCCGGAGCAGGGCCTCTGGAGCAACAAGGCCGTGGCGCAGTGGCAGACGGTGCTGAAGCAGGAGCCCGACAACTGGGACGCGCGCTACTCGGTCGCGTTCAACTGGAGCATGTGGCCGGACTTCCTGAACAAGACGCCCGACGCGATCCGCGAGTTCGAGAAGACGCGCGAGGTGCAGGAGCGCCAGACGGCCGACCCGAAGCACGCGCAGACGTACCTCCAGCTCTCGCGCCTCTACCAGAAGCAGGGCAAGTCGGACAAGGCGAAGGAAGCTCTGAAGTCGGGCCTCGCGCGGCACCCCGACGACGCGGAGCTGAAGAAGGCGCTGGAGTCGCTCGCGGACTGAACGGGGGGCGGGCGGCGTTCGCTCGTTCGTTCGTTCGTTCGGAGTCCCGGCTTCAGCCGCACCGCTGTCCGGTTAGTGACTCGGATCCTCCGGCTTCAGGTCGATGAACTCTCGGGGGCTGTTCCCCGGAGGTGCCCATGGCCCGGAAGCATGTCGACCTGATGGCTGCGATGCTGCTCCTTCAGCGCCACCTGACCT
>JAIOPE010000045.1:0-23272 GCA_021414065.1 Planctomycetota bacterium
CGGGGTCCACGCCATGCGGATCGACCTCGTCCCCGGCCGGGGATTCGACGACCTCGATCTCGACGGCACGCCCGAGTTGCGCCCGGTGGAAGCCCCTGCCGACGCCGTCGCAGTGCTGCAGTACACGTCCGGGACGACGGGCGGCCTGAAGGCCGCGGCGATGACGCACGCGAACCTGGTGGCGAACGCGCTCCAGAACAACATCTGGTTCTCGTGGACGCGGGACGACGTCATTCTCGGCGCGCTGCCGCTCCAGCACACATGGGGCATGTGCTGTGTGATGAACGCGAGTCTGGCGGCCGGCGCGCGCGTCGTGCTGCTTCCGCACTTCGATCCCGAGGCGGTGCTCGCTGCGATCGAGCGCGAGCGGGTGACCGTGGCGTACGGCAGCGCCACGATGTTCCATCGACTCCTCGACGCGGCGGGCGCCGACGCGCCGCGGCGGCTCGCGTCGCTGCGCTACGTGAAGGCCGGCGCGATGCTCGTCGGCAGCGACCTCTACGCGCGGTGGACCGCGGCGGTGCCGCTCGTCCCTATGATCAACGGCTACGGCCTCACCGAGGCGAGCCCCGAGGTGTCGAACAACCCGCCGCACGCGCGGCGCGGCGGCACGGTCGGCGTGCCGCTGCCCGGCACGGAGATTCGGCTCGGCGTCGTCGAGTCCCCCGACGTCGAGTCCGCACCCGGCGCCGAGGGCGAGGTGCAGATCCGCGGCCCGCAGGTGATGTCCGGCTACTGGCGCAACGAGGAAGCCACTCGCGCCGCGTTCACGTCCGACGGATGGCTTCGCACCGGCGATCTTGCGACCTTCGACGAAGCCGGGTACCTCGTGATCCGCGATCGCCTGAAGGACCTGATCAAGTACCGCGGGTGGAGCGTGGTTCCGGGCGAGGTGGAGCGGGTACTGCGCGAGCACGCGGCGGTCGCCGAAGCGTGCGTCGTCGGCGTGCCCGACCCGCGGGACGGCGAGATGCCGGTCGCGTACGTCGTTCTCCGTCCGGGGAGCGGCGCGCCCGACGCCGACGCGTGGCGCGCACACCTCGCCGATCGGCTCGCGACGTACAAGCATCCGCGGCGGTTCGTCGTCGTCGCAGAGATCCCAAAGAACCACGTTGGGAAGCCCCTGCGTCGCGAACTGCGTGCGAGGCCGCTGCTGTAACGTTCAGCGCCCTCCGCACCATCGCAAGAGCCCGGCTTCGACGTACTCCCGGTGCGAGGGGTCGGACACGCGATCGGCGTGCGTCCGCGCTTCGACGTCGCGGCCGTCTACGAGGGCAGCGCAGAGTTCGAGCCACGCGATGGACTCGCCGAGGCGGCGCTTCGCGTCCTCGAACCCCGCGAACTCCGGCGGACGGGCAGCGCGACCGCGCAGTTGCGCGAGGCGGCAGCGGTCGATCGCGAGCTCGCCGGACGCATCTTTGCCTGCGGCTTCTGCGAGGCGCGTTGCGAGCGCGTCGGCCGCGTCGAGCGAACCGACGGCGAGCAGCATCTCCAGCTCGACCTCGTCGAGTCCGTCCGTCTTCGGCTCGACGTCGCGCAGTTGACGAACCGTGTCCGACCAGTCGCCGCAGGCGGAGTGCAGGCGCAGCCATCGCAGGACGCCGCTCACCTTCGACTTGCGGACGAACGCCCCGAGGAACCCCGACGGCCCGTCGAGTTGCGGCGGGCTCGCGTGCCGCGTGACGCCGTCTTCCTCCATCTCCATCACGCACTCGTGGCGGTACCACCAGCTCGGCAGATCCGGCCAGCGCGGCTCAGCGGAGAGTCGTGCGCGCTCCGTCAGTCGGATCGCGAGCGAGTAGATGGGGGAGTGCCGGGACACGAGGATCGCATCGGCGACTGCCTCTCGTTCCGCCGTGCCGAGGCCCGCGACGTTCGCCGCGAGCTTCGCGAGCGCTGCGTAGCCGTCGGCCACCGGGCCGGTGAACTCCCGCTGATCCTCGGGCAGGCGGACGGCCGCCGCGTCGTCGTATCGGCCGGCCTCGGCGAGACACTGCGCGAACCAAACCCCGGTCGCCGGGGTGAGCGTGGCGTCGGTGTACGCGCGACGGGCTGCGTCCACGGCGTCGGCGTGCCGTCCGAGGCGCGAGAGGCACTCGGCCAGGCGGAACCGGGCGATCACGCCGTCGTGGGACGTGCCTGCGAGCGGTGCGAGCGCGTTTGCGGCGGCCTCGTACGCGGCCTCGTCGAAGAGTCGCATCGCGACGGTGAGAGGTGCCATCGGCTGCGGAGGATACGACGTTCTCCGTGCCGTCGCGCGGCAGTTCGGGGAGGATGTGCGAGTGAAGACACGCTGGGTCCTCGGCCTGAACAAGTACGACCACGACGTGAGCGCGGTCCTTCTGAAGGACGGCGTTCCGTTCGTCGGCGTCGCGAAGGAGCGGATCACCCGCGTGAAGTACGACGGCGGGCTCGCCGACGTCGCGATCGGCTACTGCCTGAAGACCGCGGGACTGCGTTTCGACGACCTCGACCTCGTCGTGCAGAACACGTACGCGCTGGCGATCCCGGAACTCGAGCACGACCTGCTCACGCGGACCCACGGACTCCACCTCCCCGACGACGAGCGAGAGCTGATCCACCGGTCGCCGCTCTTCCGAAACCCGAAGGCCGTCAACATCTCGCACCACCTGGCGCACGCGTACAGCGCGTTCGCGGTTTCGCCCTTCGACGAGGGTGCCGTGATGGTCGTGGACGGGATCGGCAGTCACCGCCGCGACGTTTCGGAGCCGGTCCCGCCGGGCGACGAAGGTCATCCGGCCGACCGCGAGAGCGAGTCGTACTATGCGTTCCGGGGCACCGAGCTGACGTGCGTCAGGAAGGCGTGGCTCCCGGTCGTCCCGACGATCCTCAACGGCGACTTCACGAAGATGCCGGGGCTCGGCGCCATGTACTCGCGCGTCGCCGAGTACGTCTTCGACCACTGGAACAAGTGCGGCGAGGTGATGGGGCTCGCGCCGTTCGGGCACGCGCGGGCCGACCTTCCGCCGATCCTGGGAGTCAAGGACGGACAGGTCTGGACGCAGCGCTGGTGGCCCGACTGGCTGAGTCACCCGTGGGTCGAGACCGGCATCCCCGGCGCACCGGACTGGCAGTCGAGTCCTCATCTGCGCGACTGGCAGGACCTGTGTTTCCGCGTCCAACAGGATCTGGAGGATGCGCTGCTCGAACGGGCGCGCGAGTTGCACCGCGTCACCGGCATGAAGAACCTCGTCATCGCCGGAGGCGTCGCGCTGAACTGCGTCGCGAACGGACGGATCGCCCGCGAGACGCTGTTCGAGAACGTGTGGGTCCAGCCGGCGGCTGGGGACACCGGCATTTCGATCGGTTGTGCGATGTACGGCGAACTGGCGGTGCTGAAGCAACCGCGCCGCCACGTGATGCGAACCGACTTCCTCGGCCGCACGCACCCTGACGACGAGATCGACGAAGCCCTCGCCGAAGCGCCGTGGAACCGGTTCATCTCCGTGACGCGATCGTCGGACGTCGCCGCCGACGTCGCCCGCGCGCTCGCCGACGGGAAGGTCGTCGGATGGCTCCAGGGCGGCGCGGAACTTGGCCCGCGCGCGCTCGGACACCGCTCGATCCTGTCCGACCCGCGCAGCATCGCCGCGAAGGAGCGCCTCAACGCACGCGTCAAGCACCGCCAGGCGTTCCGGCCCTTCGCGCCCGCGGTGACGATCGAGAAGGTGGACGAGTGGTTCGAGAAGGGCCCGCCGAGCCCGCACATGCTGATGGTCCGGCGCGTCCGCTCCGACCGCGCGGCGCAGATCCCGGCCGTGGTCCACGTGGACGGCACCGCGCGGCTCCAGACCGTGGATCGGGCCGACGATCCTCTCTTCCACTCGCTGCTCTGCGCGTTCGAGGGGATCACCGGCGTGCCGGTGCTCGTCAACACGTCGTTCAACGTCCGCGGCGAGCCGATTGTCGAGACCCCGCTCGACGCGCTGCTCTGCTTCGTGCAGACCGACATGGACCTGCTGGTGATCCACGACCGACTCGTCGTGAAGTCCCGGTTCTTCCAGCCGATGCGGCGCTTCCTTCTCGAGTACTGGCGGGCGAAGAACGCGGAGAGCGTCGGATCGCTGATGAAGTCCACCGTGCGGCGGTACGTGGGGAACTGACCTCGAACCGTGGGCCGCGGTTAGTCTCCGCGGTTCCCGGAGGCCCCCGCATGAGACTCCCGACGTCTGCCCTCTCCACGCTCGCGCTCGCGTTCGCCGCCGCCGCGTGCGGCGGACCGATCCAGGGCTCCGGGACCGTCGCGAAGAAGACGCTGCCCGCGGTGGGGGAGTTCCACGTGGTGCGCGTGGATGGTGTCTCACCGATGGACGTGACCGTGACGTCGGGCGGCGAGCCGTCGGTGGTCATCGAGGCAGACGACAACCTGCTCGACGAGATCCGCGCCGACGTGGACGACGGCCGACTCCGCGTCTGGACCCGATCGACGTGGAAGTCGATGAACTCGTGCCGGGTCACGATCACAGTGAAGTCGATCGCCGAAGCGTCCGTGGCCGGCGCGGTGAACGCCACCGTGGACCTGCTCCGCGGCGACGTGGCGAAACTCGACGCTGACGGAGCGTCGAACCTGACCGTGAGCAAGGTCGATGCGAAGTCGGTGAAGGTCGGCGCGAGCGGGAAGTGCAACATCACCTTCGGCGGGAAGTTCGAGTCGGTCACCGCCCGCGCGCGCTTCTTCTCGACGGTCACAGCGAACGCCGAGTGCCCCGACGCGAATCTCATCGCGGAGGGGGCGTCGCACATCAACGGCATCGTCACGAAGCGCGCGGTCGCGATGACCACGGGCGTCTCCGAGATCCTGCTCGATTGCAGCGAGCATCTCCAGGCAACGGCCCTCGCGCAGTCCAAGATTCTCTACGGCGGCGACCCCAAGGTGGAAGGCGAGATCGGCGACCGGTCGTTCGTCGAGAAGCGGCCCGCCAGGTGAGCAAGGTCCTCGCGCTGTTCGGAGGGCTGGCCCTCTTTGCGACCGGTCTCGGGGCCGGTGTGGTGATGTCGTCTCAGGACGATCCGGGGCTGCCCGACGAATCGGGGCGCGTCGTCGTGAAGCTGAAGGACGGAGAGGAGCGCACGCTCACGGTCGCGGAGGCGGCCGCGCGCATCGAACGACTCGAGGAGATCGCGTCGAGGCCGCAACGTGCGCGCGCCGCACGCCCGGAGGAGGACGCCGAGCCGGAGGCCGCTGCGCCGGCGCCGCTCCCGCCGGAAGCCAACGTCCCCGTGCCGACGAAGCCGGACGGCAAGCAGTACAGCGTCGCGGAACTCCGCGACCTCGCGCAGGGCGCGGCCACCGATCCGGTCCTGCGTCTCGCCGCGATCCGCGCGCTGCGACGCGACGACTCGCCGCAGGCCCGCGCCATTCTCGGCACGCTGCTCGAAGACCCGAAGACACCGCTCGATGCGCGAGTCGAGGCCGCGAAGGCCCTGTCGCGTCCGCCGCACCGCGACCAGACGCCCGATGAACTCGTCCGCCTGCTCGCGTCGCCGGACCTCCCGCCCGACGTGCGCCGCGAGGTGGCCGATGGCGTGACGAAGCTCCGCGACCGCGGCGCGTGGATGAGCGAGATCGCGGGCCAGTTCGCGAAGGAGACCGATCCGGAGGTGCGGAAGCTCCTCTTCGACTCCGTGCAACGCTCCGCGTGGGACCCGGCCGCGAAGCTCGAACTGCTTGCGCTGGCTGCGAACGGAACGGCATCGATCGACGACCGTCGCCTCGCTGTGGCCGCGCTCGTGAAGCAGGGTGGCGACCGTCAGGTTCTCGAGACCTTGAAGCCGCTCCTCTCCAACTCGGACGCCGTGCTGCGAGAGAGCGCGGTCCTCGCCCTCGCTCGTGCCGACAAGTTGTCGCTCGGCGACATCCAGGCCGCACTCGGCGACGACAACGCAGCCGTCCGCGCCGCCGCCCTCGCCGCCAAACTCCCCAACGGGAAGGACATCCCGAAGGACGAACGCGCCGCGGCGATCCAAACGGCGGTGCGCCTCGCGACGACCGACCCGTCGCCCGACGTTCGCAAGGCCGCGCTCGCGTGGGCCGGCGCGATGCCGAAGGACGCGCGCGAGCAGATTCTCGAGACCGCCCGGAACGACGGCGACCCGCTCGTGCGCATCGAGGCGTACTCGCGTTCTCCCGCGCCGGTCGTCCGCCAGCAGGCCGAACGCGTGCTCTCCGACATCAACTCCCCCGACGCCCGTGTCCGCGACGCCGCGTACCGCCTCGTCGTGAAGACGTGGAACGTGGACGTGCCGTTCCGCGCGGGCTGGAACCAGAAGGCCCGCGACGCCGCGCTGGCGGCGATCCGGGCGCAGGTTGCGCGGGCGCCGTAGCTGCGGGAGCGAAGCGTCAGAGGATCGACATCAACTCCGCCACGGCGTCGGTCATGAAGTCCCAGTTCAGGTCGTCGGCCACGAGGTGCAGCGGCTGCGTCCGCTCGCGCTGGAGCAGCAGCCCGAGACCGACGGCCGCGAGGCCGCGGAGCATTCCCTCGCGACCCGGGGTCGTGAGCGTCGTCCTCAGTCGGGTCGCGGCGCCGGGACCGCCGACGCGCCCGAGGGCCACGGTTGCCGCGGAGCGTACGTAGAGCCGGTCGCCCGTTTCGACCAGGTCGCTCAGGATGGGCGTGGCGGAGACTTCGCCGAGCACGCCGAGCGCGGATGCGGCCTCGCGGCGGATCTCCGGCGGTTCGGCCGCGTCGAGCAGGCGCAGCAGGAGCGGCGCAGCCTCTTCGCGTGGGACGAGCGACGGGATTGCTGCGATGGCGACGGCGCGAAGCCAGGGGTCGTTCCGCGCCTCGGCGATGCGCAGCACCACCGGGGCTGCGTCCCGGTCATGGGCCACGGCGACGGCGAAGCACGCCGCGGAGCGCAGGACGGGATCCGTTGCGGCCGTCAGGAAGGCGCGCACCGGCGCGGCGGCCGACGGATCGCCGGTCCGTTTCGCCCACAGACCGAGCGCGGTGACTGCGTAGGTCGGGTGGACCCTCCGCCCGCCTGCGACGGCGTCTTCCAGAACGCGCTTCGACGCTGCGTGACCCTGCCGGCCGAGCGCGATCAGCGCAGCGTCGCGGCACGCCGGTTCCCGGTCCTGGTCCAGGATCCGCCGGAGCGACCGCTGCGTGTCGTCGTCCGTCGCACCGGCTAGCGCCCCGAGCGCGAGAGCCGACGCGCGACGCACGTCCGGATCAGCGTCGGCCGCTGCCTTGCGCAGAGCCGCGACGCTCGCCGTCGCGGCCGATCGGGCGAGGCCCTGCGCGGCGTAGACCCTCACGGCGGCAGGGTCGTCGTCTCCGTCTCGACCCTTCTCGAGGAGCCGAGTCAGCACGGCCGTCGCGTCGTCAGTGCCGACGAGTCCGAGTGCGGCCGCAGATGCGGACGCAACCTGTGTGTCCGTTCGCGCCGTGAGGGCGAGCGCGGCGAGCACTTCGACGGATTCGGTCTCGCCTCGCAGACCGATCGCGTAAGCCGCGATTGCCCGGAGACGTGCGACGCCCTCAGAACGCAGGAGGACCGACTCGAGCGCTGCGCGCGCGGCGCCGGCGTCGGACTTGGCGCGCCCGAGGAAGGCGAGTCCGCACGCAGCCGATTCGCGCACGGCCTGCGTCCGCCGCTCGTCGCCGAGGACGCGAATCATCGTCGCCTCCGACGCGCGGTCGCCGACCCGGCCGAGGGCCACGAGCGCCGACGTCGAGACGTCGTCGTCGTCGTCTTCGACCGCCTTGCGAAGTGCCGCGAGCACTTCGTCGCGTTCGGTCGGACCGCTCGGCGCCGCGCTCGTTGGCGTCTCGACATCGGCGATTCGCGTTCTCACGAAGGCCGAGCGCTGCGTCGTCCACCACGACTTCCAGTCGTCTGCGCCGAGCTTGTCGCCGCCGCTGCCGGTCGTGGGGCCGGGAACGTCGTCCGGCGCGGTCGCCGTGCCGCCGCGGGGCGTGTCCGGCCCCTTCGGCTTCAGCTTCTTCTCGGGCGGCGGCGGCTTGTAGAACTCGCCGCCGTGCGCGTAGGCGGTTGCCGTCCACAATGCGATCGCCAAGGCCACCGTCAGGAAGCGGACGGCTCCGGCAACGCTTCTCGTCTTCTCGACCACAGCCCGCATCGTGGCTCCTCGGAGTGCGATCTCGCGGATCGTACCACCTCCTGCCGAGCGCGGGCGTCGCGAGCCGCTTGGGCGCGAAACACCACGACGCGGCGCCCGGGAGTAGACTCCGACGAACGAGGTGAGCCGATGAGGCTTCGGTCTGCGATCTGGATGGCCGCTACGGTCGTCACGTGCGTGCTTGCCGCTCCGCGCGCGTCGGACGCCGGCGACGACGACGCGGCCGACTTCACGAAGTGCACCGACACCATTCGGCGTTCCGCGGACCCCGTCGAACGATTCAACGCCGTGCGGCGCCTCGGCACGCTCACAGACGACCGGGTGTCCGAGCGGCTCGCTCGTTTGGTCCGCGCCGACGCGGATCCGGGGCTGCGGCTCGAGGCGGCGCATGCGCTCGCCACTGTGCCGAACGGGAAGGCCGACCGCGTCGTGCTCGAACTGGTCGCCGGAGGCGGCCCCCGCGAGATCCGGGAGGCCCTGGCGGTGGTGCTGCGGGACCGCGGCGTCCCCGTGAAGTCGCTCGTCGCTGAACTCGACACCGACGATCGAGAGCCGCTGGCGCGGTGCCGCCTGACCGATGCCCTCGCTGCGTATCCCGACGTCATGGCCGCCGCGCATCTCGAACGTCTGGCGCGGCTCTGGAATGGACCCACACGCGACGCCGCGCTGCGTGCGCTCGAGCGGCAGCCGCGCGGCAGCCTCTTGCTCGCGGACCTCGTCTCGGACCTGCTCGCCACGTCGGCCGACCTCGACACCATCGTCGAGGCGCTCGACGTCGCGGAACGTCACGGAGACGACCGCGTCGCAACCCAAGCGGAGCGCATTCGCGCGCTCGGACTTGCCGAGGCGGACGCCGCGTTGGAGGTCGCCGTCGCCCACATCGCCGAGCGCCGATTGCTCAAGAGCGGCGGTGCGCCGGCGAAGCCGGCTCGTGTTCGAGACCGCGTGGACCACGTGCACGTGGCGCATCAGGGACGCGACTTGCAGCGAGTGTGGGACAACGTCCGCGCGGACCTCATGCGGGCGCGGCTGAAGTTCGAGGATGTCCGCGTGGGTTGCGAACTGTACCTTGAGCCGTCGGCTACGCGGCCGTCGCGCGACGAGAACCGACTCCCGTTCACACGCGACCTCGCCAAGGTGGACAAGTTCTTCGGCGACATCATCTACCAGACGAAGCGGGGGACCGGCGTCGGCATGACCGAGGCGCTCGAGAGCGCGTTCGATCTGCCGTCGTGGCGCTGGGACGCGGAGCGTGTCGTCGTCCTCTACGCCGACGCGTCTCCGCGGGGCCTCGCCCGCGCGGTCATCCCGGCGTCGATCCACCGGATCATGGATGGCACCGCTCTGTCGGTGTTCTTCTTCGCGCGAAACGCGGACGACGTGCCGGGGCCCGTTCGCGAGGTCGCGAAGTCCGGCGGCGTTGACGTGACGGTGATCCCGCCCGCGGGGGCAGGCGGCTCGACCGCCGATGGCGGAACAGCGGACTCCGGCGCCAAGGCCGACGAGGTTGATCCGCTCGATCGGCGCGGCAAGCCGCCCCCGGGCACGGGCCCCGGGAAGAAGGACGGCAAGCGCTGATCGAAGCCCAGGACGTGCATCAACCCAGTTACGGGAGCGTGACCTTCACGTCCTTCGCGCCCGACTCCACCAGCGGTTCGTGCTGATGGCTCACCTGCACGCCGCGGACCTGGGCTTCGACGTGCAGCTTCCACTTGCCGTCGGCGGGGACGAACCGGAGTTCGAACCGGCCCTGCGCATCTGTGGATGCGTTTGCGAACCACTCGCCTTCCTCGGACGACAGGTTCACCTCGGCATCGGCGACGCCCGTGCCCGCCGCGTCCACGACGCTGCCCGAGACGGTTGTTCCGACGGTCATCACGAGCTTCAGGTCGTCGGTCCCGGCGCGGACGTTCTTGCGAACGACACGCGCGCGCTCCTCCACGTTGCAGTAGACGGTGTAGGTGCCAGGAAGGAGACCGACCGCGTGGAAGCGGCCGTTTTGATCCGTGGACGCGTTGCGCGATGGCGGCGTCGTGCCGTCTGCGCGCGGCACCGCGTTCACGGAGATCCACGCGCCTTGCATCGGACTGCCGGATGCGTCCACGACGACGCCACCGATCTCGAGCCCCTTGCCGACGCGGACCTCCAGATCGCGCCGACCCGCGGCGACTGCGGTGAGGACGGCCGGGGCGAGTCCCTCGGACTCGACCTGGATGTCGTAGGCACCCTCCTCGAGTCCCGTGATCACGAACTCGCCGTCGCCGGGCATCGTCGTCTCGCGCCAGTCCCAGTCGCTCTCGCCCGCGCGCCGTGTCTGCACCTCGAACTGCTCCACGGAGAGGCCCTTCTCGTCGAGGACGACGCCGCCGATCGACCATGCGTCTTCGACTTCGATCTCGACGCCCGTCGCGCCGGCGGCGACGCCCGTTTCTGTGGTCGCGCGGAACGAGCCGTACGCGCCGACGTCGTACTGCCCAGGACGCAGACCGGTGATGCGGAAGGTGCCGTCGCTCTTCGCCTGCACCCACCGTTGTGAGTCGCCGTCCCAACCGTCGTTGTTGTTCGACTCGTATGCGGCGCTGACCCACGCGACCCGGATCGGGTGCTTCGCGCGGTCCACGACGCGCCCTTCGATCACGAGGCCCGGCTTCACGGTGATCTCGATGTCGTGGTCGCCCGCCGCGACGCCTTCGCGCACCGTGTCCTCGACGTTCACCTCGCGTCCCCACTGCCAGCTCCCCGAGACGCGGAGGCGGTAGTTCCCCTCGGCCACGTTCTGGATCTCGAACGTGCCGTCGGGCGCGGTGTAGACGGTGGAGTTCCAGCCCCACCAGCCGCGGTTCTGCCCGCGGTCGGTCGCCTCCGCCGTGACCGGCACGCCGGGAAACGCCTTGCCGGACGGGTCCTTCACGGAGCCCGTGATCGACTTCCCCTCGGCGAGCGTGAGCAGCACTTCGCCTCCGGGAACGCTCGTCTGCGCCGCCGCCGACCCGGCGAATCCCGGAGCGGTCGTCCACAGGCCCCAGCGGCCCTCGGCCAGGCCCGACAGCACGAACTTGCCGTCGGTATCCGTGCGCGCGGTGGGCTGCCCGGAGAGTCCCGGGAGGAACCCGCGCTCGGCGTTCGCGAGTTGGTCGGGGTTGCAGCTCACGAGCGCGCCGGCGATGGGCGTTCCCTGTCGCGATTGCACGCGACCGTGGATCTCCAACGGGGCGCCCAGGAGCAGCGCAACACCGCCCGTCTCATTCCCGGATGAGACATCCACACTCTTCCAGTCCGGGAGGCACCCCTCGGCGTCGGCGCGGATCGTCGCGCGGCCGAACGACACGCCCGGGATCGAGAACGACCCGTCGGCCGCGACGGGGAACCGCTCGCCGGTCTCGGCGGCTCGCCACGACCACCAGTCGGCGCCGACGTCGTCAGGAAGCCATCGCACGAACGCACCGCGGAGCGTGCGTCCGTCCTTCGCCAGCACGCTGCCGGTCACTCGGCCCGGCTCTTTCATGTGAATCTCGACGGGCCCCGACGCGCCCGCTTTGACGAAGAACGGCTCCGACGCGCCCCGGGCGCCGTCGGTGGAGGTGGCATTGACGATGGCGCGGCGGAGATCGGGGACGGTCTCCAGGCTGAACTTGCCGTCGTCCGTGGTGAACGTGGGGAAGTCGGCGCGGACGCCGTCGATCCAGACCTTCGCGCCTGCGGCCGGCTTGCCCGTCGGCGCGAAGACCCGCCCCGCGACGGCCAGTCCGCGCGTCAGCTTGAACTCGCGGTCCACCGGCGCATCCGGATCGATCGAGACGCGCCACGCGTCGGGGAACGCCGCCGGCGCGTGGAGGATGTCCATCCACCGGCGGGGGAGCCCCGGCTGGACCCAGCCCTCGGCCACGATCTCCGCGAGGTACACGCCCGCCAGGAGCCCGGTGACCTGCGCGCGGCCGGTCTTGTCGGTGGTTGCCGTGAACGGCCGCGCCGCGTCGCTCCACATCGTCGCGAGCCGCAGGCGCACCTCGGCGCCCTCGATCGGGCCCCGGCCGTCGCCGGTCACGGTGAACCACGCCCCCGCGCCGCGCCGCAGCACGACGTCGCGGATCATCACCTGGCCCTCGCGGAGCGACTCGCCCGAGCCCTGCTCCTGCGCCGTCGGTTCGGGGTACGGGATGAACCCGGCCGCGCTCACGCGGAAGTAGCCGAGCGGTCCCGCCGGAACGTCCTTCAGCTCGAACGCGCCGTCCTTCCCGGACTTCGCCGACATCGGCGACCACTCGTTCTGCATCGACGATCGGATGTCGGCGTCGGCGACCGGCTTTCCGGCGTCGTCGGTCACGTGGCCCCGGATCGTGCCGCCCGGACGCAGGCGGATGTCGAACCGTGTCGTGTCGGGGATCCCGACCTGTCCCACCTGGAGGAGTGGCCGGCCGGCGCGGGCGACGTAGACGAGGTAGCTCGCCGCCGCGAGGCCGTCGAGGTGGTACGTGCCGTCGGTCGCGGTGTCGGCCGACACCTTGTCGAGCGACGGGAGCCAGCCGAGCTGCCGCGCGGCGATCACGCGGGCACCGGCGACCGGGGCGCCCTTCTCGTCGAGCACGCTGCCGTCGAGCGAGTGCGCCGCTCCCAGAACGAATCGTACGGTTTCGATGGTGACGCCGGGGACGAGTTGCAGGTTCATGCGCGACGTCGCGGCGTGGCCCGCAGCCGACGCCACCGCGCGGTACGCGCCCGGCATGAGCCCTTTCACCACGGCGCGGCCCTGGGCGTCGGTCTTTGCGGTGCGACTCGGGCGGGGGTTCGAGACGAGGGCGAGCGTGCGCTGCTCCTGCAGTTCGCTCGACCACTCATCCATCGCCTCCGGGAGCGTCCGCCCGAGCGCGAACGCGCCGACTTCCGCACCCTCGATCGGCGTGCCCGTCGTGTCCACCACGAGGGCCGGCAGATCCACGGGGATCGCGAGCCACAGCACGCCGACGTCGAGCGTCTGATCGGGCGCGAGGTCGAGCCCCGTGAGTTCCAGCGGTGCGAACCCAGCCTTGCCGCCGCGCAACTCCCACCCGGCGCCGGCCGGGACGTGGGCGAACGAGAACTCACCCGACGCGTCGGTCGTCGCCTGGAGGGGCGCGCCCTCGGCGGCCTGCAGCGTGAGCGGCACGCCGGCGACGAACTCCCGCGTCTTGAAGAGACGGACGACGCCGCGCACGGTGCCGAACCCGGTGACCGTCGGCGCCGGCCCCGGCTTCGGGGGACGCGTGGTCGTGGTCGCGTGGCCGGGATCGCGTCCCCCGTTGCCGCCGCCGTCCACGGATGCGCCGCTGCCGTCACCGTCGCCGTTCCCGGGCGGACCGACGTCCATCTCCAGCGCAACCCAGAGCGCAGCCAACACGCCCGCCACGACCAGCGCGGCGAGGAGAATCAATAGGCCCCGTGGACCACCGCTCGGTTTTCGTCCCATGCCCGTCTGCCGTCCCGTGAAGCGCGCCGAACCGACGTGCGCCGAAGCGCAGGCTACCGCGACTTGGACGCCCGAGCGTCACCGCAAGGTCAGCTCGAAAGTGCGGATTCCAGGAACCGGATCACGGCGTCGTCCTCGCTCGTGCCGGAAAGGACGTGGTCGGCGATCGCCCGAACCTCGGCGATCGCATTCGCCGGGGCCACGGCAACGCGCGCCATTTGCAGCATCTCGACGTCGTTGTGCCAGTCGCCGGCGGCAAGCAGTTGGTCCGGGCCGAGGCCCATCTCGTCGAGCACGTGGGCGAGCCCGATGTGCTTGCCGATCCCGAGCGGGCGAATCTGGAGTTGGTCGAAGCCGTCCCAGAACTCCGCGCGGAAGCAATCGACGTCGTCGAACGCGGCCTCGTGCATGCGCCGGAACGCCTCGCGGATCGCGTTCGGGGGCCCGACGAGGTGCAGGATGAACCCCCGCGCGTCGGCTTCGAGCCAGGCGTGCTCGATGTCGGTCTCGACGAACTCCACGACCGGGTCCCAGATGGCGATCTGCGTCGCCCGATGCGCGAGCCCGTGCGACGCGACCGTCCGTCCGCCCGCGCCGTCGTCCATGCAGACGAACCAGCCGAGCCCGAGATCTTCGACCGCCCGCGCCACGCGACGGATCAGATCCGCGTGGATGCTCCGGTGGTGCAACACGCGGCGGCCGAGGATCTCGCATCGAGCCGCGACGAGTGCGCCCTCGAATGTCACCAGCGGGCCGGTCAGGCCGAGCTCATTCGCGTAGCGGCTGGTGTGGGTCCAGCCGCGGCCCGTCGCGAGCGTCACCGCGATCCCAGCGTCGCCCAGCCCGCGGACGACGTCGCGGGCGCGGGGTGTGAGAACCTTCGAGCCGGGGAGCAGCGTGCCGTCGAGGTCGAGCGCGACCAGCCGCACGCCCTCGAGCGGAGACGAGCTCACGCCTGAACCCGGACAACTCGCGCGGCTTCGCGCCTGGACGAGCCCGCGGGCCGCCCGCTGCGTTGGGACCCTTGCGTGGCTTGACAAAGCCGACGCTGCGGGTCCCGCCTTGCGGTCGGCTCCGCGGATCTCGTCCAGGAACGTGCGTCGTTGCGTGGACGACCCAAGACTCGTCGTGGAGTGCTTGTGTTTCCTACGATGTGTGCCGTTCTCACGCGAACCCGCGTGACTTGTCCGGGTTCGCCGACTCGTCCGCCGCGGCCTGCTTCTCGTCCTTGCGGGCGTCTTCGTACTTCGGACCGAGGCGGGTGGTCGCCAACTCGGCTTCGTGACGTGCGGCGGCCGCTTCCGCCTTCGCGCGGACCTCGGCGTTGTCCGGCCACAGCTCGAAGGCCGCGAGCAGCACGCGGCGCTCGCCGCCCGTGTCGCCCATCCCGGCCAGGTGAGCCGCGTACGAGAGTGCGCCCTCGGCGATCAGTCCGCCGGGGGCGAACACGGCCTTCGCGGCTTCGAGCTCCGCTTCGTCGCGGACGAAGTAGTGGCCCTGCACGACCGCGCGGAGATAGAGATAGAAGAGGATCGCCTCGGAGCCCGGACCTTGCTCCTCGACCAGGCGGGCGCCCATCTCCAAGCTGCGCAGGATGGCGCGGCGCTCGGCGCTCTTCACGTCGTCCACACGGGCCATGTCGGCGCGCCAGCGGGACACGACGAGGTCCGCTCCGCCGTCCATCATGTCGTGGACGAACGGCTCGCGGAGGATCGCTTCCGCCTGGTGCGAGTCGATCTCCTTGCCGGCGGCTCGCGCCGCGGCGACCTCGCCGAGGAGTTTGGACGCGCCGCGCAGACCGAGGTCCACCGACACCGTGGCCGGCATCTCGTCCTTCTCGATCGCCTTGAGGACGTGCGTGACGCCGCGGCGGTAGTGCTCCTCGTGGTGCCACCGGAGCGCCGGGTACTGCTGCCAGAACGCAGTGAGCTCCTCGGGAGGGATGCCGTCTTCCGCTTCGCGGGCCTTCTTGCGCATGGCTTCCTGCGCCGTCTGCTCCTCCATCGTCACCCGCAGGACGAGATCCATGATCCCGCGGCCGCGCAGGCCGGTCGCGTCCGGCGGGACCGAGAGCAGTGCCACGCCCAGGGCGGCGGCGGCGCGGTCGCGGCGCGTGAGCTTCTCGTCGCGCGCCATCGTCATCAGCGCGGTTGCGAGGCCGTTCTGCATCTGGGCGTCCACGAGTTCGTGGAGGCGCGCCTCGGAGAACTTCCGCAGCTCCGACTCGAACGTCTCCTGGTCGGCCGCCTCGCGGAGGCCCGTGGACGTCGGCTCGGTGAGCATCCCGCCGAGCCGTGCGATGTCGATGCGCGCCTGGAAACATGCCGGGTTCCGGCGCAGCATCTCGACGAGGATCGGCAGACGTTTCGCGGCGTAGTCGCGGTCGATCCCGCCCGTCGGCGTGTAGACGCGCTCGAACGGATCCCAGTTGCTCGCAGGGGCGGTCGGCGCCGGCGCGGCGCGGCGCGAGGCGCCGACCGGTGCCGCGTGCGCGTGATCGTGCGCGTGATCGTGCGCGTGATCGTGGCCGTCACCGTGGTCGTGATCGTGGTCGTGGTCGTGCTGCTCGCCCTGGTGTTCGGTCACGGTTCGCCTCCTGATGCACCGCGCGTCCCGGGGTCTTCCGGTCGGGCGCGGGGGCGGTAGCTTACGTCGGTGGGTTCCGACCTCCGACGAATGGCGATCGTCCTCTCCTGCGGCGGGTACGTCGCGTCACGCGTCTCCAAGTGATCAAAAACGGGACGGGATGAACAACAGGCGGTAGGAAAGGTCCCCATGAGCGAACTGACGGACCGCATCGGCGCGCTAGAGGCGAGGCTGCACAACCTGCAGCAGTCTCTTTGACCTCCCCACAGCCGAAATCAACATAGCCAAACTCGACGACGAGATGTCCCGGCCGGGCTTCTGGGAAGACCAGGAAGCGGCCAAGCGGATCGTCCAGAAACGCAAGTTCCTCACGGGGCGCGTGCTTCCGGTCCGCAAGATCCAGAAGGACCTGGAGGACGTCCACATCCTGCTGGAACTCGCCGACGAGGGCGACGACCAGGCCGCCCGCGACGAGGCGTCGCGCGAGGTGGACCGACTGCGCGGCGACATCGAACGTCTCGAGTTCTCGCTCGCGATGAAGGACCCGCACGACATTCTCCCGTGCTTCGTCACGGTGCAGGCGGGCACGGGCGGCACCGACGCCGCCGACTTCGCCGCGATGCTCGCTCGCATGTACGCCCGCTATTCGGAGAAGAAGGGCTGGGTCGTCGAAGAGGTGGACACCGTCCCGGCCGAGGAGGCCGGCGTGCGCCGCACGATGTTCAAGGTCACGGGCGACTGGGCCTACGGTCACCTGAAGAACGAGATCGGCACGCACCGCCTCGTTCGCATGTCGCCCTTCGACGCGAACCACCGGCGCCAGACGTCCTTCGCCGCCGTGGACGTCGAGCCGGAGATCGAAGAGACCGAGATCGTCATCAAAGACGACGACCTGCGCGTGGACACGATGCGCGCCGGCGGCGCGGGCGGCCAGCACGTCAACAAGACCGAGTCGGCGGTGCGACTCACGCACCTGCCGACCGGCATCGTCGTCCACTGCCAGTCGGAGCGGAGCCAGCACAAGAACCGTGCAACTGCCATGAAGCTCCTGCAGGCGAAGCTCTACCGCCGCCGCGAACTGGAACTCGCGCAGGAACTGAAGGCGGCCTACGGCGAGAAGGGCGAGATCGGGTTCGGCTACCAGCGCCGGAGCTACGTGCTCGCGCCGTACCAGCAGGTGAAGGACCTCGTCACCAACCACCTCACGTCCGACGTCCAGGGCGTGCTCGACGGCGACCTCGACGCGCTCATCGAAGCGAGTCTCCGCCGTGGTCTGGACGGCGGGAAACCCACGGGGAGTCAGTCATGAAGATCCGTCGTGCGCTGCTCTCGGCCTCCGACAAATCGGGCATCGTCGAGTTCGCCCGCGGACTCGCGGAGATGGAGGTCGAGCTCATCTCGACGGGCGGCACCGCCAGCACGCTCCGCGGGGCGGGCCTCACCGTCCGGGACGTGAGCGAGGTGACGGGCTTCCCCGAGATGATGGACGGGCGCGTGAAGACGCTGCACCCGCGCATCCACGGGGCACTCCTCGGTCTCCGCGACAACGAGGAGCACCGCGCAGCGATGGCGAAGCACGGCATGGAGCCGATCGATCTCGTCTGCGTGAACCTCTACCCGTTCGAGCAGACGGTCGCCCGCGGCGTCACGCGCGAGGAGGCGATCGAGCAGATCGACATCGGCGGGCCGTCGATGATCCGGTCGGCGTCGAAGAACTTCCGCAGCGTGATCGTGGTGACGTCGCCGCGGCAGTACGCGGACGTCCTCGACGGCCTGCGGAAGAACTCCGGCTGGCTGCCCGAGGAGAAGCTCCTCGACCTCGCGCGCGCCGCATTCCGAACGACTGCCCGCTACGACGCCGCGATCGCGAACTACCTCGCCGGCGAGCAGACGTCGCTCTTCCCGAGCTTCTACGCGCCGTTCTTCGAGAAAGTCCGCGACCTGCGCTACGGCGAGAACCCGTTCCAGACCGCGGCGCTCTACGCGGAGCGCGGCGCGGGCGGTCCGAGCGTCGCAAGCGGCGAGATCCTGTGGGGCAAGGAACTCTCGTACAACAACCTGATCGACCTCGACCAGGCGCTCCGGATCGTGCGCGAGTTCCAGGAACCCGCCTGCGTCGTCATCAAACACACGAACCCCTGCGGATGCGCCGTCGGCGCGTCCGTCGCCGAGGCGTGGACCAAGGCCCACGCGGGCGATCCCCTCTCGGCGTTCGGCGGCGTGCTCGGGTTCAACACGGTGGTGGACGCGGCGACCGCGGATCTCATCGCCACGCCCGATCACTTCATCGAGTGCATCGTCGCGCCGGGCTTCGAGCCGGCTGCGATCAACACACTCACGCAGAAGCCCAAGTGGGGCAAGTCGCTCCGCCTCGTGAAGGTCGGTGAGGTCCACACGCCCCTCGGTCCCCGCGACCGCAACATCCGGCGCATCCTCGGCGGACTCCTGCTCCAGGAGTACGACCAGCGCGACGTTCCGGAAGGCGGGTCGAAGGTGGTCTCGGCACGTCAGCCGACCGATGCGGAGCGTCGCGACCTCGACTTCGCGTGGCTCGTCGCGAAGCACGTCACGTCGAACGCGATCGTGCTGGCGAAGGACGGCATGGTCGTCGGCGTCGGCGCGGGCCAGATGAGCCGCGTGGACTCGTCGGAGATCGCCGTCCGCAAGGCGGGGGACCGCGCGAAGGGCTCCGTCCTCGCGTCCGACGCGTTCTTCCCGTTCGCCGACGGACTCGAGGTCGCGCTGCGGGCCGGCGTCACCGCCGCCGTCGAGCCGGGCGGCAGCCGCAACGACCACGACGTCGTCACCGCCGCCAACGCCGCCGGCGCCGCCCTCCTGTTCACGGGCATGCGCCACTTCCGGCATTGATCCGGACGGCCGCGTACGTCCCCCGACCCCGTGCGCGCGGGGCGGATCGCTCGGGAGCGGCGTGTCGATTCGTGCGGCTCTCGCTGCGTGTACGGCGGTAACCTGCGCCGACCGCCCCATGCAGGACGACCCTCCGCCGCCCCGCGCTGCACCGCCGCTCGCAACTCCGTTCGCGGCGCCCTACCCCCCTCCGCCGCAGTCCGGTGGGGGCGACGCGGTGGGAGCGGCGCAGGTGGAAGCGTCAGCGCGGTCCGCCAAGCGGCTCGCCGCCTGGAGCGTTGGGCTGACGCTGCTCGGCGTGCTCTGCTGCGGGGGAGGATCGGTCGCGATCCTGAAGTTCCTCGGCGTGGCCGTGAACGAGCAGGAGAACAAGTTGCGCGGAGCCGAGCGCCGAGCGCGCATGCGCCAGGAGACGGAAGCGCTGCTCCAAACACTGGCCGACGGCCTCCGTGCGTCCGGCGACGAGTTGCCCGAGGCGCTTCCTGAGGCGGCGCCCCGCGATCCGTGGGTGACGGCGATTCGGTACAAGCGCGGCGCCACGGACGCGACGCTCACGAGCGCCGGGCCGGACAGGAAGTTCGGCACGCGGGACGACATCACGCTGCGGGTCGAGCCCCCGAAGTAGACGATTCGACGTCCGGCACGCCGGATGCCGGACCGTTCCCCCGTGCGGCGGCCAGCCGCGGTGACTGGGCGAGGCGGGGCGAGACGACCGACAGCGAAACCGCGCGCTGAGGCCGGTCCGCCCGTCGGTGCGCGCTCGCGGCACGCTCACGGCTCGTTCGCGGCTGCGGGCAGGCAGGAACTCAATTTTGCGCCCCGTGCGTCGGGCAACCGCTAGCTTCCCTGACACCCTGTCGAATCGGGACACCGCGCCCGGGCGTCGGGGCGCCGGGGACTCGCCAGGCTCACGCCCAGGCTCGACGTCTCCCACGCTCCGGAACCCGGAGGCGACGCTCCCCGTCTGTCAAACTCCTCTCGGAGGTCGTCATCCACTCTCTCCCCATCGCCGACGGCGACTCGCCCGTCGGCCCCTCATCGGAACAATCCGGCGCCGGCGAATCAGGCGGGCCGACGCGCGGTCGAGGTCGGCGCGGTGGGGCCCGTCGCCCTGCATCGGGCAAGGCGAGCGCCGATGCCCCAACCGTACGAAACGTTCCGACGCCGCGCGAACCGGACGCAGCAGATGTCGGCGCCGCGCCAGAGCGCACACCGGGCCGAGCGGCCCCGCGCGGCGGAAATCCGTCGCGATCGGGACGCACGTCGGGCGCGAGTGCCGACGCCCCGACGGGTGCGCCGCGGGCCCGGAAGCAGGCGACGCCCCGTGCGACGGGAGCGCGTTCCAGTGGCGGCCGCGCCGCGCCGCCGCCCGCGACTTCGAACTCTGCGGAGCCCGCCGCATCGACATCCCCGGCGCGGTCCGGCGGAGCCCGCCCGGCGGGAAACGGGCCGCGTCGTCAGGGCGCCCGGCCGTCGCCGGCCACTCCTGCGACGCCCGCTGTGCCGGCGCCCGCCGTAGAGGGACACCCGTCTCGGCGACCCGCCGACGTCCAGGGCTCGCGCGAGGCACCGAGCCGCGACGCATCGCGCCGCGACGGGCAACGAGACCAGCAGCGAGACCAGCAGCGAGAACGCGCGCAACCGGCACCCACGCGCGACGTGCCGCCGCGCTCGGACGCCTTCGGCGCCGATCTCGATGTGGACGATGCGGGACGGGGCGATTCGCGGGATTCGTCGCGGCCGGCAAGCCCGGCGCCCGTGTCCGACGGTCGCCCGGCCGGATCTGCGGCCGCTCACGTCGCCGCCAATGTCGCCCGTGACATTTCGCCCGCGTCGGCTCCCGTGCCGGGTGATGCCGGCGTCGCCGACGGTGCAGCGCCTGACCGCGATGGGATGGGCGGGAAGCGACGCCGACGCGGGCGTCGCGGCGGCCGCGGGCGGCGCAAGGACGTCGAGCCGCAGTCCGGCGGCGACACGCGCGGCGACGACATTCGCACCGACGATGCGATCACCGAGGCGCCGACGGAGGAATTCCCGCCGCTCGTGACGGGGCGACCGACGCAGGCCGCTCCGATGCCGACGGCGACTGGCGCGCCGGGCGAGACCGGCACGCCGGGCGAGACGTCAGGCGAGCGGTCGCGGCAGCACCGCCAACAGCCGTCTGCGCCACGTGCGACTGTGCGGACATCCCAGCGGCACAGCGAGTACGCACCACGCCGGAGCGAAGCGCCGGTCCAGGACCTGCCGCTCATTCCGGTGGACGACGACGGATGGCCGACGTTCGACGAGCCGCCGGGGATCCCGCCGCGCGTGATCGAGGAGACGCGCCACGCAGGACTGTTCGCGAACCTGGACGCGATGGACGACGCGAAGACCCGCGAGGATTCCGCGAATCTGCCGCTGGTCGAACCGTTTGACGAAACGCTCGTCGGGGCGTTCGACGAGGTCGCCGCCGATCAGGGACCCGGAAGGCAGGCTGCTGCCTCGCATGCGCCGGTCCGAGGCGAAGACGTCCGCCCGGAAGACGAGCCGCCGACGGAGGAGTTCCCCGCGTTGAACGCGGGAGCAGTCGGTGTGGAAACGCGCGGACCGGCTCCGATCGACCGCGGGGCGAGCGGCGACTTCCGCGAGGACCCGCGCGGCCCGCGCCGCGGGCGCCGCGGGCGCCGCGGTGGTGCGCGGCGCGAGGGGCCGATCGCCCAACCGCCCGCCGACCCGTACGCGACTCCGACCGGCCCCGTCGCGCCGGCCAGGACGGTCGCGCCCGCGGCGTCGGCCGGGTTCGATGCCGGGCTGGACGCCGGCGTTGACGGCGGCTTCGACGGCGGCTTCGACGCCGGCTTCGGGGACTCCGTCGGTGACGACGGCGCTTCCCGCCCTGCCCACGGCCACCACGACAGTCCCGCCGCGGACCGCGATCTCGGTCGGGGGCCCGCGCCCCGCGGACCGGTGTCCACTCCGGCGACTGCGATGCAGCGCAGCGCCGATCGCGCCGCGCTGCACTTCTTCCGCCCGGAGCGCCTCGAGGCCTGCCAGCACGCGATCAAGTACCACTTCCGCGACATCACGCTCCTCGAGAACGCGCTCACGCACTCGTCGATCAAGTCCGACGACCGCCCGAGCTACGAGCGACTCGAGTTCCTCGGCGACTCGGTCGTCGGTCTGATCATCGCGGAGCACCTGTACGACCTGCTTCCCGACTGCGACGAAGGCGAGATGACGCGGCTGAAGTCGGCCGTCGTCTCGACCGACGGACTCGCCAACGCCGCGCTCGAAATCGGTCTCGAGCAGTACCTCGCCGTGGGCCGCGGGCTCATGCGCAAGAACGAGATCCCGCGTTCGCTGATCGCCGACGTCTTCGAAGGCGTGACGGGCGCGGTCTACCTCGACCGCGGCTACGAGACGGCGAAGCTGTATGTGCTCGACCACCTCGGCCCGTTCGTCCACCGCGCGCTCTCCGACCACACGGCGCAGAACTTCAAGTCGGTGCTGCAACAGGTCGCGCAGCGCGATCTCGGCGAGACGCCGCAGTACGACGCCGTGCGCGAGTGGGGGCCCGAACACACGCGGCAGTACGAGGTCGTAGCGGTTGTGGGGCGACGTCGTTTCCCTGCGGCCCACGCGCCCACGAAGCGGGAGGCCGAGCAGGCCGCCGCCAAACTCGCGTTGCAGGTCATCATGGTCGAGCGCGGCGCGGGGAACATCTCTCCGAAGCGGCGCCACGATCGCGGCCCCGACTCGGGGCGCGGACCCGGTCGCGGGTCGGGGCGTGGCCCGAGTCGCGGATCGCGCGGCGGTCCCCGTCGCGGTCCGCGCGGCGGCTCCCGCGGCGGCCCGCGGTAGTCCCGCCAACTTGAACCCGCCAATTTGAACCCGCTAATTTGAACCCGCTAACGTGAGCCCCGACGCCGACCGGTCCGCCGCGTTCCGCGAGTCGTTCCGGGCGCTGCCGTTCGCGCGCGCGGCAGCCGAGGCGCTCGGTGCGCGGAGGTCGTTCTCCGTGGGCGGACTCGTCGGCGGGTCCGCGGCATTGCTCCTCGCCGCGCTCGACCGCGACGCACCCTCGCCGCGACTCGTGATCGCGCCGGGTCCCGACGAAGCGGCGCTGCTCCGCGAGGATCTCGCGGAGTTCCTCGGAAGCGGCGACCAGGTCGCGCACTTTCCGGCGTTCGACACGTTCGACGCCGCGCACCGCGTGAAGGAGTCCGCCAAGCTCGGCGAGCGGACAGCCGTCGCGGAGGCGCTCGCTGGGGGGCACGGACCGC